>NZ_JAIUHE010000026.1:0-79276 GCF_020164995.1 Mesorhizobium sp. CO1-1-11
GTGCGCGCCTTTCGGCGCGCGACGCCTCAGGAACCAGCGCCGCTGAGCGTGGTGACGGCGCGGCGGTTCTGCGACCAACAGGAGATGTCGTCGCATACGGCGACCGGACGTTCCTTGCCGTAGGAAATCGTCTTGAGACGGCTCGCCGAAACGCCCTTGGAAACCAGGAAGTCGCGCGTGGCGGCGGCACGGCGGGCACCGAGCGCCAGATTGTATTCGCGCGTGCCGCGTTCGTCGGCATGGCCTTCGACGACGATGGCATACTGCTTGTACTGGTTGAGCCACTGTGCCTGGCGCGACAGGGTCGTCTGTGCGTCGGCACGGATCGAGGTCGAGTCCGTATCGAAGAAGATGCGGTCGCCGATGTTGACGGTAAAGTCCTGTGCCGAGCCGGGTGTTGCGGCACCCGCGCCATTGAGGCCAAGGTCAGCAGCGCTGTTCGGGGTCTTCTTCGAAGCGCAACCGGTGATGGCGAGCATCGCCACCAGCGCGATCATGGCCGGGTTTCTGGTCAGTGCTGCGATACGGCCCATGCCGCCTCTCCTTCGTATTCGAGTGATCATGTTTCGAGTGATTTCGTTGATCACCCAGTAACCACGTTTGGGTTAACCGGCATTCAAGAAACACGGTTAAAATTTGGTTTAGGCTGCCCGTCCGCAGCTGTTTTGTCATAGGCCACAGTTGGCGCGGACCCTAGGCGGAAATGCGGCCAAAACGCGACGAAGGCATGGAAAAGGGGAATGTAAGGGGGAATTGAAGAGTTGGAGAACTGAAGAATTGAAGAAGGATGTTCACCCTAGCTTCACTCTGAGGTTCACCAGCATTCCGTACACCTGGCCATACGATTGTAGCCACTCGTCCCGTTGCGCCTGCGAGATGTATTCGAGATCGAACGCGTATGAAATCCACGTCTCCACTTCACTGCACGATCCTATGGCCATCGAAATGAACCGGGCAAATTCAGCTTTGGAGTGGGTCTGTTTGGCAAATCCCTCGGCCAGATTGGCGCAAATCCCTTTGCTGGAACGCCGCAACTGATCGGCCAGCGCGTATTGCTCTATCTTGGGAAAAGCGAGGGTGGCCTTGTGAACCGCCAGAGAGACCACGTAAGCGCGCTTGTAGACCTCTAGATCCTTTGCTCGCTTAACGTAGCCCTCTGCTTTCACCATCTCTTCAATTCTTCAGTTCGCCAATTCCCGTTCTATTCCAGCAGCGGCGACCAGGCCGGATCCGAAGCAAAGTTCGTCGTCGGGATCGGCTGCTCGTTGCGGCCGGTGAGATCGACGGAAACCAGTTTCGGGCCGCCATTGGCGTCGCGGAAGAACATCAGCACGCGGCCGTTCGGCGCCCAGGTCGGGCCTTCCTGCTGGAAGCCGGACGACAGGATGCGCTCGCCCGAGCCGTCGGTCTTCATGACGCCGATCTGGAATTCGCCGCCGCTCTGCTTGGTGAAGGCGATGAGGTCGCCGCGCGGCGCCCAAACCGGCGTCGAATAGACGCCGTCGCCGAACGAGATGCGGGTCTGGCCCGATCCGTCGGCGCCCATGACGTAGATCTGCGCGCGACCGCCACGGTCGGAGGTGAACACCACCTTGCTGCCGTCGGGCGAGTAGGAAGGCGAGGTGTCGATGGCGGTCGAGTTGGTCAGCCGCGTCGTCGAACGGCTGCGCAGGTCCATGGCGAAGATGTTGGAATTGCCGTCGTCGCGCAGCAGGCTCATGATCACCTTCTGGCCGTCGGGCGAGAAGCGCGGCGCAAAGGTCATGCCTGGAAAATTGCCGACCAGCTCACGCTGCCCGGTCTCGATCTGCAGGAGATAGACCCTGGGCTGGCCGCTCTCATAGGACATGTAGGTGATTTCCTGCCGGTTCGGCGAGAAGCGCGGCGTCAGCACGATCGACCTGCCGTCCGAAAGGTAGCGGACGTTGGCGCCATCCTGGTCCATGATGGCGAGGCGCTTCTTGCGCGCGTTCTTGGCGCCGGACTCGTCGATGAAGACGACGCGCGTGTCGAAATAACCCTTCTCGCCAGTCAGCCGTTCATAGATGGCGTCGGCGATGATGTGGGCGACGCGGCGCTGATTGGCGTCGTTGGCGAAGAACTGCTCGCCGGCCATCTGCTGGCCCGCGAATGTGTCCCATAGCCGGTACTGGGCGCGGATGCGGCCGTCCGCTTCCTTGCTGACGCTGCCGGTGACCAGAGCCTGCGCATTGATCACCTTCCAGTCGTCGAAGCGGGGGGTTGCGTCCGGATTGGCGATCTTCTCGATGAAGGCGCTCTTGTCGATCGGCGCGAACAGGCCGGAGCGCTTCAAATCGGCGGTGACGATCTGGGAAATCTGCGCGCCAAGCGCATCGCCACCCTGGAAATCCGTGATGGCGATCGGCAACGGCTCGACATTGCCCTTGTTGACGTTGAGTTCGACCAGCGCCCACGCAGGCATCGGAACGATGGCCGTCATGCCCAGCGCCATGGCTGCAATCGTCAGGAGCGGCTTGAGGATTGATTTCATGTCTTCTCGCTTCTCATACTGATCTTCGGATATCAGGGCCTAGAGGCCGAGCATCTCCCTTGGGTCGAATGTGACCCGGATGTCGTTCCAGATGTCCTGCTTGCCGGCGGGAACCTGCAGGCCGGCCATGTCGCATTTCTGAACCGCGCGCACCGCGCTCTCGTCGAACTGCCTGTTGCCGCTCGACGTTTCAACGGAAGGACGGCCGTCGAGCTTGCCGGAGTTGTTCAGGTTGAAACGGACGACGACGACGAAATTCTCCGAACCTTCAAGCCCGGCCGGCAAGGTCCAGCAACCGCCGAGCTGGCTTTCCAGGGCGCCCTGCTCCGACTTCGACAGCTTCTGGCCCTGATCCTTGTCGCCGCCGAGCGACGCTTGCTGCGTCGAGCGCTTGGCGCCGCCGCCGGACGGCTTCTGCTTGTCGAGCAGCGCCGAAATCTCGTTGGCGTTGAACTGCTTGTCGTCCGACTTTGGCTTGGACGAGGCTTCCTTGACCGGCTTGTCGGCATCCTTGCGTTCAGGCGCCTTGGCGCTTTCGGCCTGTGCCGGCTGCGGCTTCGGCCGGGCCTCCGGCGCGGGCGCCGAATTCGGCAACTGCGTCTCCTCGGTGGGCGGGTCCTTGGCTATGGCCTCGGCGACGGCGTCGGGCTTGACCTCGGGCGTCGGATCGATGGCGGCGGTCTTGTCCTGCGGCGGCGGTGTCGGCGCGGGCTTTGCCGGAGTGGGCTTCGGCTCGGTCTGCTTGACCGGCTCAGGCTTGACCTCTTCCTTGGGCGTCGGCGCTGGCGCCACTTCCGTCGCCGGAATGGGCTTGGGCTTTTCCTGCGGCTTCGGCACGTCCTCGGTCTTCGGGATTTCCTTCGGGGTCGGCGCGGGCGCCGGAGCCGAGGTCGTGTCGACGGGTTTCGGCTTGGCTTCAGGCGTTATCGGCTTGTCGGTGTCGACGCTGTTTTCGCCGACCTTCTGTGCATTCGGCACGATATCGGGACGCTGCGTCGGCAACGGCGCCGGCTTTTCATGCATCACGGCCTTCTTGTCGCCCTGCAGGGTCTGCGCAATGGCTTCCATCGGCACGATATCGACCGCGACGGACTCGACATCGGCGGACGGAAGCGCGGCCGGCGCCGACAGCGTGAACAGGCCGAAGGCCAGCACCGCCGTATGCAAGATCACCGATGTGGTGAGGCCGGTCCTCATCGTGTGTCTATTGATCCTGTTCCTGCAGTGAAACCAAGCCGATGTTCTTGTAGCCAGCGGCCGAAATGCGGGCCATCACCTTCATCGCCGTGCCGTAGTCGGTCGACTTGTCGCCGCGGATGAAGATGCGCTCTTCATAGCCGGTCTTCGAGATCGCCTGCAGCTTGGCCACCAGCTCCTCGATCGGAATCTCGGTTTCCTGCAGGAAGATCTTGCCGGTCGCATCGATCGAGACGGTGATCGGCTGGGTGTCGGCATTCATCGCCTTGGCCTGCGTGTCGGGCAGGTCGATCGGCACGCCGACCGTCAGCATTGGCGCCGCGACCATGAAGATGATCAGCAGCACCAGCATCACGTCGACCATCGGCGTGACGTTGATTTCCGACATCAACGCGTGATGACGGCCGCGCCGCCTGTGGCCGCGCCCGCCGCGTCCTCCGCCCATGCCTACAGACATTCCCATGATCGTCCCTCAGGCCTTCGGCGCGACTTTTTCATCGATTTGGCGCGAGAGTATGGCGGAGAACTCGTCGGAGAACCCCTCCATGCGCACGGCGATCTTGCTCGCATCCGATGACAGCTTGTTATAGGCGATGACCGCCGGAATGGCGGCGAGCAGGCCGATGGCCGTCGCCAGCAGCGCCTCGGCGATGCCGGGCGCGACCACCGCGAGACTGGTGTTCTTTGAGCCCGCGATGGCCTGGAACGAGGTCATGATGCCGATCACAGTGCCGAACAGGCCGATGAAAGGTGCCGCCGAGCCGGTGGTGGCGAGAAAGCCGAGGCGGCCCTCCAGCTTTTCCATCTCACGGGTCAGCGCCAGGTCCATGGCCTTGTCGATGCGGGTCTGCAGGCCGAGCGGCGACTTGGCGCCTTTCTCGAAACTCTTCTTCCATTCGCGCATGGCGGCGACGAAGATGGCGCCCATGCCTGTCGTCTTGCGGTCGGCAAGAGTGCGGTAGAGTTCCTCCAGCGACTGCCCCGACCAGAAAACCTGCTCGAAGCGGTTCAGCGCCAAGCGCATGCGGCCGTAGGCAACCAGCTTGTCGACGATGATCGCCCAGGTCCACACCGAAGCGCAGAGCAGCCCGATCATGACCAGCTTGACCACCCAGCTGGCCTGCATGAACAAGGCCCAAATCGACAATTGCGCGCCCGGTTCGGCGAGTGCGATATTTTCCATCGTTACGTCCTTAAGATTTTCCGGGCGAAGCTGGCGGCTGGCCCATGGCATCCCTTGTGGTCGGTTCGCACGAAGCTACCGGACACCCCAAACCGTGCCGTTAGCGGCCTTTTCGGGGCAAATATTGGTGAAAGGAAGGCGCTCGATAACGCCAATCTTCCCCAATCTCTTCATGAACCGTTATGGTTAAGGATGGGTTAGTCCATAAGGCGCGGCGCATTGCCGCGCCCCGGCACCGCCGCCGGCGAAGTCGGCACGCTATCCCTCCAATCAGTCCTGGGGAAAGACCTTGGGCATGAACGCCGCCACCCATTCCCTGGGAAAACGCCTCGGCCGGCCATTCTCGCCGATGATCGCCGCCTCGACCTTGGCCTCGACCAGCACCTCGTCGCCGCGCTTGAGCTGCTGCGCCATGAAGATGCGCGCGCCGGAAATGGTCTCGGTGCGGGTATCGACGGTCAGGATGTCATCGATACGGGCGGGGATGCGGAAGTCGATCTCCATGCGGCGCACCACCCACACGATCTTCTCGCCGTGCTTGCCGTCGGCGAGTTCGGTGTGATGCACGCCGGTGAGCCTGAGATAGTCGGAGCGGCCGCGCTCGAGGAATTCCAGATAGCGCGCGTGATAGACGACGCCCGAGAAATCGGTATCGGCATAATAGACCCGCGCCATCAGCCGGTGGCCGAACTCGGTCAGCGCACCGGAAAGCCCTGCCTGCAATGCCGCGGATTCACCATGATCGCCCATTGCGCTTCCTTTTTAGATGCCGACGCGGCAGGTATTTTTCGGCGCATGAACCCGATGGCACTGTTGACGACGATGATCAAGAGCTTGATGGCGGTCGTGCTGGCGCTGGCCGCTTCTACACTGTCGGGTGGGGCGGCGACCTTCTCCATGAAGCGCGGTCTCAATCTCGACCAGTGGGTCACCTGGCCCGGCGAGGACCAGTGGGGTGATGGCAAGGCCATCCTGCCCTACCCGGAATGGCGCAAATTCCTCAACGAGGACGACCTCAAGGCGCTGAAGGATGCCGGCTTCGATTTCCTGCGCATGCCGGTCGATCCGTCGCCTTTTCTCTCGGACAAGACAACGGACCTTCGTGACCAACTCTATGCCAGCGTGCTGGACTCGGCGCGCATGATCAATCGCGCCGGACTGAAGGTCATCGTCGACATGCACCTGATCCCGGCCGGCGGCGGCCGCAAGATCGGCATGGGCGAGGTGATGGACGACCCCGCGACCTTCGACCGCTATGTCGAGGTGGTTCGCGGCATGGCGCGCAAGCTGGCCGCCGAAGATCCCGAAAAGGTCGCTTTCGAACCGATGAACGAGCCGATCGTCGATTGCGACAGCGACGGCACCAGCCTGTGGCCCGACCGCCAGCGCAAGCTGTTCGCGGCGGCGCGCGCCTCGGCGACGAAACTGACGCTGATCCTGACCGGAGCCTGCTATTCCGCTGCTTCGTCTCTGGAAAAGATCGACCCGAAGACGATCCCCGACGACAACGTCATCTGGACCTTCCACTCCTACGACCCGTTCCTGCTCACCCATCAGGGCGCGACCTGGGCCGGCGACTTCATTCCCTATGTGACCGGCCTGCCCTTTCCTTTGACCGCTGTGCCGAAGGCGCAGCTTGATGTGACGCTGGACACCATCCGCGCCCGGATCAAGGCCGAGGCGCCGTGGACACGGCAGAATGGCCTGCTTGCCTATCTCGACGAGCAGGTCGCCAGCATGGACAGCGCCGACAAGCTGCTTGGCCTGATGGATGCGCCGTTCAAGGCTGTCGAGGCTTGGGCGAAGGCCAACGGCATCAAGCCGGAAGACATCACGCTGGGCGAGTTCGGCATGATCCGCCAGGAGTATGGCAATGCCTACGTGATGCCGGCCGAATATCGGGCCGCCTATGTCAGGGACATGATCGCTCGGGCCGAAGCGCATGGCTTCTCATGGTCGGTGTGGAGCTATGGCGGGGCTTTCGGCATCGTCGACGCATTCAATGGCGACAAGGCCGAGCCTGATGTGCTGGACGCAATCCGAAGCCTGCCATGACGCGCTGGTCAGCCGAGGTCTATCTGCAGGATTTCCGGACGCATTCCGAAACGGATCGGCAAATTGCTGAAGCCAAGCCCGCCCGAGACGATGAGGTTGCGGTCGTTCTCGACGACATGGCCATAGGCGTAGCGATTGCCGAACTGGGATGGCACGATCGGCGAATAGCCGAACAGCCGCACCTGCCCGCCATGGGTGTGTCCCGATAGCGTCAGCGACACACGCCACGGCACTTTTGGAAAAATGTCCGGTTCGTGCGCCAGCAGGATAACGGGCGCGGCGTCGCTGATCTTGGCCAGCGTGCCGTCGAGATCGTCCAATCCCCTGGGAGGCTCGTGTTTCTTTTTCGGCAACAGGGCCAACTGATCGGCGAGGCCCGCGATCCAGACGCCATGTCCGTCCTTTTCCAGACGCACGGCGTCATTCTCCAGCACCGGGATGCCGGCTTTCTCCAGAGCCTTGCGCGCGATCGTCGGGCCGACTTCGGCCCGCTGCGCGAAGCCGTCGGCCCACCAGTCGTGATTGCCGAGGATCGACAGCACGCCGAGCGGCGCCTTGAGGCCCGACAGGGCGCCAGCCCATTCCGGCGGCGTCACCCTTTGCGACACCAGGCGCATGCCGGCTATGTAGTCGCCGAGCAGCACGATCAGGTCCGGCTGCAAGGCATTCGCCTCTTCGGCAAGCGAAGCGATCCGCTCCGGCGTCATCCACGGCCGGCAAGCATGGATGTCGGCGAGCGCGACGACGCGCAGCTTCAATCCGGCCGGCCAATGCGGTGGCGTCAGCGCATAGCGCTTCACATGCGTCAGCAGCATCGGCTCGATACCGACGGCGTAGGCGCTGAAGGAGGCGACCGACAGGAACGACCCGCCGATAAAGCGCAGGAACCCGCGTCTGGTTATCATCAAGTGGCTCCGGCACCTCATTTCGGCATGCGCTGCTACATGTCGCCCAAAAGCGATCTCGGTCGGGAGGAGGACATGCATGGATGCAGCGAACCCGATACAATCCAGCAATACGCCGGTAAGCCGGCGAAGATGAGGAGAATTTGCGCAGGCCCGTTCACTGATGCTTGATCGCTGGTCCGGGAAACCCGCGCCTGATCGCTTGCGTGGCTATTCTTCCTGGAACAGATTGATCTGCTGCTGCGCCAAATCCTTCGGCGCATCGAGGCCGAGATGGCGCCAGGCATTGGCGGTCAGCATGCGTCCGCGTGGCGTGCGCTGGATGAACCCCTGCTGGATCAGATAGGGCTCGATGATGTCCTCGATGGCATCGCGCGGCTCGGACAAGCCGGCGGCGATGGTCTCGATGCCGACCGGACCGCCGCCGAAATTACGGGCGATCATGCTGAGATAGCGGCGGTCGAGGGCGTCGAGGCCAAGCGCGTCGACTTCGAGCCGGGTCAAGGCCTCGTCGGCGATCAGGCGGTCGACATGGCCGTCGCCGGCCACCGAGGCGAAATCACGCACGCGCCGCAGCAGCCGTCCGGCAATGCGTGGCGTGCCGCGCGCGCGCCGCGCGATTTCCAGCGCACCGTCGTCGCCGAGTGGCATCTGCAGGATGCGCGCGCCGCGCCGCACGATCTGCTCCAACTCCTCGACGGTGTAGAAGTTGAGCCGCACCGGGATGCCGAAGCGGTCGCGCAGCGGATTGGTGAGCAGGCCGAGCCGCGTGGTGGCGGCGACCAGCGTGAAGTGCGCTAGGTCGATCTTCACCGAACGCGCCGCCGGACCCTCGCCGATGATCAGGTCGAGCTGGAAATCCTCCATCGCCGGATAGAGGATTTCCTCCACCGCCGGGTTGAGCCTGTGGATCTCGTCGATGAACAGCACGTCGCCTTCTTCGAGATTGGTAAGCAATGCCGCGAGATCGCCGGCCTTGGCGATGACGGGACCGGAGGTCGAGCGGAAATTGACACCGAGTTCGCGCGCCATGATCTGCGCCAGCGTCGTCTTGCCCAGCCCCGGCGGTCCGACGAACAGCACATGGTCGAGCGCTTCCTTGCGGCCCTTGGCGGCCTCTATGAAGACCTTGAGATTGGCCCGCACCGCCGCTTGGCCGACGAAATCGTCAAGCGTTTGCGGCCGCAGGGTCTGCTCGGCATCCTCGCCGCGCTTTTCCGGTGCAATGAGGCGGGGGGAAAGGCTCATGGGACCTTCCTTGCACAGGGCAGCGCCCCGGACAAGCGATGGCTCACCGTGCCAGTTCCTTCAACCCAAAACGGATCAGTTTGGACGCATCGGCGCCCTCGCCCGCCGTCTTCAGCGCTGCTGACACCGCATTGGCGGCGGTGTCGCGGGAATAGCCGAGATTGACCAGCGCGGAGACGGCGTCGGTGATCGGCGCCGGCGCTACGCCTTCGCCGAGTTCCTGCTTGAGCCCAATGGTGCCGGTGGCGGTGCCCGCATAGGCCGGCGCCTTGGCCTTCAATTCGGTGACGATGCGCTCGGCCACCTTCTTGCCGACGCCGGGCGCGCGGGAAACCATGGCGATGTCGCGCAGTGCAATGGCATTGGCAAGGTCAGCCGGCGCCAGCGTCGACAGGATGGCCAGCGCCACCTTGGCGCCGACACCCGGCACATTGTTCATCAGCAGCCGAAACCATTCGCGCTCGAGCTGCGACTGGAAACCATAGAGCCGGATCATGTCCTCTCGCACATAGGTCTCGATGAACAGCACCACCGCTTCGCCAGGCGAAGGCAGCGCGGCAAGCGTGCGGGTCGAGCAGTACGCGACGTAGCCGACGCCGTGGATATCGACGAGACAATGGTCTTCGTCGACCTCGTCGAGCGTACCCTTGAGCTTGCCGATCATGCCAGATCTTTCATGGGAGATAAGCCCCTCATGGGTGCGTTTCCGGAGAGATGATATCGAGATCGGGGAAATAACTGCGATAGCGCGCGGCGTCGCGGGTCAAAAGACGATGTCCGGCAACAGCCGCATGAGCACCAATAAAGAAATCAGGCAAGATGCGTTCCCGAACGCCGCCGGCCCGGCGATAGCGGGAATGCGTGACGCCCGCAAGGAATGCCGCGTCCCAAGGTACAAGTTCGCGATCCATTTCGAGCATGTCGACGGCTCTTCGAAGCGCCGTCTCCGTCGGGATCAGCGGCGCGAGCTCAGACCAGACGATTGTATTGACGACCAATGCGCCGTCGCTACGGCATGAAACGATTGCAGACGCTGACCATTCCGTCAGCGGCCCGGTTGGCCCCCAAACGTCGATGAGGACATTGGTGTCAATCAACGTCGAGATCTTCACGCGGGCCTCTCAACCACTCCATGTAAGCGTCGGCGGTCATGCCTCCCAGATCCAGTGTGCCCGCCATGCCGTGGAGAATATTCCTGAACCTGCGCGCGACTTCTTCATCGGACAGGTTTTCATTGACGGCAACGAGCCGAGCCCCTTCCTCGGTGGCCACGAACTCAACCTCGGAGCCCGGTCCGATGCCCAGATGGTCCCTTATCGGCTTGGGGATTGTGACTTGGCCCTTGGTGGTCACGCGCATGGTAATACTTCCAGGGTATTACTACACGCGCAGCGTGAACAAGTCAAGAACATTGCTATTCGGCAAGCGCCATCCGGTAAGCGGCACTTTGCCGGTGATGCGCGTGACAAATCGCGATGGCCAGCGCGTCGGCGGCATGTTCGGTGTCGAAGATCGCTTTCGGCAACAGCACCTTCACCATCATGTGGATCTGCTTCTTGTCGCCATGACCGACGCCGATCACCGCTTTCTTCACCGCGTTCGGCGCATATTCGGCGACGACGAGGCCGGCGCGCGCCGGCACCAGCATGGCGATGCCGCGCGCCTGGCCGAGCTTCAGCGTCGCCACGGCATCCTTGTTGACGAAGGTCTGTTCGACCGCGGCTTCATGCGGCATCGCCCGATGCAGGATCTCGGCAAGCCCGTCATGCAGCTGGCAGAGCCGCGTCGCCAGCGCCGCCTTGTCCTCCGAGCGGACGGTGCCCGCAGCAACAAAGCGCAAGGAATTGCCGAGGCTCTCGACGATGCCCCAGCCGGTGCGCCTGAGCCCCGGATCGATCCCGATGATGCGAATCGCGTCCCCCATGCCGTGAGTGTACCTCCGGCGGACAGCGATGCCAGCGAAAAGTGAACAAACCGGAAACGTTCAGCCAACCGGGAGGCCTCGACGTTTCTCAGTTGCGGGCGAAAGCCGTGTTGAGCAGGCTGATCTGGTCCGACACCGGATTGGGCCGGCGGGCCACGGGCTGCATGTCGACCACGGCGCTTGCGCCATAGATCTCTTCGTCCATGCGGCGCACCAATGCCTGCAGGCGCAACGACCGGTTGACGAGATCGAGGAAATCGGTCGGCAGTTCGGCCCAGCCGGCCGCCTCGTCATGGGCGGAAGCGGTGTCGAGACGCACCTTGGATTTTTCCGAAGCGACCTGATCGCGCGTCATCTCGCCGGAATTCGCCGCACGCTGCAAAAGCAGCCACGAGGCAACCTGCATCAGCCTGGTGGTCAGCCGCATCGATTCGGCCGCGTAGAGCGTGGCCGCCAGCCGCGACAGTTTCTTGGCCTCTGCCCGGCCCTTGCCGTCGAGATATTCCGCCGCCTGTTCGACCAGGCCCATGCCTTCCTGGTAAAGCGGTTTGAAGGAGTGCGAAAACACCCGTCGTTCCGCCAGCTTGACGGTTTTCGCAATGCCCTTCGAAGGCTCGTTCATTGATACGCCCCTGCACTTGCGACCGGCCGATTCGGCTCTCTGCCGATACACCCGTGACCCTATAAAACTGAAGCTTGAAAATGCGCTTCGTCCGGGGTGAAGGCAAGCACATGTTTAACAGAAGGTTAACGGCGTTCGGCCGTGCGGAATGCCGCCTGGGTGCGGACAAAAAAAGAGCCGCGGATAAGGCGGCTCTCAGGAGTTTAACAGGGAGGCGTCAAACAAAGTGGCTCCAACCACTCGGTAAGAATCCAGATCACTGGATAGACATAGTAAACGCCTGTAAAGCTTAATGAACGCTTAACGGCTCTGATGTTTTTTTACCCAACACCGTGCTCCTGTGCCGTAACAACACAGCCGCACCGGCTGGTTTTCAGCCTTCACTCAGGCTTTTTTTCCACACCACCGGCAAGGCGATGAAGGCAAACAGCAGCATGCCTGCGTAGAAGCCGATCGAAGATATCCCCAGCAACGGCTCGATCCCCGGATTTCCGGCAAGCAGTATATAAAGGCCGATCATCAGCCCGATGCCGCTGATTGCCGTCAGCCAGAAATGGACAAGGGCCAGCGTCTTTTGCCCGGCAGCCGGAAACAGGTGGTAAAAGAACGCGAAAACCGCCGACATCAGCCAACCGGCCACCATCGTGTGGGCGTGGGTCGGCATCTGGCCGTGGTCTTCGCTGATCGCCATGTGGATGCCGAGCGCCATGCCGCACAACGCGTAGATGATCGCCAGCGTGAAGAAATTCCGTGCTACCCCTTGCATATTAGTCCCCCGAATTGCCTTTTTCCCAAGCTGGGAATGGGTTGATCGTCAGGCGAGCGCTGTCGCCGCCGGACTTCCGGCGTCGGCACTAGCATCGGCAGTGTTTCCGGACGATGTCGCTCCCCGACGCTGCCGACGATAGCAGAAAACCGGGCGGTGGGTTCATCATATTAGTCTCTCCTTTCGTTAGCCGGCAGCCTGAAACACAGCCGGTTTTTCCACGACATCGTCCTGAAACAGCCGCGGCGCTAAACGCTGCGGCATCGAAGCGGCGGGCGGGCAATGGCGCGGCCTCGCCAGCAACCATTGGACATCGGGGAAAAAGCCATGGATTGGTATTCCATCATCAAATTGCTGCACATCCTTTCGGCGATGCTTTGGGTCGGCGGCGGCTTCACGCTGATGGTGCTGGCGACGCTGGCGGATCGCGCCGGCAACATCCAGGGAACGCTGCAGGCGATGCGCGCCACTGGCGAACTGGGCAACCGCTTCTTCGCTCCGATGTCGATGCTGACATTGGTCTTCGGATTGATCATGTGCTCGTTCTGGGTCGGCTTCTCCGATCTCTGGGTCCTGATCGGGCTTGCCGGCTACGCCACGACCTTCTGCATTGGCATGTTCGTCTTCAAGCCGACCGCCGACCGCATGGGCGCGATGATCGCCAGGGATGGCGTGACGCCTGCGGCACTTGGCTATGGACAGCGCATCCTGCGGGCGGCGCGCTTCGACTATGCGGTCATGCTCATCATCATCACCGACATGGTTCTGAAGCCTACCCTGCACGACGTCGGGATTCTCGCCGGCATGGTGGTGGTCCTTGCCGCCGGTGCCACAATGGCGCTCAGCCGGCCAAGACGCATGGTGCCCAGCGCCGCCTGACGCGGCTGGAGCGCTACATGATGCCGGCGATCCCGTCCCACAGAAGCTTCACTGCCACGACCGCCACGGTCGCATAGGTGAAGGGATAAAAAATTTCTGGCCGCATCCGCCGCACCAGCCAGGCACCGGCGATGGTCGACAGTGGCGCCAGCGGCATCAGCACGGCGGACGCCGTCAGATTGGCGGTGTCGAACTGGCCGAGCGCGAAATAGGGGATGAGTTTCAGCGCGTTGGTAGCGGCGAAGAAGATCGCTGCCGTGCCCGACAACACCTTGGGGTCGAGCCGGATCGGCAAGGCATAGACCTGGAAGGGCGGGCCGCCGACATGGGCGACGAAGCTGGTGAAGCCTGCGACCGTGCCCCATATGGCCGCGGCCACGCGATTAGGTGCGGCCGCATGGTCGGAACCATGACGAAATTGCAGGTAAAGCCAGCGCAGCACGAAGATGATGGCAACGGCGCCGACGATGAGCCGCACCGCTTCCTCGGTGACCAGTGCCGCCGTCAGCCAGCCAAGCCCGATGCCCACGATGGCGCCCGGCATCATGTCGACCAGCATCTTGCGGTCGTACACGCCCCACCATGTCCACACCGAGACGATGTCCATCAGGCACAGGATGGGCAGCAGGATGGCGGCCGCTTGAACCGGCGGCATGGTCAGCGCCATCAGCGGCACGCCGACGAAACCAACCGCGCCGCCGAAGCCGCCCTTGGACAGGCCGACCAGGATGACCGCCGGAATGGCGGCCGCGTAGAACCACGGATCGAGAAGCAGGCCTGACATGAGGAGGAACTGATCTGGAGGGAAAGCGCGTCGACGCCTGAATAGCCCACAATCTTGAGTCGAGCGACAGCAAAAGCAACCCGCGCGCCTCGCCATGCCCCTATTCTATCGGCACGCCGAAACCAGCAGGAACATCGGCCGCTCGAGTTCTTCCGCCAGGTCCGGTCTGGCCGCGATCTGCGCGTCCGTCGGACGGAATTCCTCGACATGCTCGATCGTGAAACCCGCGCGGATCAGGGCGTTGAGCGTGGTGCCGATGGTGCGGTGATGTTTCACCACCCTCTTGGCCAGCCAGTTGGTCTTGCGCGGCCCTTCCACCAGATACTGGTCGACAGGCCAGGTCCTTTTCCCCTCCCCATCGATCGACCAGCCCGGATTGGTCGGCGCCATGTAGATCGGATGCTCGGTCGAGAAGACGAAATCGCCGCCGGGCGACAGGGCTTCGTGCACAGCCCCGAACAGGCGCTCAATGTCTTCGACGTAATGCAAGGCGAGCGAACTGTAGGCGAGGTCGAAGCCGCCTTGCGGCAGGCTGAGCTGGTCGAGGTCGGCTCTCTCGTAGGTGATGCCGGTGTCCGGGCCGGCCGCTCTCGCACGGGCCAGCATCTTCTCCGACAGGTCCAGCCCAAGGACTTCCCTCGCTCCATTTTCATGTGCCCAGCGGCAGAACCAGCTAAAGCCGCAGCCGAGGTCGACGACCCTCAGGCCACCGACATCGGGCAGCATCGCGCGCAACGCTGGCCACTCGGCGGCACCATCCAGGCCTTCGACGGAGCGGCCAAGCTGGCTGTAGCCCGCAAAGAAATCGGGTTGATCGTAAATGTTCTGCGCCATCTTTTTTGGCTCCTCGGACGGTCATCCGGCGGAAGACTGACATATGGTGGACTGGCCGCGCCTTTCCACCACTGCCATGCCGTGTCAAGCCTACGAGGCCGCCGGCAACCCCAGTGGCGGCGGTCGCCGCCGGATCGGCTGTGCCTTGATAATGGCGGTGCTGGTCTCGGCCTTGTCGGCGATGCGATCGAGAATGCCGTCGAGGTCGCCGATCGAGCGCACGAACAGCCGGGCGACGAAGCAGTCGTCGCCGGTCACCTTGTCGCATTCGCCAAACGCCTCAATCTCCTCGATCAATTTCTGAACGATGTGCAGCTTGCCCGGCAGAGGCTTGATCCGCACGATCGCCTGCAGCGTATAGCCGAGCGCCAGCGGATCGATCTCGACGGTGAACGCCCGGATGACGCCGCGCTCCTCGAGGCGCCGCAGCCGCTCCGAAACGCTCGGCGACGATAGCCCGACCTGGGCCGCCAAATCCTTCAGCGAGGTTCGCGCATCCCTGACCAGGATTTCCAGCAGATTTCGGTCCAAATCATCCAGCATTTTCTATTTCTCGTTGATTTCGAGCGGATGCCTAATTTAATTAGCCACTATCATTATATTGCCTTTCCTAGGAGATGGATAGCCCAGACCTCACATGAGATTATGCCGCCTCAACGGGTTCAGAGGCTTATTATGAACGATACGGTACGAGGCACGGTCGAAATGTCGGCCGCAATGGCGATCCTGGGAACGATCGGCTGGTTCGTCATCATGTCCGGTCAGCCGATCATGGATGTCGTGTTCTGGCGCTGCGCGTTCGGCGCGCTGACGCTGCTCTTCATCTGCGCTTCGCTTGGATTACTGCGCAACAGGCTGTCGTTGCGCGTCATCGGCCTTGCCGCGCTTGGGGGTGCGGCGATCGTCATCAACTGGCTGCTCTTGTTCAGCGCCTTCTCGCGCGCGTCGATCTCGATCGCCACCGCCGTCTACAACACGCAGCCTTTCATGCTGGTCGGCTTCGGCGCGCTCTTGTTCGCCGAGCGGCTGACATTGACCAAGCTGACATGGCTGGCAATCGCCTTCGCCGGCATGCTGCTGATCGTCGCCGCTGCTCCCGATGCCGCTGATGTCGGCACGAACTATTTCGCCGGGATCCTGATGGCCCTGGCCGCCGCCTTTTTCTGGGCCGTCGCGGCAATCGTCACCAAGAAGCTCAAGGGCACGCCGCCGCATCTGATCGCGCTGATTCAGGTCTGCGTCGGCGTCGCCATGCTGGCGCCCTTCGCCAATCTCGCGCATCTCCCCGGCGATCCATGGAGCTGGGCCATGCTGGCAACGCTCGGCATCGTCCACACCGGCCTGATGTACATCCTCATGTACGGCGCCATCCAGAAGCTGCCGACGCATCTGCAGGGGTCGCTGTCCTTCATTTATCCGGTCGTTGCCATCCTGGTCGATGTCACCGCCTTCGGCCACCGGCTGCACCTCAGCCAGGTCGCCGGCGCCGCCGCCATCCTGATCGCGGCCGCCGGCATGAACCTCGGCTGGACATTGCGGAAACCGAGACCGGCCGCCGCGAGCCCCGAGCCGATCAGGTAAGGCGACGCGCCGGCTGCCCGGCGGATCAAAAATCGCGATCCCGGCTGCCCGCCTGTTCAAAGCGGGCAGTTTGCTCTATGCCGCAATCCAACCATCTTCGCCCGGCATAGGCGAAACCCGGGATCGAAGAACCATGAATGACGCAACGCCCCCCAACCGCTGCCGCATCGTGCTGATCGCGCCGTCCGGCGTACCGGCGGATCGGATCACGGCCGCATTCGACGGCGGCGATGTCGCCTCGCTGATCCTGCCCGAGAACGGCATGGACGAGGCCTCCTTCCAGGCCTTCGCCGAGCGTATCGTGCCGGCCGCGCAGGCCGCCGGAGTGGCCGTCATTATCGCTGGCGACACCCGTATCGCGGGCCGCGTCCAGGCCGACGGCATCCATGTCGAGGTCTCCAAGGCCGAACTCGCCGAGACGATCGAACATTTCCAGGCGAAAATGACGGTCGGCGCCGGCGGCGCCAAGACGCGTGACGACGCGCTCGAACTCGGCGAAGCCCGGCCCGACTACATCTTCTTCGGCCGGTTCGGCTACGACAACAAGCCCGAGCCGCATCCGCGCAACCTGTCATTGGGGCAATGGTGGGCGCAGATGATCCAGATCCCCTGCATCGTCGAGGCCGGTTCCGATCTTGCCTCTGTCGAAACCGTGGCCGCCACCGGCGCCGAATTCGTCGCGCTGTCGAGCGCCGTGTTCGCCGACGGCATCGATCCGAAGGCGGCGATCGCCCGGGCCAATGCGCTGCTCGACGAAACAGCGCCGCGCCTCGAGGACTGACGTGTTCCTGGCAAGGCTTTCCCTTCAGGCCCTGCTTGCGGCAGTGATGATCCAGGCCGCCGCCGCCGAAACCATACCCTTGCCGCAGCCCAAGCCTGAAACCGGCGTGCGCACCGACAAGCCGATCGAAAAGCAGCTGCCGCAGCCCGCCACCACATCCGAACCCGCGCCGTTGCCATCGGCCGACAGCGTCAATCCCGACCGCTTTGGCGCCAAGCCGGCGGACGCTGCCTATGGTGCCTTCCAGCGTGGTCTTTACAAGACCGCCTATAATCTGGCGCTGGTCCGTGCGCAGAATGGCGATCCGGCGGCGCAGACGCTGGTGGCCGAGATCCTGTCGCGTGGGTTGGGCGTGCCGTTGAACGCGGCCGAGGCCGCGAAATGGTACGCGCTTGCCGCCGAGCAGGGTGTGCCGGAATCGCAGTTCCAATATGCGTTGATGCTGCTCGACGGCCGCTACGTCAAGAAGGACGCGAAGGAAGCCTATGCCCTGATGCAGGCTGCCGCCGAGGCCGGCAACCAGCTGGCGCAGTTCAATTTCGCGCAGATGCTGGTCCAGCAGGATCCCGGCAACGCCGGCCTGGCCAAGGCGGTTTCCTACTATGAGCGTGCCGCCGCGACCGGTCTCGCCGACGCGCAGTACGCCATGTCGCAGATCTATGCCAACGGCGTCGGGGGCAAGCCGCGCGACGATGCACAGGCACGGCGGCTACTGGCGCAGGCCGCCCGTCAGAACTACGACACCGCGCAGATCGATCTCGCCGCCTGGATGATCGAGGGCCGCGGCGGCGCGCGCGACCTGAAATCGGCCTTCGGCTGGACGAAGCAGGCCGCCGAAGGCGGCAATGTCGCGGCCCAGAACCGGCTGGCAAAACTCTATATGCAAGGCATCGGCACCGATCCCGACCTCGTGCTCGCCGGCGCCTGGTACATCGTCGCCCGCCGCGCCGGCCTCATCGATCAGCAGATGGACGATTTCCTGCAAGGGCTGAGCGACGACCAGACCAAGCAGGCCCTGCAGAAGGCCAACCGCCTGCCCTGATGGCGGTAGGCGGAACCGGCCCCCTTGCTCAGCCGCAACCCGCCCTCCCTTGCCTCTCCGGGCGATTTGTGGTCTTGGAGCCTTAAATCGCCTGTCACGGCGAACATCCCATACCAATGGCCCGGCCGTTGGCAGCATCCCGGATCCCATCATCATGGCCAAGATCAATGGCAACGAAATCCGCCCCGGCTACGTCATCGAACACGATGGCGGCCTCTGGGTGGCGGTCAGGACCAACACCGTCAAGCCCGGCAAGGGCGGCGCCTACAACCAGGTTGAGCTGAAGAACCTCATCAACGGCACCAAGCTCAACGAGCGCTTCCGCTCGGCCGAGACGGTCGAGCAGATCCGGCTGGACCTGAAGGACTTCTCCTTCCTCTATGAGCAGGACGACGCGCTGGTGTTCATGGACACCCAAAGCTACGAGCAGCTCGAACTGAACAAGGATTTCGTCGGCGACCGTGCCGCGTTCCTGCAGGACGGCATGATGGTGACGGTTCAGCTCTACGAGGAGCGGCCGATCGGCATTTCGCTGCCCGATTACGTGACGCTGACCATCACCGAGGCGGATCCCGTGGTGAGGGGCCAGACGGCGGCATCCTCCTACAAGCCGGCGGTGCTGGAAAATGGCATTCGCGTGCTGGTGCCACCCTTCATCGGTGCCGGCGAACGCATCATCGTCGACACCAACGAAATCACTTACGTGCGCCGCGCCGACTGATGCATGCATGTCGCCCGGAAGCGGCCCCGGTTTGGGTCGCCGGCATGCATCGAGACAGAATTTAAAGCGCCGCACCAGGAAGAAGCACTATGGCACGCTCAGCCCTCCTCAACGTCATGGTCCAGGCCGCAATGAAGGCCGGCCGCTCGCTGTCGCGCGACTTCGGCGAGGTCCAGAACCTGCAAGTCTCGATGAAGGGCCCCGGCGACTATGTCAGCCAGGCCGACCGCAAGGCCGAGGACATCGTTTTCGCCGAACTGTCGAAGGCACGTCCTGGCTACGGCTTCCTGATGGAAGAGCGCGGCGCCGTCGCCGGCGATGACAGCCAGCACCGCTGGATCGTCGACCCGCTCGACGGCACCACCAATTTCCTGCACGGCATCCCGCTTTTCGCCGTCTCGATCGCACTGGAGCGCCAGGGCCAGATCGTGGCGGGCGTCGTCTACAATCCCGCCATGGACGAGCTCTACACCACCGAGCGCGGCGGCGGCGCCTTCATGAATGATCGCCGCCTGCGCGTTGCCGGCCGCACCAAGCTTGTCGACACGGTGATCGGCTGCGGCGTGCCGCATCTCGGCCGCGGCCATCATGGCAATTTCCTGGTCGAACTGCGCAACGTCATGGCCGAGGTCTCCGGCGTCCGCCGCATGGGCTCCGCCTCGCTCGATCTTGCCTATGTCGCCGCCGGCCGCATGGACG
Source organism: Mesorhizobium sp. CO1-1-11 (assembly GCF_020164995.1). Classification (NCBI taxonomy): domain Bacteria; kingdom Pseudomonadati; phylum Pseudomonadota; class Alphaproteobacteria; order Hyphomicrobiales; family Phyllobacteriaceae; genus Mesorhizobium; species Mesorhizobium sp. CO1-1-11. The sequence continues at coordinate 19,734 of NZ_JAIUHE010000026.1, forward strand.
GCTTCTGGGAAGTGGGCCTGTCGGCCTGGGACATGGCCGCCGGCCTGCTCTTGATCCGCGAAGCGGGCGGCTTCGCCTCCGACATGGATGGCGGACAGGACATGCTGGACACCGGCACGGTCGTCGCCGGCAACGAGATCATCCAGCGCGCATTGCTGAAGACGGTGAAAAAGCCGCTCTCGCCGCGCTGAAGCAATCCGGAAAAATGTTCGCGGTTTTGCATCCGGCATTGCGTCAAGGCAAAGCGCGTCGTCGTAAAACCGCAAACAAAGCTTGAAATACTGTCCGTCGGTTGCCCAGATATGGGGTGATGCAGGACGGTAGATGACCAACACCTCGCCACAGATCGAGATTCCGTTCATCGGACGCTGGCACTATTCGCGCGCCGAGATGATCGCCGACGGGATCGTCCATGCTGTCGGGATCGTGCTGGCGATCACGGCCGGTTCGGCGCTGCTGGCGCTCGCCGCCTTCCGGGTCGGGCCCGGCGAATATATCGCCGCCGCCTTCTATGTCGTGTCGCTGCTCACCGTGCTCTCGGTATCGCTGACCTACAATCTGTGGCCGGTGACCTCGCCCGCGAAATGGATCCTGCGGCGCTTCGATCATGCCGCGATCTATCTGTTGATCGCCGCCACCTACACACCCTTTCTCGCCCAGTTGGGAAACTCTGCGCTGGCGCGCTGGATGATCGTTCTGGTCTGGGCCGCGGCCGCAACGGGCATTGCCATCAAGGTGTTTTTCCCCGGCCGTTTCGACAGGCTGGCGATCGTCTTCTATCTTGCCATCGGCTGGAGCGGCATCGTTCTCGTCAAGCCGCTCGTCGAGACGCTGCCGACCACGTCGATCGTGCTCATCGTCGCCGGTGGCGTCGTCTATTCCTGCGGCGTGATTTTCTTCGCCTGGAAGGCGCTGCGCTTCCACAACGCACTGTGGCACGGCTTCGTCGTCACCGGCGCCGGCCTGCATCTGGCGGCCATGGTCGACTGCCTCATCATCAACCGCCTCTGATGCGCCGGCTCCAAAGGCCGCCTGTGGCAATATTGCCAAGCGCCATTCAATTTGGTCATAATTCCGTTTAGAGTTGCCAACTACGTGATCGGCGGCAGCGGCATCGGAAACGGGGCACGGATGGCTTTTCTCAGATCCTTCGGCATGGGCAGGCGCTCCGACGTGCTGATCTACGACCCGCATAAACTGTCCAGTCCGCAGGTCTTCCTGCTGACCATGGTCATCTTCCTGGCCATCGTCGCTTTCATCGCCGCCATCCTGACCCGCCAGGTCACCACCGCTTTCGTCACCAACCCCGGCCTTAACGGCCTGATCGTCGGCGTGCTCGTCGTCGGTATCCTGCTGGCCTTCACGCAGGTCGGGCGGCTGTTTCGCGAGGTCCGCTGGGTCAACTCTTTCCGGGCCGGCTCCGAAACCACCGAACCGGTGCTGCTGGCGCCGATGAAGGCGATGATCGGCCGTTCCTCGTCCATGGCCTTTTCGACCTCATCGATGCGCACAATGCTCGATTCCATCGCCACCCGCCTCGACGAAAGCCGCGACACCTCGCGCTACCTTGTGGGCCTTTTGGTGTTCCTCGGCCTGCTTGGCACTTTCTGGGGTCTGCTGAATACGATCGGCTCGATCCGCGAGACCATCGAATCGCTGGATCCCGGCACGGGTGACGCCGCCGCGGTGCTCGATTCGCTGAAACAGGGCTTGTCGGCGCCGCTGGCCGGCATGGGCACCGCCTTCTCGTCCTCGCTGTTCGGCCTGTCCGGCTCGCTCGTGCTCGGCTTCCTCGACTTGCAGGCCGGCCGCGCCCAGACACGTTTCTACACCGAGCTCGAGAACTGGCTGTCCTCGGTCACGGATCTGTCGTCCGACATCGTCGTTTCCGACCCGGCCAAGGCCGACTCTTCCGACGAGATCCGCGTCCTCTCGGAGCGGCTGCGCAGCATGCAGGAAAATGGCGGCGGCTCCAACCCGCGCGTCGCCACCGCCATGGCCAATCTCGCCGATGGCATTTCCGGCTTGGTCAAGAACATGCGCTCCGAACAGCAGATCATGCGCGACTGGGTCGAAGCCCAGTCGGACGAACAAAAGGCGATGCGCAACACGCTGGAAAAGATCGCCGACGCGCTGAAGAAGCCCGGGGTGCACTAGCATGGCGCTTGCCAGGGGCCGGCGTACCGATCGCCGCATCGACTATTGGCCGGGCTTCGTCGACGCGCTGTCGACGCTGCTGCTCGCCATCATGTTCCTGCTCACCGTCTTCGTGTTGGCGCAGTTCCTGCTCGGGCGCGAAATCTCCGGCAAGGACACAGCGCTGTCGCGCCTCAATTCGCAGATCAACGAACTGACCCAGCTTCTGGCGCTGGAGCGCTCGACGGCACAGGACAAGGACGATTCGCTGGCCAACCTGCAGGCGTCGCTGTCGGCGGCGGAGGCGGAGAAGAGCCGGCTCGAACAGTTGCTGGCGCAAGGTGCGGGTGCCGGCGACGCCGCCAACCAGCGAGCCGCGGCGCTGGGCGGCGAACTGGACAGCCAGCGCCAGATCAGCCAGCAGGCGCTGAGCCAGGTCGAGATCCTCAACCAGCAGATCGCGGCATTGCGCAAGCAGATCGGCGCGCTCGAGGATGCCCTCAACGTCTCCGAAACGCGCGACCGCGATTCCAACACCAAGATCGCCGATCTCGGCCGTCGCCTGAACGTGGCGCTGGCGCAGCGTGTGCAGGAGCTGAACCGCTACCGCTCCGATTTCTTCGGACGTCTGCGCGAAATCCTGGCCGATCGCGAGAACATCCGCATCGTCGGCGACCGCTTCGTGTTCCAGTCGGAGGTTCTGTTCCCGACCGGATCCGAAGTGATCAACGATGCCGGCAAGGTCGAGATGAAGAAGCTCGCCGACGCCATCATCGAACTGCAGAAAGAGATCCCGCCGGAGATCAACTGGGTGCTGCGCGTGGACGGCCACACCGACAACAAGCCGCTGTCCGGCACCGGCCGTTATCGCGACAATTGGGAACTGTCGACGGCGCGCTCGACCTCGGTGGTCAAGTTCCTGATCGAAAATGGCGTGCCGGCCAACCGGCTCGTCGCCGCCGGCTTCGGGGAATTCCAGCCGCTCGATCCCGCCGACACCGAAGAGGCGCGCAACAAGAACCGCCGCATTGAACTGAAGCTCACCGAACGTTGATCCATCATCACGCGAACTCACGCGAAATTGTTCGCCGGCTCAACTCTAGGGCGCAGGCATCCGCCGGCAAGGCCTGAAAAGATTATCTTTTTTTAATTACACTTCGCGCCGAAGCGCTCCTAGCTTGCCGCGCAGGGCCGAGAACCGCCGGCGATGCCTCCCATCGCGACGCGACGGGACTGGACGACCCAAAATGGCCGGAAGGCGAGGCGGCGCGGCCGCTCTCCCTTCCCAGCAGGAGGAAGCGCACCATGCGCTCATCAGCATCTCTCAAGACTGCAACGCTTGCCGCAGTTCTCATTGCCGTCCCGCTCGCCGGCGCCTATGCCGCGGGCCACCACAAGGGTGCTCTCGATGCGACCGCCCCCACCGACATGGCAGGTCCTCGTGTCGAGGCGCTCGTAGAGCAGGTCCAGGGTGTTCATCAGGGCATCGTCGACGCCAGGCAAGCCAACCACATCACCCCGGCCGTCGCGGAGCGCCTGGAAATGCGCACCGCCCGCATCAGTCAGGTCGCCGAGAGGATAGCCGCGTCGGATCACGGCAGGATCCCGGCCGCGCAATACCATGACCTGCTGCGCCGGCTCGACAATGTGGATCAACGTCTGATGGTCGACACCGGCAGCGGTTTCCTGATGGGTGATGGTGCCGACGGCGGGAACTATCCGAACGGCTGAGGGCTATTCCGGCCTGCAAACGTCCTCGGGGAAGGACCCATTGACGCCTTCGGGTCCCCAATCCCGCTGGCGTCCTTTTTCTTTCCTTACCAGCCCATCTTGCCTACCAACCGAGCCAGGCCGCGACCAGGGCGACCACCGCCGGCACGGTCTGGATGTACAGGATCTTGCGGCCGACCGTCGCCGCGCCATAGAGACCGGCAATGGCCACGCACAACAGGAAGAAGGCCTTGACCTGGAAACCGGCGGCGCCGAGGTAAAGCCCCCAGATCAGGCCGGCGGCGAGAAAGCCGTTATAGAGACCCTGATTGGCGGCGAGCACTTTGGAGGCGCCGGCGAATTCCGGCGTCAGGCGGAATGTCTTGTGCCCGCGCGGCGTGTCCCAAAGCACCATCTCGAGATAGACGATGTAGACATGGATCAAGGCCACCAGCCCGACCAGGATGTTGCCGATCATTCTGCTCCCCCTTCATCCATCGCCGGCAGCATTTCATGCCCAACCTCGCTTGCGCAAGCTGCATCTGCCGGATGGTATCCGAGGGTTGCCAATGCTTTTGCGTTGGTGTCTTTTCGCCCCGTCCCCAACCACGGAAGCCGCCATGTCCTTTCACAAACTCGACGATCTCGGCCGCAAGCTCGAAGCGCTTGAGCACGCGCTGGCCATCCTCGGCGCCGATGAGGCGACCCACATGGCCGTCGGCGGTGGCGAGAAGCGCGCCGAGGCGATGGCGGCCCTTGCCGGCATGTATCACACCAGGGCGACCGCGCCGGAAATATCGGACTGGATCGCCGCGGCCGAAGGCGAGGCATTGGACGATGAGCAGCGGGCGGCTCTCGCCGAGCTGCGGCGGCAATACACCAACCTGACCTGCCTGCCGGTCGAATTCGTCGAGCGCCAGACGACGGCGCGCATGCGCTGCGAGCAATTGTGGCGCGCCCTGCGCGCCAAGAACGATTGGGCGGGTTTTCAGCCGGCGCTTGAAGGCGTGGTGGCGCTGGTGCGCGACGAGGCCGCCCTGCGCTCCGACGTGCTCGGCCTTGCCCCCTATGACGCGCTGATGGAACAATACGATCCCGGCAATCGCACGGCTGACATCACGCCCGTCTTCGCCGACCTCAAGGCCTTCCTCAAGGGCTTCGTGCCGGAGGCGCTGGCGATCCAGGAAGCGCGGCTGCGCAAGCATCCGCTGAAGCCGCTTTCGGGTACCTATGCCATCGACCGGCAGCGCGAACTCGGCCTTGCCATGATGGCGGCGGTCGGCTTCGACCTGACGCACGGCTCACTGTCGGTATCGCACCATCCGTTCTGCGGCGGCGTGCCCAGCGACGTGCGCATCACCACGCGCTACAAGACCTCGGATTTCCTGTCGGCGCTGATGGGCGTGCTGCACGAGACCGGTCATGCGCTCTACGAACAGAACTTACCCAAGGCGTGGGCGCACTGGCCGCTCGGCAAGGCCCGCGGCATGGCCGTGCATGAGAGCCAGAGCCTGTTCGTCGAAAAGCAGATCGGGCGCAATCCTGCCTTCTGGCGCTGGGCGCTGCCGGTGGTGGAGAAGCATCTCGGCGAAGCCTGGTCGATCGACGATATCCTGCCGCATGTGCATCGTGTCGAACGTGGCCTGATCCGCGTCGACGCCGACGAGGTGACCTATCCCTTGCACGTCATCCTTCGCTACGAACTGGAGCAGGAGCTTGTTTCGGGCAGCCTCGAAGTGGCTGATTTGCCCGAAGCCTGGGATGCCAGGATGCGCGACTATCTTGGTCTCTCGACCATCGACAACCCCGCCGACGGGCCGATGCAGGACGTCCATTGGCCGGGTGCCGCCTTCGGTTATTTCCCGTCCTATACGCTGGGCGCGATGATGGCGGCGCAGCAATGGGCCGCGCTGACGCGCGAGCATCCTTCAGCCGACGAAGACCTTGCAAAGGGGAATTTCGAGGCGATCAACGGTTGGCGCCGCGAGAAAATCTGGTCGCAGGGGTCGCGCTGGTCGACGCCGGACCTGCTTGAGCGCGCCACCGGCGAAAAGCTCAACGCCAAGCATTTCGTCAACCATTTGAGGCAGCGCTACGGCGGCTGAGATGCCGCCTGGGACGACAATTGTCCTTACGCCGAGGCGAACTGAACCTGCTACTCCGCCGCGCCCCTGAAGGCGCTGGCGCCGGTCTCGAACTGCAGCTTGGCGAGCCTGGCATAGATGCCGCCCTTGGCGACCAGGCTCTGATGCGTGCCTTCCTCGACGATGCGGCCGCCATCCATGACCAGGATCCTGTTGGCCTTCAGCACCGTCGCCAGCCGGTGGGCGATGACGATGGTGGTGCGCCCCCGCATCAGCCGCTCGAGCGCGGTCTGCACCAGCGTCTCGCTTTCAGCGTCGAGGGCCGACGTCGCCTCGTCGAGCAGCAGGATCGGCGCGTCGCGCAGGATGGCACGTGCAATCGCCACACGCTGGCGCTGGCCGCCGGACAGGGTCACGCCACGCTCGCCGACCTGGCTGTCATAGCCGTTCTCGAGCCTGAGGATAAACTCGTCGGCCAGTGCGTCCCTGGCCGCGGCCTCGATCTCGCCCTCGCTGGCGCCTGGCCGGCCGAAGCCGATATTGTCGCGCGCGCTCGCCGCGAAGATGGTGACGTCCTGCGGCACGATGGCGATGCGCTGCCTGACCACGACGGGATCGGCCTCGCGCACATCGACGCCGTCGATCAGGATCTTGCCGGTTTCCGGATCGTAGAAGCGCAGGATCAGCGAGAACACCGTGCTCTTGCCGGCACCCGAGGGACCGACGATGGCCACCGTCTCACCGGGCATGACTTGAAAACTCAGGTCGTGGACGGCGGCACGATCGGGCCTCGCCGGATAGGAGAAGGACACATTCTCGAAGACGATCGCGCCCTTGGCAACCGCCGGCAGCGGCTTCGGATCGGCCGGCGCCTGGATTGCCGGCGTCTCGGCCAGGATCTCGGTCAGCCGTTCGGCGGCGCCGGCGGCTTGCGCGAGTTCGCCCCAGACTTCCGACAGCGCGCCGAGCGCGCCGGCGGCGAACACCGAATAAAGGAGGAATTGGCCAAGCGTGCCAGGCGATATCGTGCCGTCGAGCACGTCGCGCGAGCCGAACCACAGCACCGCCACGACCGAGGAGAAAATGGTGAAGATGGCAAAGAAGGTGAGGAAGGAGCGCGCGAAGATCGAAGCGCGCGCTGCCTCGAAGGCCGCTTCCACCGCGCCCGAGAATCGTCCGGTGACCAGTCTCTCATTGGTGAAGGCCTGCAGCGTGCGCACCGCGCCGATCTGCTCGCTGGCATAGGCCGTCGCGTCGGCAAGCGTGTCCTGGGCCTGCCTTGACTTGCGCCGCACCGAGCGGCCGAAGGCGACCAGCGGCAGCACGATCACGGGGATCGCCCCGATGACCAGGCCGGAGAGTTTCGGGCTGGTGACGACCATCATGCCCACCGCGCCGAGGCCGAGGATGACATTGCGCAGCGCCACCGAAGCGGTGGCGCCTACCGCCGACTTGACCTGCGTGGTGTCGGCGGCGAGCCGTGACACGATTTCCCCCGACTGGGCGGTGTCGAAGAAGGCAGGCGACAGCGTCGTCACATGGGCAAAGACATCGCGCCTGATGTCGGCGACGACGCGCTCGCCGAGCGTGATGACGAAATAGTAACGGCCGGCCGACGCCGCGGCCAGCACAGCGGCCATCGCCACGAGGGCGCCGAAATATTCAGCGATGAAGGTGGTGCTGGCCGACGAGAAACCGTGGTCGATCATGCGCCGGACGGCCAGCGGCAGTGCCAATGTCGTTGCCGCGGCGATGGCCAGTGAAATAAGGGCGCCGATGACCAGCGTGCGATATCCGGCGATATACGGAAACAGGCGCCTGAGCGGCTTGAGCGAGCGTCGGCGCTCGTCTGCGCTGCTTGATTGCGCCATCTCGGTGTTTCCTCTAGCCACTTCAGCCTTTGCGCCTCAATATGCGCTTGCCGCGGCCTTGTGATTCAATTCCGGCTGATGTATAGGCACGCCGACCGTTTTAGAAGCCGTGGCTCCTCAATAGCTGCGGCTTCGAGTTTTAAAAAGAGGCGCATCGACGCAGGCTTATGCCCGTCCGCCGCGCCGGCAAGCCAGGAACAGAGCCATGAAGAGCGCAATCCATCCCGACTACCACACCATCAAGGTCGTCATGACCGACGGCACCGAATACACGACCCGTTCGACCTGGGGCAAGGAAGGCGATACGATGAACCTCGATATCGACCCGACCACCCACCCGGCCTGGACCGGCGGCCAGCAGACCCTGCTCGACCGCGGCGGCCGCCTGTCGAAATTCAAGAAGCGCTTCGAAGGCTTCGGCCTCTAAAGCGAAGAGCTTTTTCGCGGATCAAGAGCCCGCCCATGTGGCGGGTTTTTTGTTGCTTGGCCGAAGGCTGGGTCTTCGGCCCCTTATTCGTCCAGCAATTCCCTGAGTGCCATGCGCTTGTAGGCAGCGACCAGCCTGTCGCCCTCCTGCCTGTCGACCGAGATCGCCAGCCGCATGGCCGCCTCGCCCATCTGCCACACCAAGAATGCCGTCGTGTCGAGCGCCACCGGATCGGCATCGGGCCGCAGGCGCTTGAGTACCGCGATCAGAAATTCCGCGTTCGCCCGGCTGTCAGCGAGTTCGAGCTGGCGCAGCGCCTTGTCGGCCTGCGTGCCCGACCAGATGTCGCGCATCACCGGCTCGGCCAGGAACAGCTCGTAGTAAATATCGACCAGCTCCGAGAAAGCCTGCCGCAGGCCTTTGGCGTCGCTGACATCCCTGAGTGCGGCCGAGATACAAGCCTGGCTTTCCGCTGTGTAGCGTTCGGCCAGCGCCCAGACGATCGCCCTCTTGTCCGGAAAGAACTGGTAGAGCGAGCCGATCGACACCCCAGCCCGCTCCGCCACCTCGCCCATGCGCATGGCGTCGCTGCCTTGTTCGGCAATCAGCGCCGAGGCGGCGGCCAGCATGCGCTCGACCCGCTCGCGGCTGCGCTGCTGGCTTGGCGCCCGGCGCGGCGAACCGATCCGCTCATTGGTTTGCGTGCCTTCCATGACCGTCTCCAACAAACGCGCCCGGCAAAATCGCCGGGAACGACTTGACTTACAAAATACGAGGGTTTATCACGTTTTGCAAATGTGAGGCATGCTCATGTTTTTTTAGAGAGCAAACCGCCGCAACCGGCGTCTGGAGCAACTGAGATGATCAAGCTTCTTCCAACCCTCACCTTCATTGCCGCGATCGGCGCGGGCGTCGTCGGTGGCGTATTCTTCGCCTTTTCCAACTTCGTCATGGCGGCCCTTGCCCGGCTGCCCGTCCCGGCGGGCATCGCCGCGATGAATTCGATCAATGTCACGGTGATCACCCCGGCCTTCATGACAGCGCTGTTTGGCACCGGCCTCATCTGCCTCGTTCTCATTGCCGCCGCTCTCTTGGGCTGGAGCCAGTCCGGCTCGTACTGGTTACTGGCCGGCGCGGTGATCTATCTGGTCGGCAACCCTATCGTCACCATGGTCTTCAACGTGCCGCTCAACGATGCTCTCGCCGCCGTCGACCCGGCCAGCAGCAACGGCGCTGCCGTGTGGGCGAACCATCTGAGCCAATGGGTGATGTGGAACCACGTCCGCACCGTCACCGCCATCGTGGCGATGGCGTGCTTTATCTTCGCATTGCTCTGAAGAGGTCTAACGAGACGCAAAAAACTCCGCTCAGGCGAGGTCTTTCTGCGTGTCACCCTTGTGGCCTTTGCGGTCGGCGTGACCGAGATCCCGATCCGGATCGATCACGTCGCGGACCAGCTGCTTGAGTTTGGCCGCGTCAGGGAAGCCGCCGTCGCGCTTGCGGTCCCAGACCAGCACATCGTTACAGGAGATGGTGAAGATGCCGCCGGTGCCCGGCACCAGCGTCACCTCGCCGAGATCGGTACCGAAGGTGGACAGCAGCTCCTGCGCCATCCAGCCGGCACGCAACAGCCACTGGCATTGCGTGCAGTAGGTAATGCGGATGGCCGGCAACTGAGCTTTGCTCATATCGGACGACCTTCGCTCACGCCGCGCTGAGCTTCGCCATCGTCTCGTCGTCGACTTCGAAGTTGGCGTAGACGCTTTGCACGTCGTCATCATCCTCGAGCGTGGCAACCAGCTTCATCAGCGATTGCGCCCGCTCTTCGTCGACGGGGACATTGTTCTGCGGCTTCCAGATCGCCTTGACCGATTCGGCCTCGCCGAGCGAGGTTTCAAGCGCCTTAGACACCTCGCCGAGAGTCTCGAAGGAGCAATAGATCGTGTGGCCTTCCTCGTCCGATTCGACATCGTCGGCGCCGGCTTCGATCGCCGCATCCATGATCTTGTCGGCGCTGCCGGCCGAGGCCGGATAGTAGATTTCGCCGGCGCGGTCCCACATGAACGACACCGATCCGGTTTCGCCGAGCGCGCCGCCGGCCTTGGTGAAGGCGGCGCGCACATTGGACGCCGAACGGTTGCGGTTGTCGGTCAGCGCCTCGACGATCACGGCGACGCCACCAGGCCCATACCCTTCGTAGCGCACCGCTTCGTAGTTTTCGGCGTCGCCCATCGAGGCCTTGTTGATGGCGCGCTGGATGTTGTCCTTGGGCATCGACACCGCCTTGGCGTTCTGGATCGCCAGGCGCAGGCGCGGGTTCATCGATGGGTCCGGCGTTCCGCTCTTGGCGGCGACGGTGATTTCGCGCGCCAGCTTGGAAAACATTTTCGACCGCACCGCGTCCTGACGGCCCTTGCGGTGCATGATGTTCTTGAACTGTGAATGGCCAGCCATGGCACCCCTGTCGTGTTCGGCTAGAGCGTCTTGCCGCGAGATGCGTCATCTCGCCTTTGCAAAAGGCTCGAACTCAATTTCAGAGCGTCCCGATGCGTCCGGGTGAACGTACGGCGCCCTGTGTCGGAATGGCCGGCTTATAGATAAATCGGCTCAATTCGTCCAGCCGCGCCGCGTTGCCGGGGCACTCGGCATGCGGCGGCCCGGCAAGCAGGCTGTCCTACCCTTCCAGATCGGACTTCAGCCGGTCAATGATGCTGAGCGCATGGCCGGCATACTGGCTGATCCAGCGGTCGTGAATCTGCTTGATTGGCAACGCATTGAGATGGTTCCAGCGCTCGCGTCCGTCGCGGCGCGCGACGATCAGGTCCGCCTCCTCCAGCACCTTGAGATGCAGCATGACCGTGCAGCGGTCGATGTCGGGAAAGGCTTCGCACAGCATGCCGGTGGTCTTTGGCTCGTCTTTCAACCAATCCAGCATTTCGCGCCGGCGCGGATGCGCCAGCGCCTTGAAAACATTGTCGTCCTGCGATCGGTTTGACATGTTATGTTTATATAACATATTGTTGGCTCGTTCAAGCAAGGAGCTGTGGATATGTCTCTTGGATTCAGCGTTTCAGGGCGCATCGGCAAACCGGTCTCCGAAGTCTTCGACGCGGTCGTCAACCTGAAGAAACTGAGCGGCTATTTCACCACCATCGGCGGTGCCAGCGCGCCATTGGTCGCCGGTTCGGGTGTCGTCTGGTGGGGCAAGGTGCCGGTCGAGGTCGACGAAGTGGTCAAGGACAGCCGCATCGTGCTGCGCTGGGATGCCACCGATGCCAACGGCAAGCCCGCCTACAAGACCCGCATCGAGATGAATTTCGAGCCGCTCGACGATGGCGGCACCTTCGTCACCATCGCCGAGAGCGGCTGGCAGGAAGGCGCGGTCGGCCTGAAGAAGTCCTACCTGAATTGCGAAGGCTGGTCGCAGATGCTGGCCTGCATGAAGGCCTATGTCGAATACGGCATCAATCTGCGCGACGGCTATTACCGCAGCGAGATGAAGGGCGAACCCGCCAGCGAAAACAACATTTGAAAAACGGAGCCCAGTCATGACCGCGAAGATCACCGGCGGCATCAACATCGCCATGAAGGTGCCATCGCACCAGTACGAAGCGACGATCGCCTTCTACCGCGATGTCGTCGGCCTCAAGCCGTTCACAGCCAAGGCGCCGGCCATCGGCTTCGAACTCGGCCCCAACAGGCTTTGGATCGACGAGGCGCCGACGATGAGCCAGGCCGAGATCTGGCTGGAGCTTTTCACGCGGGATTTTCCGGGCGCCGCGGATCATCTGGCCAAGGCAGGAATTGTGCGTTGCGATGCCGTCGAGCCCTTGGACGCGGGTTTCCGAGGTGGTTGGATCACCAATCCGGCCAACATCATCCATATGGTGCGCGAACCCGACGCCTGGTGAGGGCGTGTTCGAAAGGAGATCGCCATGGAAATCCGTGAGACACCGACAGCCGAAGCCGCCATGCTGATCCGGCGGCCGGTCGCTGAGGTTTTCGAAGCCGTCGTCGATCCGGCGATCACGACCAAATTCTGGTTCACCCATGGCAGCGGCCGGCTTGATGGCGGCAAACCGGTTCAGTGGGAGTGGCGCATGTATGGGGTCTCGACGACAGTCGAGGTCAGCGAGATCGTCAGGGACAAGAAGATCGTCATGACGTGGAGCGATCCGCCGACCACGGTGGTCTGGACCTTCACCGAAATGCCTGGCGAAGCGACATTCCTCGAGGTCCACAATTTCGGCTTTGCCGGCAATGGCGACGAGCAGGTGAAACAAGCGGTCGGCTCAACCGACGGCTTTGCGCTTGTGCTCGCCGGCGCCAAGGCCTGGCTGGAACAGGGCCTGACGCTCGGCTTGATGGGTGACCGCCATCCGAAGGGTGTTCCGGGGCACTAGGCTCGCCCCGGCCGACCAGTATCAGTGGCCGTCGCCGGTTTTCGCTTTCTTGCGCCGCCGCGCCAGCATGTTGAGCCCCTCGACCAGCGCCGAAAAACCCATCGCCGCATAGATGTAGCCCTTGGGCACATGATAGCCCATGCCGTCGGCGATCAGCGTCATGCCGATCATCAGCAGGAAGCCCAGCGCCAGCATGACGATGCTGGGGTTCTTGGCGATGAAGTCCGCCAGCGGTCCGGCCGCCAGCATCATCACGGTCACGGCCGCGATGACCGCGATATACATGATGGCGATCTCGTCGGTCATGCCGACGGCGGTGATGATGGAATCGATGGAGAAGACGAGGTCGAGCAGCAGGATCTGGAAGATCGCGCCGGCAAGCGAGATCTTGAGCGTTTCGCCCAGCATCGTGTCCTGGTGGTCGTCGGGATCGACCGTGTGGTGGATCTCCTTGGTCGCCTTCCACACCAGGAACAGACCGCCGGCGATCAGGATCAGGTCGCGCCAGGAGAAGCCGTGGCCGAACGCCGTGAAAACCGGCGTCGTCAGTTGGACGATGACGGAAATGGTGGCGAGCAGCACCAGGCGCATGACCAGCGCCGCCGAGATGCCAAGACGCCGCGCGCGAGCTCTCTGCTCCACGGGCAGCTTGTTGGTGAGGATCGAGATGAAGATCAGGTTGTCGATGCCGAGCACGATCTCGAGCACCACCAGCGTCAGCAGCGCGACCCAGGCGGTCGGGTCGGAAACGAATTGAAAATGCGGCGCCAGGAATTCGATAAGCTGCATGGAGGTCGTCCCCTACGATCTAGAGCAGTGTCGCCGGCAATTAGGTACTGCGACCCCCTATATCAATGTCACGCCCAAAAGGACGGAGCCGTTTCTTCCAGCCTTGGCCCGCGACGAAACGGCGCGATCTTCTCGGTCAGCCCCGTGCGGTCGGAAATATCGACGCCGACGCCGCACAACGTCGCCGGTCCCGTCGCTGCCTCGAAACGCCCTTTCGGCACTTTCGACAGGAACCGGTTGAGCGGTTCTTCCTTGTCCATGCCGAGCGAGGAATCATAGTCACCGCACATGCCGGCATCCGACAGGTACCCGGTGCCGCCATTGAGGATCTGGTGGTCGGCGGTGGGCTGGTGCGTGTGAGTGCCGACGACGAGACTGGCGCGGCCATCGACAAAATGCGCGAAGCACATTTTTTCCGAGGTTGCCTCGGCGTGGAAGTCGATCACCACCGCATCCGCCTGCTCGCCGAGCGGACAGGCGGCAAGCTCGCGTTCGCCGGCCTGGAAGGGATCGTCGAGTTCCGGGTGCATGAACACCCGGCCCATAATGTTGGCGACCAGCACGCGCGCGCCGTTTTTGGCGATGTAGACACCGGAGCCGCGCCCGGGCGTGCCTTTGGGGAAATTGGAAGGCCGCAGGAACCGCTGCTCGCGCGGCGCGAAGGCCAGAGCGTCGCGCTGGTCCCAAACATGGTTGCCGGTGGTCACGACATCGCAGCCCACCGCGATCGTCTCACGCAAGATCTCTTCGGTGATGCCGAAGCCGCCGGCCGCGTTCTCGCCGTTGACGATGACGAAATCGAGCTTGAAGTCGGAGATCAGGCCAGGCAGTTGTTCCCATACCGCGGTGCGGCCCGTCTTGCCGACCATGTCCCCGAGGAAAAGAAGTCGCATCTATGCCTGATCCCGAAAAGTTGCATGACTTTTCGGCAAAGATCATGCGTTTCAAAGAACTATCTACAATTTTGGCGCAAAGCGGCGCAACCCGCTCTCGGTGAGTATTTCCGGGATGACCACGTCATGGGGTTCGTCTGGAACTTGCGAAACTTCTTGGCAGTCGAAGGCGATGCCGATCAGCCGGGGCGCGAGCCCCTTGTCGACGAGCTTCGCGATCGCCCGGTCGTAATAGCCAGCGCCATATCCGATGCGGTGACCGCGCGCGTCGAAGGCGGCGAGCGGCACCAGCACGACCGAAGGATCGAGAACTTCGGCCTCAGCATGCGGCCCGACCGTGCCAAAGCCCATGTCGACCATCGGCGCGCCGCGAACCAGTTCGCGAAAGACGATGGTGGTCTTGTCGAGAATGGCAGGCAGGCAGAGCCGTGCGCCCTTCTCTCGCAAGGCGAACATCAGCGGCCTGACATCGACCTCCGAGCGCATCGGCCAGAAACCGGAGACGATCTGACCGGGCCCGATCTCCAGATGGTCGCGCGCCGTCTCCGCCATTTCGAGCGCAGCCTCCACCCGCCAGAATGCATCGAGACCGTCGCGGCGGGCGAGTGCCTCGAGACGCAGCTTTTTCTTCAAGTCTTTGGGAGAGGTCATGCGGCCAAGGTAGAAAAGGTCAGAGCTGTGCGGGGTCTCAAGTGCGACGTTTTCCACCGCATCATCCACCAAGATGCGTGGATACGTTGCGACAAGTGACGATCCACACAACCGGTGGAGAGAGCGATCCCGGGAACCTACAAAGTAGGTGGGCGCCGTGTGAGAAAACCCACGGGTCTTCCCAGGGACAGCTCCCTAAGGATCGTTAAGGCCCCGGGGAAAATGTTCTCCTGCCGGGAAGCACAGACCGTCCTGCCCAATATAGGCCGCTGGTGGCTCAAGCGCCAGTGACGCAGGCAGTCACGGCGGCTTTATTCGCCATCCGGCGCAACCCTTGCACAGCCGCGGCGGCGTCCTTACGGTCGCGACGACCAACCAAGGAGCAAAAATGCGTTTCGAAGGCACGGCGGCCTATGTCGCCGACAAGGATCTGATGGTGGCGGTCAACGCGGCGATCGCGCTGGAGCGGCCCTTGCTGGTCAAGGGCGAGCCCGGCACCGGCAAGACGGAACTCGCCCGCCAGGTGGCGGCGGCACTCGGCCTCGACCTGATCGAGTGGCACGTCAAATCGACGACGCGGGCGCAGCAAGGCCTCTACGAATACGATGCGGTGTCACGGCTGCGCGACAGCCAGCTCGGCGATGTCAGGTTCAACGACATCAAGAACTACATCAAGCGAGGCAAGCTTTGGGAGGCATTCGCGGCCGACAAGAAGGTCGTGCTTCTGATCGATGAGATCGACAAGGCCGACATCGAATTCCCCAACGACCTGCTGCAGGAGCTCGATCGGATGGAGTTCTTCGTCTACGAGACCGGCGAGACCATCCGCGCCGCCGTTCGCCCGATCGTCATCATCACCTCCAACAACGAGAAGGAGTTGCCGGACGCTTTCCTGCGCCGCTGCTTCTTCCACTACATCCGCTTTCCCGACGTCGACACGCTGCACAGAATCGTCGACGTGCACTATCCCGGCATCAAGCAGAACCTGGTGCGCGCGGCTCTCACCCAGTTCTATGAAATCCGCGACGTGCCAGGCTTGAAGAAAAAGCCATCAACCTCCGAGGCGCTCGACTGGATCCGCCTGCTGGTCGCCGACGACATCGCGCCGGAGGATTTGCGCGCCGACCCCAAGAACGCATTGCCCAAACTGCATGGCGCCCTGTTGAAGAACGAGCAGGACGTGCATCTGTTCGAGCGGCTGGCCTTCATGGCGAGAAGACAGCAATAGGGCAGCGCTTTCCCCGGCTGTGGACCGTTGCCGCGGGCCGAAGAGAAGGTCAGCTTCGGCCAGAACCCTTCGGAGGAGAAAAGAATGTCTGAGATCGTTGTCCGCCCGCTCGCGCAATCCGACCACGCCGACTGGCACCGCCTGTGGACCGATTATCTGACCTTCTACGAAACCAAGCTGCCGGAAGAGGTCTATGCCATCACCTGGAAGCGGTTATTCACCGAAGGCGAGTTCGAGCCGAAGGGTTTTATCGCCACATCGGACGGCAAGGCCGTGGGCCTCACCCATTATCTCTACCACCGCTCCGGCTGGTCGGAGAAAAACAACTGCTACCTGCAGGATCTGTTCGCCGACCCGGATGTGCGCGGAAAGGGCATCGGCGCGGCCCTCATCGAGGCGGTGAAGCAGGAGGCCGGCAAAATCGGCGTGAAGAACGTCTATTGGATGACGCACGAAACCAATGCCACCGCCCGCAAGCTCTACGACCATGTCGCGCGCAGGACGGGCTTTATCGAGTATGATTTGCTGTAACCGGCCATGTTCATCCCCTTCTTCCTCGAGCTGAAGGCAGCGCGCGTTCCCGTCTCGCTCAGGGAATACCTCTCTCTGCTGGAGGGGCTGGCCGCCGGGCTGGTCGATTACGACGTCGAGGGTTTTTATTATCTCGCCCGTGCCGCTTTGGTGAAGGACGAACGCCATATCGACCGCTTCGACCAGGTCTTCGCGCATGTCTTCAAGGGCGTCGAGGCACTGGGCGGGCCGGATGCGGTCGACGTCGCCAATATTCCCGAGGAATGGCTGCGCCGGCTCGCCGAAAAGCACCTGACCGAGGAAGAGAAAAAGCTGGTCGAGGCGCTGGGCGGTTTCGACAGGCTGATGGAGACGCTGAAGCAGCGGCTCGAGGAACAGAAGGGCCGCCACCAGGGCGGTTCGAAATGGATCGGCACCGGCGGCACCTCTCCCTTCGGCGCCTATGGCTACAACCCCGAAGGCGTGCGCATCGGCCAGAACGAAAGCCGCAACCGTCGCGCGGTGAAAGTCTGGGACAAGCGCGAGTTCCGGAATTTCGACGATGCCGTCGAACTCGGCACCCGCAACGTCAAGATCGCGCTGAAGCGCCTGCGCCGCTGGGTGCGTGAGGGCGCCGAGGAAGAGCTCGACCTGCCCGGCACCATCCACGCCACCGCCGAGCACGGCTATCTCGACGTCAAGACACGGCCCGAGCGCCGCAACGCGGTAAAGCTCCTGATGTTCTTCGATGTCGGCGGCTCGATGGACGATCATATCAAAAGCGTCGAGGAGCTATTTTCGGCCGCCCGCGCCGAATTCCGACAGCTCGAATATTTCTATTTCCACAACTGCCTCTACGAAGGCGTGTGGAAGGACAATCGCCGCCGCCATGCCGAGACGATTTCGACCCTCGACCTCATTCATAAATATGGCGCCGACTATAAGGTCATCGTCGTCGGCGACGCCTCGATGAGCCCATACGAGATTGCTCACCCAGGCGGCTCGGTGGAACACTGGAACCCCGAGGCCGGAGCCGTCTGGCTCGGCCGGCTGCTGCGGCAATGGCCGAACGCGGTGTGGCTTAACCCCGAGAACGAGAAGAACTGGGGCTTTACCCATTCGATCGCGATAATCCGTGACATCTTCGACGGCCGCATGTTCCCGTTGACTCTGGCCGGACTGGAAGGCGCCACGAGGCAATTGTCGCGCAAACATTGAGATATCCGGAGCGGTCGGACTGGGCAGGTCTGTAACAAACCCCTATCTTGTTGCGAATACCCGGTTGCAACCAAGAACGAGCCGCCAAGGCTGAGGAGATCAAATGGACACGCACACTTACCCCGTCACCCGCACCGACGCCGAATGGCGCGCCCGGCTGACGCCGGAGCAATACGCCGTCATGCGCAACCATGGCACCGAGCGGCCGGGAAGCTGTGCCCTGCTGTACGAGAAGCGCGCCGGTACTTTTTCCTGCGTCGGCTGCGACCAGCCGCTGTTCCAATCCACGCTGAAATTCGAGAGCGGCACCGGCTGGCCGAGCTTCAACGATCCCGTGCCGGGCTCGGTCGAGAACACCGTCGACCGCAGCTACGGCATGGTCCGCACCGAATGCCATTGCGCCCGTTGCGGCAGCCATCTCGGCCATGTCTTCGAGGACGGCCCGCCGCCGACCGGCCTGCGCTACTGCATCAATGGCGTGGCGCTGAAATTCGAGCCGGCCGCCTGAACAACGCGTCATGAATGCTTGCCAAGGGCGGCTCCGGCCGCCCTTTTTCGTACGGGCAGCTTCGTCAGACGACGATCGTGGCGATCAGCCAGAGTGCTGATCCCAGCATGAAGAGCGAAGCCCTGGCACCACCGGCCTTGTCAGCCGTGCGCCAGACCGCCAAAGCCAGGAAGATGCTGTAGGGCACCGGTGCGAAATGCACCGCAAGGACGAGGCCGAGCGGCATCTTCAGGCCAAGCAGGATCAGCGCCGCGACAGACGACCCAATATTGATCGCGGTTCCGACAAGCATCACGTCGCGCCAGAACAGCCGGTCGATCGGCACCTCGCCAAGCCAACGCGAGCGTAAGAAATCCGCGATCACTTACCCCTGCCTCAGCACTTCGGTCACGGCGCACTCGACCCGCGAGCATTCCGTCACCAGCCAGTCAGTCATGGCAGGCCAGTTGTCCTCGGCAAAGCAGTTGACGCGCCACATCGAATTGATGCCAAGGCCTTCGCAGCTTTGTTCCGGCCTGAGCTTCAGCCTGTCTTCGATCGCTGGTCGGAACGGCTTCAGCCGCGACCAGCTTTGCGTGGCGCCGAACTTCTCGTTGCGGCCGAAGAAGACACCGACATGGTTCTGCGCCGGCGCGACATACATGGAAAGTACCAGAGCGAAATCGGGCAGTCCGCGCTGCCAGAACCAGGGTCCGCGTCGCGCCAGCCGGGCTCTTTCTTCCGGATGCCGTTCGGCAAACAGCGACCAGAAGCCGCGATGGCGGAATTCCGAGGCGCGGCGGCCGCCGAAGTCGAATTCGCTCATGGTTCGAACCGTATCACCGGCAACCGCGTCGGGCACCGGCCGGTTAGTCTTACACCATGCCGAGGGCGGCCATGTACAGATCGAGGATGGCGTCCTCCTCCTGGCGCTCGGCCTGGTCCTTCTTGCGCAGACGGATGATGGTGCGGATTGCCTTGGTGTCGAAGCCGGTGCCCTTGGCTTCGGCGAAGACTTCCTTGATGTCGTCGGAGATCGTCTTCTTTTCTTCCTCGAGCCGCTCGATGCGCTCGATCAAGGCACGCAGCTGGCCGGCGGCAACAGTCTGGCTGGTCTCGGTGATATCGTCGGCCATGTTTTCTCCAAATCGGTTCCGCGCCGCGACTCGGGGAACGTGCCGCGACGAATTTCAGCGGTTCGATGCCCGACCGGAGCCGGCGGGTCAAGCCGTTATCGAACAGCTCGCCAAGGCCTGCCGTCATGAGCCGACAGCCTGCCCGTTCCTTGCGAGCTCTCAGTTGAAGGCGATCAGGAGATCCTTCGCATCGATCTGGTCGCCGGCCTTCACCAGCACCTCGGCGACCGTCCCGTCGCGCTCGGCGTGCAGCGCCGTCTCCATCTTCATCGCTTCGATGGAGAGCAGCACGTCGCCGGCCTTGACCGCCTGGCCGGCGGCGACCGAAAGTGCGGAGACCACACCCGGCATCGGCGCCCCGACATGCGCCTCGTTGCCGGGCTCCGCCTTGCGACGCGCCTTGGCCGCCGACGCGCCATGCGCGCGATCGGGCACCTTCACGCGCCGCGGCTGGCCGTTGAGCTCGAAGAACACCGTGACCATGCCCTTGTCGTCGACATCGCCGAACGCCTGGCAGCGCACGACCAAGGTCTTGCCCCTTTCGATATCGACGAAAATCTCGTCTTCCGATTTCATGCCGTAGAAATAGGTCGGCGTCGGCAGAACGCTGACCGGGCCGTAGGTCTCCTGCGCGGCGACGAAGTCGGAAAACACCTTCGGATACATCAGCCACGAGGCGAACTCGTATTCCGACAGCTTGCGCTCGAGCTTGTCCTCGATCTCCTTGCGGCTCTTCTCGAGGTCGGCCGGCTTGAGCAATGAGCCGGGCCGCGCCGTGATCGGCTTGTCGCCCTTGAGTGCCTTCTTCTGCAACGCCTGCGGCCAGCCGCCAGGGGATTGGCCAAGATCGCCGCGCAGCATCGAAACCACCGAGTCCGGGAAGGCGATGTCGCGGGCCGGGTTCTCGACATCGGCAACGGTCAGGTCCTGGCTCACCATCATCAACGCCATGTCGCCCACGACCTTGGAGGACGGCGTCACCTTGACGATGTCGCCGAACATCAGGTTGACGTCGTGATAGGTCTGCGCCACCTCGTGCCAGCGTGTCTCCAGCCCCAGCGAACGCGCCTGTTCCTTCAAATTGGTGAACTGCCCGCCCGGCATTTCGTGCAGGTAGACCTCGGAAGCCGGGCCTTTCAGGTCGCTCTCGAAAGCAGCGTACTGATTGCGAACGGCTTCCCAGTAGAACGAGATCTTTCGGATCCATTGCGGGTCGAGGCCTGGATCGCGCTCGGTGCCTTTCAGCGCTTCGACGATTGAACCCAGGCACGGCTGCGAGGTGTTGCCGGAGAAGGCGTCCATCGCCGCGTCGATGGCGTCGACACCGCTTTCCACGGCCGCCAGCACGGTTGCCGCCGACAGACCCGATGTGTCGTGGGTGTGAAAATGGATCGGCAGGTCGGTCGCCTCGCGCAGCGCCTTGAACAGCACGCGGGCCGCACTCGGCTTCAACAGGCCGGCCATGTCCTTGACGGCGATGATATGGGCGCCGGCGGCCTGCAATTCCCTGGCGAGCCCGACATAGTATTTCAGGTCGTACTTGGCCCTCGCCGGATCGAGGATGTCGCCGGTATAGCACATCGCCGCTTCGATCAGCTTGCCCTCGGCGCCGACCGCGTCCATGGCGACGCGCATGTTCTCGACCCAGTTCAGGCAGTCGAAGACGCGGAACAGGTCGACGCCGCCCGACGCCGCCTGCTTGACGAAATGCTGCACGACATTGTCGGGATAATTGGTATAGCCGACGCCGTTGGCGCCGCGCAGCAGCATCTGCAGCAACAGGTTGGGGGCGGCTTCCCGCACCAGCGACAGCCGCTCCCATGGATCCTCGGTGAGGAAGCGCATGGCGACGTCGAAAGTGGCCCCACCCCAGCATTCGAGCGACAGCAACTGCGGCAAGGCGCGCGCATAGGTGCCGGCGATGCCGGCAATGTCATGCGTGCGCACACGGGTGGCGAGCAGCGACTGGTGGCCGTCGCGCATCGTCGTGTCGGTGACCAGCACTTCCTTCTGCTCGCGCATCCAGGCGGCGAACTTTTCCGGCCCGAGCACGTCGAGCTTCTGCTTGCTGCCGCTCGGCACATTGCCGTTGAGATAGGGCACCACGGGCGGCGCCGCGTCGGCCTTTGGCGTCGGCCGACCGCGCGTCTCGGGATGGCCGTTGACGCTGACGTCGGCCAGGTAGTTGAGCAGCTTGGTGGCGCGGTCCTGGCGCTTGACCTGCTGGAACAGCTCCGGCGTCGTGTCGATGAACCTGGTCGTATAGGAATTGTCGGCGAAGCTCGGGTGATTGATGATCGCTTCGAGGAAGGTGAGGTTGGTGGCGACGCCGCGGATGCGGAACTCGCGCAGAGCGCGGTTCATGCGGGCGATCGTCTCGGCCGGCGTCGGCGCCCACGCCGTGACCTTCTCCAGCAGCGGATCGTAGAAGCGGGTGATGACCGCGCCGGAATAGGCCGTGCCGCCATCGAGGCGGATGCCGAAGCCGGTGGCGCCGCGATAGGCGGTGATGCGGCCGTAGTCCGGAATGAAATTGTGTTCGGGATCTTCCGTGGTGATGCGGCACTGCAAGGCATGGCCGTTCAGCCGGATATCCCTCTGCGCCGGCACACCCGATTCCGGCGTGCCGATGGCGAAACCGTCGAGGATGTGGATCTGCGCCTTCACAATGTCGATGCCGGTCACCATTTCGGTGACGGTGTGCTCGACCTGGATGCGCGGATTGACCTCGATGAAGTAGAACTTGCCGGTATCCGCGTCCTGCAGGAATTCGACGGTGCCAGCGCCGATATAGCTGGTCTCGCGCGCGATCTTCAGCGCGTAGCCGCAAAGTTCCTGGCGCAGGTCCTCGCTAAGATAGGGCGCCGGCGCGCGCTCGACGACCTTCTGGTTGCGGCGCTGGATCGAGCAGTCGCGCTCGAACAGGTGCACTGCATTGCCGTGTGTGTCGCCAAGCACCTGCACCTCGACATGGCGGGCGCGCTCGATCAGCTTTTCGAGATAGACCTCGTCCTTTCCGAAGGCGGCCTTCGCCTCGCGCTTGCCTTCCATGACCTCGCGGGCGAGGTCGGCCTCGGAGCGAATGGCGCGCATGCCGCGGCCACCGCCACCCCACGAGGCTTTCAGCATGACCGGATAACCGACCGTCTTCGCGAGTTCCTTGACCGCCTCCATATCGTCCGGCAACGGATCGGTCGCCGGCACCACGGGCACGCCGACCTCGATGGCTAGATTGCGCGCGGCAACCTTGTTGCCCAGCCGGCGCATCGTGTCGGGCTTGGGACCGATGAACGTGATGCCTGCTTGCGCGCAGGCCTCGGCGAATTCGGGGCTTTCCGACAGCAGCCCGTAGCCGGGGTGGATGGCATCGGCGCCTGAAAGTCTGGCGACGCGGATCACCTCCTCGATCGACAGATAGCTCTCGATCGGACCCATGTCCTTGCCGAGATGCGGGCCGCGCCCGACCTGGTAGCTCTCATCGGCCTTGAAGCGGTGCAGCGAGTATTTGTCTTCCTCGGCCCAGATCGCCACGGTTTTGAGGCCCAGCTCGTTGGCCGCGCGAAAGACGCGGATGGCGATTTCTGACCGGTTGGCGACGAGGATCTTCGTGATGGCCAAGGACTGGGCTCCAGCAGCGGAAGGAACGGGAAATCGGGGCAATGATTAGCGCGAAAATGCTGCAGTGCAAACAAAATCGACGCTGATTTAAACCGATTTAGATCGATTGTCCGGCCAACACTCGCATGCATCGGTTCGAACGGACGGAACAATGGCGACAATTTCGATCCTGGATGCGATCTTCCTGGCTAAGGGGGCTCACCGTGACGTGACCCGGCTGCCGCCGCGCATCAAAAGAAAATGCCCGGCGCGAGGCGCCGGGCATCGTTGGTTTCGGATCCGAATGAATTACGACTTCGGGAACCAGGAATACTTCCCGTCGTCCTTCTTCTTCCATTCGTACATGATGTAGCCCGGCAGCTTCGGATCGCCCTTGGCGTCATAGGCGAGATCGCCCAGAACGGTCGGGAACGGTCCGCTTTCATGCATCGCCTTGGCGACCGCCTGCGGATCGTTCGTCTTGGCGGCAGCGGCCGCCTCGGCGACCACCTGCACGGCGGCATAGGCGTAGAGCGTGTAGGCTTCCGGCTCGAAACCCTGCGCGCGGAACTTCTCGACGAGTTCCTTATTGGCTGGGATCAGGCGCGGGTCGGGGCCGAACGTGTTGAGGGTGCCGGCGACAGCGTCGCCCGCGATGGCGGCGAGTTCGTCCGTCACGATGCCGTCACCCGACATCATCGGGGCCTTGAGGCCCTGGTCCGCCGATTGACGGATGATCAGACCGGCTTCGGTATGCAGGCCACCCCAGTAGATCAGGGTGACGCCGGCTTCCTTCATCTTGGCGATCAGCGCCGAGAAGTCCTTGTCGCCGACATTGACGCCTTCATACATCACTTCCTTGATGCCGGCGGCGTTCATCGCCTTCTTGGTTTCGTCCGCGAGGCCCTGGCCATAAGGGGTCTTGTCATGGATCACGGCGACTTTGGCATCCTTGAAGTTCGCGGCGATATAGGCGCCAGCGATGCTGCCCTGCTGGTCGTCGCGTCCGCAGGTACGGAACACATTCCACAAGCCGCGCTCGGTAAACTTCGGGTTGGTTGCGGCCGGCGTGATTTCGACGATGTTGTTTTCGGCGTACACTTCGGAGGCCGGGATCGACACGCCCGAGTTGAAGTGGCCGATCACGAACTTGACGCCGTCGCCGACGAACTTGTTGGCGACCGAGATGCCCTGCTTCGGATCGGAGACATCGTCGCCGACTTCGAGCTTGATCTGCTCGCCATTGATGCCGCCCTTGGCATTGATCTCGGCGACCGCCGCTTCGGCGCCCTTCTGCAGCTGTGCGCCGAAGGCCGCGTTCGGACCGGTGATCGGCCCGGCGACGGCGAACATTACATCAGCCCACGCGTTGCCGCCGAACGCGACGAGCGCGGTCAGGGCCACGGCGGACAAAAGTGACTTTTTCATTTAAACGCTCCCATTAACGGAGTGGGCGTGGATGAAGCTTTCATGCGATGCCCACCCTTATCGCAGAAAGCATAGTTTGCCGATTTTCAGGCACTTGTCACGCCGATTCATCCCTGACGCGGCGTTAATGATGAACGTCAACCTTTCGGTTTCCAGCTCAAGATTGAAGCTCTTTCGTAGAGCCAATTATACTGTGTGACCATCTGGTTGGTTCGTGTGTATTGATAGCCGACGAAGCCCAGTATCATCAGCACGATGGTGTCGACGATATAGTAATGCAGCGAGAACATCGTGCCGTCGAACAGCGCGTGATGGATGAAGCGGATTCCAATGCCGAGCCCGAGCAGATAGGCAAACAGCTGGATGAAGCTGCGCCATGTCTGGGCACTGGCCTTGCCGGTCATCCAGGCCGCCCATCCGCCGAGCAGGCAGGTGACGAAGAAGAACTGCCAGATCGACGGTTCCTCGTAGAGAATGCCTTGCATGGGAAGTCTCCTGAACTCAGTGATGTCCGCCTTCGAGATAGGCGGCGCGCACTTCCGGATTGGCGAGCAGCTCCTTGCCGGTGCCGCTCATCGTCACATTGCCGTTGACCATGACATAGCCGCGCGTGGCGAGCTTGAGCGCGCCGAACGCGTTCTGCTCGACTAGGAATACGGTCAGCCCTTGGGTGCGGTTCAACTCACGAATGGCATCGAAGATCTGCTTGACGATCAGCGGCGCCAGGCCCAGCGACGGCTCGTCGAGCAGAAGCAGTTTCGGCCGCGCCATCAGTGCGCGTCCGATCGACAGCATCTGCTGTTCGCCGCCCGACAGCGTCCCGCCACGCTGGGCGATGCGCTCCTTCAGCCTGGGAAACAGCGTGAACACCTTCTCGACGTCCTCGCCATAATATTTGAGGTTGTCGAGGCTGGCGCCCATCTGCAGGTTTTCCATCACCGTCATGCGCGGAAAGATGCGCCGGCCCTCGGGCGACTGGGCAATGCGCATGCGCGCGATTTCGTGTGTCGGCAACTGGGTGATATCGGTCCCGTTGAAGGTGATGGTGCCCGTGCGGGCGCGTGGAGCCCCGAAGATGGTCATCATCAGCGTCGACTTGCCGGCGCCGTTGGCGCCGATCAGCGCCACGATCTCACCTTGCTTGACGCTGACATTGACGCCGTTCAGCGCACGGATATTGCCGTAGTAGGTCTCCACGCCCTTGATATCGAGCAGCGTTGTCGTGGCCATCACTTGCCCCCTCCACGCTTGCCCTGAACGGGCTTGGCTGTGCTCGCCTTGGCTTTGCCGGACACGTGACTGGTCGTCACCTTGCCTGCATCGACGCGGCGCGAGAATTCCGTATCCTTGCCTTGGCCGAGCAGCTTGGCCTGCTTGACCCACTCCTCGCGCGCGATGCGTCCGTCAAAGGCGAGATAGGCCTCGACCGCCTCGACGTCTGCCTTCTTCCAGGCGCCGATCTGGTCGAAGTGGAAGATGCCGTGTTCGTTGAGCTTCTTCTCGTTGACCGTGCCGATGCCCTTGATGCGGGTCAGATTGTCGGCCTTGCCGCCACGGGGGGCAGCGAGGCGGTTCGAAACGCCTTCGGCCTTCGCGGCAGGCGCCTTGGCGGCCGTTTTCCGTGGTGCCGCTTTCTTCGCGGCGGGCTTGGCCGGCGCCGGTGTCGGGGCAACAGGCCTGCTTGCCACGCTGGCGGCGCGGGCATCGACCTGCGCTGCCTTCGAGGCGCCTTTCGACACGGTTACGCGTTCGCCTTGGCTATGGCCGACGGTGTCGCTCACCGGCCCGGCCAGATACGACGACGATGTCCCCGGGCCATGCGCGGAATCGGGGCCGATGTCGAGCTGTTCGATGACGTCCTCGTCGCCGACTTCGGTAAGTACGGTCTCGACCTCCTCGTCGTCGACGCCAAGATAGGCAGCGATGACGCGCGGGTCGGTGCGCACCGACTGCGGATTGCCGTCGGAGATCTTGCGGCCATATTCCAGCACCACGACATGGTCGGAGATCTGCATGACCACCGACATGTCGTGCTCGATCAGGAGGATCGAGGTGCCTGTCGTGTGCTTGATCCCCATCAGCAGTTCGTTGAGAGCCGCCGATTCCTTCGGGTTGAGGCCGGCCGCCGGTTCGTCGAGGCACAGAAGCTCGGGACCGGTGCACATGGCGCGCGCGATCTCGAGCCGCCGCTGTGCGCCGTAGGGCAAGTCGCCGGCCGGATCGTCGGCGCGATCGACGAGATCGGCCTTTTCCAGCCAGTGCTTGGCAAGCTCCACCGATTCGGCCGAGGCCTTGCGGTAGCCGCTGAAGCCGAACAGGCCCAGGATCGTATACCCGGACGCCTTCATCAGCTTGTTGTGCTGGGCGACGAGCAGGTTCTCCAGCAGCGTCATGCCCGAGAACAGGCGGATGTTCTGGAAGGTGCGCGCCACCTTGGCGCGCGCCGGGATCTCATGGTTGGGCAGCCGTTCCAGCAGGTAACTGGAGCCGTCGGCCCGGTTGAGCGTGATCATGCCTTCCGACGGCTTGTAGAAGCCGGTGATGCAATTGAACACGGTGGTCTTGCCGGCGCCGTTGGGGCCGATCAGCGCGGTGATTTCGCCGCGCCTGGCAGTGAAGGACAGGTCGCCGATGGCGACCAGGCCGCCGAACTTCATCGACAGATGATCGACCTGCAGGATGGCGTCGTTCATTTGTGCGTTCGCATTCATCAGCCGTGACCCTCCTTGGTGAAGGAGCTTGAGACAGCCCTTCGCTCCTTGAGGAAGGCTGTCGGTTCACGACTGCCGACAAAGCCCCGCGGCTTCCACAGCATGACGATGACCATGGCCATGCCGAACAGAAGCATGCGGTAGAGTTCGGGGGTGAAGTCTTGCCCGAAGACCTGTTTGAGGAAGTCGAGCTCGCGCAGCGCCTCGGTGCCGCCGATCATCACCATCGCGGCGACGGCGATGCCGACCAGCGACCCCATGCCGCCAAGGACGACGATGGCCAGGATGATGGCCGATTCCAGGAAGACGAAGGATTCCGGGCTGACGAAGCCTTGCCTGGCGGCGAAGAATGCCCCGGCAAAACCGCCGAACATGGCACCGGTGGCAAACGCCGTCAGCTTGGTCGTGGTGGTGTTGATGCCGAGCGAGCGGCAGGCGATCTCGTCCTCGCGCAGCGCTTCCCAGGCACGCCCGACGGGCATGCGCCTCAGCCTGATGGTGACGAAGGCGGTGAGCATGCAAAGCGCCAGGATCAGGTAATAGAGGAAGATCTTGTAGTAGGCGCTCGAGGTCGCGAGGTGCAGGACCTTGGCGATGTAGTTGGGGTCCGAGACGTTGAAGGTCATCAGGCCGAAAAAGGTGACTTTCGGAATGCCGGAGATACCGGCCGAACCGTTGGTCACATCGCGCCAGTTGATCAGCACCAGGCGGATGATCTCCCCGAAGGCAAGGGTGACGATCGCCAGGTAATCGCCGCGCAGGCGCAGCACCGGAAAGCCGAGCAGCACGCCCCAGAACGCGGCCATGGCGCCGGCCGCCGGAAGCAGGATCCAGAACGACAGGCCGTAGGTTGTGCCAAGCAGCGCATAGGCGTAGGCCCCGACGGCGTAGAAGGCGACGTAGCCCAGATCGAGCAGGCCGGCGAGGCCGACGACGATGTTCAGCCCCCAGGCCAGCATCACGTAGATCAGGATCTGGATGCCGAAATTGTCGACCCATTTCAGCGAGCCCTGCAATCCGGTGGCGACCGACCACGACATCAGCGACAGCACGACGATGACAAGGATCGGATAGAGCACCAGCGCGGCAATGCCGAGCTTGGTGAAGTTGGCGTGGATGAAGCCGCGGTAATAGTAGATCACGCAGGCCAGCGCATAGATGATTGCGAGCGCGCGCAGGAACTGCAGATAGCCGGCCGCCTCTGCTCCTATCCATCCGGGAAGCGAGCCGTTGAACACGAACAGCAGCACCACCGCGATGATCGCCACGACAAACGCCGGCAACAGGAAGAAGCGCGACGCCGCACTGGCCGGCAACAGGCCGGTGGCGACATCGGCGATCTTCTGGTTGGCCATGAAGGGTTGACCATAGGCGACATAAAGGAAACGGCCGATAGCCGTGGCGATCACCACGGCGGCCAAGAGGCCCCAGCGCTTCACCAGGACCAGTTCATTGGAGATGTTCTGGTCTGTCTTGAGGCCGATGAACAGCACGAACAGGCCAAGCGAGATGGCGCCGGCATAGAAGCCCTCGCGCAGCGCGCGCTGCATGGGGCTGGCGACGGTGTCGCGCTCTGGAGATACGGTCACGGCCATGGTCTCAGACCTTTTCGACTTCTGGCCGGCCCAATATGCCGGAAGGCAGGAAGATCAGCACGATTGCCAGGATCGAGAACGCGGCGACGTCCTTGTAGTCGATCGAGAAATAGGCCGACCACATGCTCTCGATGAAGCCGATCAGGAGGCCGCCCAGCACCGCACCTGGCAATGAGCCGATGCCGCCAAGAACCGCCGCCGTGAATGCTTTGACCCCGGGGGTAAAGCCGTCCGAGAAGGCGATGACGCCGTAGTACATCAGGAACAGCGTGCCGGCGACAGCGGCAAGAGCGGCGCCCATGATGAACGTGATCGAGATGGTGCGGTCGACGTCGATGCCCAGCAGTGCGGCCATCTTGCGGTCCTGCTCGCAGGCGCGTTGCGCCCGGCCAAGCGAGGTCTTGTTGACCAGGTACCAGAACAGCGCCAACAGCAAAGCCGTGACGATGACGATGATGATCTGCTTCAGCGAAACGCTGACGCCGTTGATGTTGTAAACTTGGCTGACCATCGGCGGGATCGGCTTGTTGCGCGGGCCTTGCGTCACCTGGACGAAGTTCGACAGCGCGATCGACATGCCGATGGCGGTGATCAGCGGCGCCAGCCGGAAGGAACCGCGCAGCGGCCGGTAGGCCACTTTCTCGATCGTCCAATTGTAGAGGCTGGTGAGCAGCATCGCCACGATCATCATGACCAGCAGCGCGATGACCACGGGCACCGAATAAAACAGCGCGCCGAGGATGAGGAAGACGATCAGCGCCGTGAAAGCGCCCACCATGAAGATGTCGCCATGGGCGAAATTGATCATGCCGATGATGCCGTAGACCATCGTGTAGCCGATCGCGATCAGCCCATAGATCGATCCCAGCGTCAGCCCATTGATAAGCTGCTGGACAAAGTACTGCATGTGTACATGGCTCCCCTGGAATGTCGCCCATGCAGACGCATTCCTTTTCGTATTTCCCCTAGTCGTAAAGTTTCGAGCCCGGATTGCAACGTGATTTTTTTGACCGCTCCGCGTGTTTGCAAGTCACGTCTTCCCGATCGCCCGTTTTTCGCACCCAGCCCCTGGACTATCGCGGACCCTATCATTGGCATAACGCAATGTCTTTGACGATTGAGCCGCATCATGCGCTTCGTTTCGAAGAAATCACCGTCAAAATTAGGTGATGAGAGGAATCGTTGCGTTCCTGACACGGTTCGTTTTTTCGTCACACTCCTTTCCGCAGGGTCAGGATTCTCCTACTTGACCACGAAACCCAGCGCGAACGGATCGCGGTCGTCGATGAAGATCGTGTTCAGTCCAGTCATGCGGGCCCAGCCGCCGATCGAAGGGATGATGGCCGGCTTGCCGGCGACGGTGACGTCCTTTTCAACCTTGCCCTTGAACAGCGAGCCGATGATCGATTCATGGACGAACGCATCCCCCGCCTTGAGCTTGCCCTTGGCATGGAGTTGCGCCATGCGCGCCGAGGTGCCGGTGCCGCATGGAGAGCGGTCGATCGCCTTGTCGCCGTAGAAGACGGCATTGCGGGCATCGGCTCCCTCGACCGTCGGCTTGCCGGTCCACAGCATGTGCGACAACCCGGTGATCCCGGGATTCTCCGGATGCACGAAGGAATACTTCTCGTTGAGCCGCTGCCGCACCACTGGGCTCCAGGCGATGAGGTCGCCGGCGGAATAGTCGGCCATATCGCGATAGTTCGCCTGCGGCTCCACGATGGCGTAGAAATTGCCGCCATAGGCGACATCGACGGTGATCTCGCCGAGCCCCGGACATTCTACCGCCAGTCCTTCGGCATAAAGGAAGGATGGCACGTTGGTGATGCGCACCTCCTCGACATACTCGCCGACCTGCTTGTATTCCGCGATGACCAGGCCGGCGGGCGTGTCGAGCCGCAGCACACCCGGCGTCTTCGGCTTGATCAGCCCATGTTCGATCGCCATCGTCACCGTGCCGATGGTGCCGTGACCGCACATCGGCAGGCAGCCGGACGTCTCGATGAACAGGATGGCGATGTCGCAATCCTCACGGGTCGGCGGGTAGAGGATCGAGCCGGACATCACGTCATGGCCGCGCGGTTCGAACATCAGGCCGGTGCGGATCCAGTCGTATTCGGCCAGGAAATGCGCCCGTCGCTCCATCATGGTCGAGCCCTGCAGCAGCGGGCCGCCGCCGGCGACCAGCCGCACCGGGTTGCCGCAAGTGTGGCCGTCGATGCAGAAGAAGGATTTCTTGGCCATGTCGCTCCTCGAGATCAAAACCGTTGTGGACTGAAGGGGGCCAGATCAACGGATGAAGTCTGCCCCAGAACGAATTCCCTGATCAACCGCCCGGTTGCCGCGGCCTGCGTCAGGCCGAGATGGCCGTGGCCGAAGGCGTAGATCACGGACTGGCTTCGCGCCGCCTTGCCGACGACGGGCACCGAATCCGGCAGGGAGGGCCGGAACCCCATCCATTCGCGCCCGCCCGAGGGATCGAGCCCCGGCAGGAATTCCCGCGCCTTCCGCAAGAGCGCTTTCGACCTGTTGAAATTGGGCGGCCGCTCGATGCCGCCGAGTTCCACGGCACCGCCGACACGCAGGCCGGTTTCGAGCGGGGTGATGACGAAGCCATGGCCGGAAAAGATCAACTGTCGCCTCACGTCGAAGGCGCTCGTCGGCAGCGTCGTGTTGTAGCCGCGTTCGGTCTCCAGCGGAATGCGATCGCCGAGTTGCCGCGTCAGCAGATGCGACCAGGCGCCCGCCGCAATGACTATGTGACCGGCTTGCCTCGTCGTGCCGTCGGCCAGCGTCAGTGTCGCGCCATCCTGATCCGCCGCGACGTAGTCGATGCGGGCCATCTCGAAGCGGGCGCCCTTGGACTGCGCGTACGCCCACACCGCCTTGCCGAGCAGTTTTGGATCGGCGACGGTCTTCCATCCAGGCACGAAAGTGCCCTTGACGAAGCGCGGTGACAGCCCCGGCTGCAGGTCCGCTAGGTTCTCGCCCTCGACATGGCGGAAGCCGATGCCGAAGCGCTCGCGCGCCGCCCAGCCCGACAGCGAGGCGCGGAACTCGGCCTCGCCTTCGTAGAGTTCGAGCGAACCGTCCTCGCGCAGCATCGGCCGGGTGCCGGAACGATCGAGCAGATCCATCCATTCGGCCTCGGCAAGCTTCATCATGCCGGCCTGCGCCGTCAGGCTCGCCTCATATTTTCCAGGCGCGCCGGCGCGCCAGAACCGGATCAGCCAGGGTAGCAGCTTCGGCAGGTAGGCGGGCGGAATGCTGAGCGGGCCGAGTGGATCGGCGAGCCATTTTGGCAGCTGCCGGATCATGCCCTTGTGCGCCAGCGGCAGCACGTCGGAGAAGGCAAAGGCGGCCGCGTTGCCGGAGCTCGTCTCCTCGCAGATGCCCGTGCGGTCGAAGAGCGTGACGTCCAGTCCCGCCTCGGCAAGGAAGGCAGCCGCGCAAATGCCGATGATGCCGCCACCGACGATGGCGATGTCTCTCCCTTCTCCCCGTTCACGGGGAGAAGGTGCCCGCAGGGCGGATGAGGAGCGCCGCCCCTTGTCTGTCGATTTGGACTTTCCTTGCACCTGGGCGCTGCCTCTCATCTGGCTGCCGCCACCCTCTTTAGAACTGCGGCAGTGTCGGCCGCGCCGCCAGCGCATCCTTGATGATCTTCTCGACAGCCTTGCGGCGTTCGCCCGACAGCGGCATGCGCGGCATGCGCACGCGGTCATTGGTGTTGATTGCGAACACTTCGGCAAGCTTGATGTTCTGCACCAGATAGGTCGAGACATCGAGATCGAGCAGCGGCCGGAACCAGCGGTAGATGGCGAGCGCCTCTTCGCGGCGCCCCTGCTTCATAAGCTGGTAGATGGCGACGGTCTCGCGCGGGAAGGCGGTGACCAGACCGGCCACCCAGCCGATGGCACCCACGGAGAGCGCCTCGAAGGCCAGGTTGTCGACGCCGGTGAACAGGTCGTAGCGGCTGCCCAGGCGGTTGATGATCTCGGTCGAGCGGCGGATGTCGTCAGAGGATTCCTTGATGGCGACGAAGCGCTTGTCCGACGCCAGCTCCTCCATTTGGTCGACGCTTACATCGACGCGGTAGGCGAGTCGGTTGGAATAGATCATGACCGGCAAGTCGCCGGCTTCCGCCACTGCGCGCAGCGCCGCCACCGTCTCTTCCGCGTTGGTGTGGTAGATCGGGCTCGGCACCACCATCAGGCCATTGGCGCCTTCCTTGGCGGCGCGCTTGGCGATACTGGCGGCCTCGCGGGTGCCGGCCTCGTTGACCGTCAGCAGCACCGGCTTCTTGCCAGCGATCTTCTGCGCGGTCTTCAGCACCTCGATCTTCTCGTCAGGCGACAGCATCGGTCCCTCGCCCAGCGAGCCGCAGACGATGATGCCATCGCAGCCGGCATCCATTTGCAGGCTGAAGCAGCGCTCCATCTCGGCGTGATCGAGCCGGTCGTCGGCGGTGAATTTGGTCGTGACGGCGGGGAAAACTCCGGTCCACATAGCTATCTCTCCATCTGATATATCAGACGTATATCTGCTAGGAAAGCTGCTGTCAATGCGGAACCTGTTATGATATATTCTAGATATATCAGGAGAGAGCCTTTGATATCCATGGAAGCAAGCATCGTGTCGGAGCCCGCGGCGACCAAGGCCTATCGCGTCCTCGAAAACATGATCGTCACGCTCGAACTGGCCCCGGCGAGTTTTGTCACCGAGGGGTCCCTGATCGAGCGGCTGGCGCTCGGCCGCACGCCGGTGCGCGAGGCGATCCAGCGGCTGGCCTGGGAGGGATTGCTAGACGTCAGGCCCCGCGCCGGCATCGCGATCGCGCCACTGCACCCCGGCGACTGGCTGCGCGTGCTCGACGCAAGGCGCGGCGTCGAGGTGGTGCTCGCCCGTTCGGCCGCACGCTTCGTCACCCGCGAGGCCGCCGACCTGTTCCACGAGGCGGCGCTCGCCATGCAGAAAGCAGTGATATCAGGCAATGTGCTCGCCTTCATCCAGGCCGACAAGGCGCTTGACGAGGCGCTGGCGCTGGCCGCCGACAACCCGTTCGCCGCCCGGCTGGCCGCCCCCCTGCAGACCCACAGCCGCCGCTTCTGGTTCCGCTACAAGGCCGACACCGGGCTGGCGGAGTCCGCCGAGCACCATGTTGCATTGATCCGCTCGATCCTGGACGGCGATGAGGAAGGCGCCGCCAAGGACGCCAAGAAACTGATGGCACTGCTGCGCGGCCATGCCGAGGTCGCCGCCACGCGCTAGTTGCAAGAGCGCGAAGGCAAATCGCTCAGGCGCCCGGCAAGGCCGCCTTGAGTGTCGGGCTGTCCCAGCCTTCGCCAACCGACAGGATACAACTCTGGCCTTTCGTATCGGAAGCCAGGACCGTCCAGCTGCCTTGTTCCGAAACGAAGACCTCGAGGACCACATTGGGGTTGATCAGGCCGCGCCCGGCTTCGCTTTCGTGGAAGTTCTCGCCGAGCGCCTTCACGATATCGGCGCGTGGCGCGCATTGCCCAGCTGCATTTGCCTGAGCAGCGCACGAGCACATCGCCATCGCCGCAACGAACATTGTCGCCGTAAGACGTCGTGTCATTTGACACCTCCTTGCGCCGGACGATGCAATGCCACCGGCCCGCCGTCGGCGCCCTGGTTGTCTGCCGCGCCTCCTCCACGGCAGGATTGCAGCCCTAAGTCGCGCAATCCCCCACCGGTTCCATCACATTAGCGTTTGCAAAAACAAAAGGCCTAAGTCCGGGGACTTAGGCCTCAGGTTAAATCGATCTTCTCATCCGCCCTGCAGCGAGGAAGACCAGATAAAAAAGCGTCCGGTCAATTCATCGTCGGGATAACGAACTCGGCGCCGTCCTTGATGCCGGACGGCCAGCGCGAGGTAACCGTCTTGGTCTTGGTGTAGAAGCGGAACGCGTCCGGGCCATGCTGGTTGAGGTCGCCGAAGGAAGACGCCTTCCAGCCGCCGAAAGTGTAATAGGCGATCGGCACCGGGATCGGTACGTTGACGCCGACCATGCCGACCTGGACACGGCTAGCGAAGTCGCGCGCGGCGTCGCCATCGCGGGTGAAGATGGCGACGCCATTGCCCATCTCATGATCGTTGGCGAGTTTGATGGCGTTCTCATAGGTCGGCGCGCGCACCACCGAGAGCACCGGCCCAAAGATCTCTTCCTTGTAGATGCGCATATCGGCCGTGACATTGTCGAAAAGGCAACCGCCCATATAGTAGCCGTCCTCATAGCCCTGCATCTTGAAGCCGCGGCCATCGACGACAAGCTTGGCGCCTTCCTTGACACCGGTGTCGACGTAGCCCTTGACGCGCTCCAGCGCCTGGGCGGTAACCAGCGGGCCGAAATCCGCTGCCGAATCCGTCGAGGGACCGACCTTCAGGCTTTCGACGCGCGGGATCAGCTTTTCCATCAGCCGGTTGGCGGTGTCGTTGCCGACCGGAACAGCCACCGAGATAGCCATGCAGCGCTCGCCGGCCGAGCCGTAGCCGGCGCCGATCAGTGCGTCGACGGTCTGGTCCAGGTCGGCGTCGGGCATGATGATCATGTGGTTCTTGGCGCCGCCGAAGCACTGCACGCGCTTGCCGGCCGCCGTGCCGCGCGAATAGATGTAGTGCGCGATCGGCGTCGAGCCGACAAAACCGATGGCCTTGATGTCGGGATCGTCGAGGATGGCGTCGACGACATCCTTGTCGCCGTTGACGACATTGAGGATGCCGGCCGGCAGACCGGCCTCGATGAACAGTTCGGCAATGCGCATCGGCACACCCGGATCACGCTCCGAAGGCTTCAGGATGAAGGCGTTGCCGCAGGCGATCGCCGGCGCGATCTTCCACAGCGGGATCATCGCCGGGAAATTGAACGGCGTGATGCCGGCGACGACGCCGAGCGGCTGGCGCATCGAATAGACATCGATGCCGGGGCCAGCGCCGTCGGTGAACTCGCCCTTCA
Organism: Mesorhizobium sp. CO1-1-11; assembly: GCF_020164995.1. Lineage (NCBI taxonomy): Bacteria > Pseudomonadati > Pseudomonadota > Alphaproteobacteria > Hyphomicrobiales > Phyllobacteriaceae > Mesorhizobium > Mesorhizobium sp. CO1-1-11. The sequence continues at coordinate 55,588 of NZ_JAIUHE010000026.1, forward strand.
TCATGTGCGGAGCGCCGATGCAGACCTCGACCACTTCCAGGCCGCGCTGGATGTCGCCCTTGGCGTCGGCGATGGTCTTGCCATGTTCGCGCGCAAGGATCTCGGCCAGTTCGTCATAGTCGCGGGCGACCAGTTCGAGGAACTTCATCAGCACGCGCACGCGGCGCTGCGGATTGGTCGCGGCCCATTTGGGCTGTGCGGCCTTGGCGTTCTCGACCGCCGCGCGCAATTCCGCCTGCGAGGCCAGCGCCACCGTGCCGCGCACCGTGCCGTCCATCGGCTGCATGACGTCCTGCTTGCGGCCGCTGGTGCCGGCGACACGCTTGCCGCCGATGAAATGACCGTAGTCGATCATGATTTCTCTCCCTGGGTTGTGATGTCGCATTGTCCGCCTTTGGCCGGCCGATGGCAACGCGAGGGAGAACGCAACCGTTGTGCATAAAATAGATATCGATTGACGCGTGAGCATCAATTCTCGCAAATACTCGCCCGAGATCTCCATCAGGGGAACGCCATGAACTGGGATGACGTCCGCATCTTTCTCGCCGTGGCGCGGGCCGGCCAGATCCTTGGCGCCGCCAGGCGGTTGGAGCTGAACCACGCCACGGTCTCGCGCCGCATCGCGGCCCTTGAAGACGCGTTACGCACGAAACTCTTCCGCCGGCTGACCACCGGCAGCGAACTGACCCCGGCCGGCGAGCGCTTCCTCGACATCGCCGAGCGCATGGAGGGCGACATGATCGCCGCCCGCTCGACCATATCGGGCGAAGGCGACGACGTGTCCGGAACCGTGCGCATCGGCGCGCCTGACGGCTTCGGCGTCGCTTTCCTGGCCAAGCGGCTGGGCGAACTCACCGCCCAGCACCGCGAACTCACCATCCAGCTCGCCCCGGTGCCGCGCTCCTTCTCCCTGTCGCGACGCGAGGCCGACATTGCCATAACCGTCGAGCGGCCGACCGAAGGCCGGCTGGTGGCGGGAAAACTGGTCGACTACTCGCTCGGGCTGTTTGCCTCCCGCGGCTATGTCGACGCGCATGGCCTGCCCAAAACCGCCGCCGAGCTTGGCCAGCACACCCTCATCGGCTATGTGCCTGACCTGATCGTCAGCCCGTCGCTCGACTACGCCGCCGAATTCAGCGCCGATTGGCGGACCAGCTTTGCCATCTCCTCCGCACTCGGCCAGGCCGAAGCGGTGCGCTCGGGCGCCGGCATCGGCATCCTGCACACCTTCGTCGCCCGCTCGATGCCGGAGTTGGTGGCCGTCGATTTGGTCGCGCCCATCCGCCGCGCCTACTGGCTGGTCTATCACGAATCGGTGAGACCGCTGCGCCGCGTCCAGATCGTTGCCTCCTTCATCACCAAGGCGGTGGAACGGGAGCGGGGGCTGTTTACCTGACTTGCCCCCAAATGCCTGCGGGTTTCGCGCCCTTCAGGCAGGGTGCCGACATCACAATAGCGCGGGCCTGGATCACGCACGCCGCCTTTTCCTTGCCACAAAACCGACCAGTGTGGCATCAGGCGTGCGGTCGCCGGCCATGGGACAGGTCGGGGTGGGGAAATCTTTCAGAAAGCTGGCGCGGATAGACATGCGAGCCGTTCTTGCCATCCTGCCGCTGCTGTTCGTCTCCGCATGCGCCAACCCATGGACAAAAGTGCCGGAAGCCGAATTGCCGAAACCGATCCGCTATGCCATGGCGCGTCCCTCGCCTTTCGTCATCGGCAATTACTGCGGTCCCGGCACCCGCACCGGCGATCTGTCGGCCCGGCCTGTCGATCGCCTCGACGCCGTTTGCCGAACCCATGATGCCTGCTACATCGCTCGCCGCAACCATTGCGACTGCGACGGCGCCCTTGTCGCCTCGGCGAGGGCTATCCGCGATGACATGACGGCGCCCGGCAAGATGCGCGGCAAGGCGGACCTGCTGATCGCCACCTTCGCCATCCCTGTCTGCAAGGTTTTCCCGCAAGGTTTCATGCCGCCCCGCGACCCGGCGCAGTTGAGCGTCATGAAGGCCGAGGCGACGGGGTGAACATCCGCACGGCCATCCTCGCCCTGTTCGGGCTGGCCGCCCTTGCCGGCTGCGGTGCGGGCCGCAATGCCTGCGACCTATCGGCCGGGCAGGAGGCTTGCGCACGGCCCTCGCTGTCGGCTGGCACGCCCGGGTCGCGGGTCGCGACTGAGCAGTTCTTCGGCAATGACGGCGGCAGCGACTATGAAAGACGGTTCCTGGCACTGCTCGCCCACCACCAGCTCGGCGCCATGGACCGCGCCAACGGCACGGGCCCCTTCGGGCGCAACCGCCTCGATGTCCAGAACCGCGATTTCCAGGCGACCTATTCGACGCTCCAGCACCTGGCCGGACCAGTCGCCAACGCTCATCTGCCGCCGACCGGTGGGGGCAGCGGCGACGGTTATTTCGACGGCCGCTGGCGGGTGTCGCGGCAGACGCTCTATATCGATGCGGCAGCGCGGCCCTCGGCCCCCAGGATTTTCGATTTCTCCGGCTTGCAGGCACGCAGCACCGAAATCGTCGTACGCCAGGCGGGCAAACAGCCGGCCGACATCGAAGGCAGTTGCGACGGCGCATTGGCGCTCCGCGCTGGCGGAGCCTCACGCACCATCGCCGCCGGCGCGGCATTCGGCTTTCACCTCTCCGGCGGGGACGACACGGTCAGCCTGTTCCCGGGCGACGGCCTGAACCGGTGCACGGCGAGGATCCGCTCCAGCCTTGCGCCCACCGGTACACCGCTCACCATCCGGCGTGAAGAAACCGCGGATCCGGCGCTTGCCAGCTTGGACAGCCGCTACCAGCGCTGCCCAGTCCCCGGCGATGCAGGCCTCGATGCGCTCGAGCGCGCCTTCTATGCCAGCCGCTGGCTGTCGCAGACCTGCGCCATGCCGATCGGCGAGCCCAGGCTGCTGCGCAAGTCGCGCGACGGCTTCAACGCCAAGGTCGAGGCGCTGATGGGCGCGCCGCTGTCCAATGCGGCAATAGACAAGGGCGATCCGGAACTGCCGCTCGATTTCTCGAAGGCGCCAAGGCTGAAGCTGATCTATCTGTCCTCGCTGGAATTCAAGGCCGACTTTTCCGGGCGCGTCATCGAACGGCTGATCCGCCATCATGCAGCGCTTGGCACCAAGGTGCGCATCATAGTCACCGACGTGCTGGAGCGCGAAAAGGACGACGCCATGCTGCACCGGCTGGCCGCCGAATTCCCCAATGTGGAGCTGCAGGAATATCGCTGGCGGGCGGACCACGGCGCGCCGATCGACGAGCAGATTTCACAACTGCACAGGGCCCATCATGTCAAGATGTTGGCCACGCTGGCGCAGGACCCCGCGCGCTCGCGCGTCATCATCGGCGGCCGCAACATCCATGACGGTTTCCTGTTCCACCAGCCGATCGATCTGTCGCGCTATCCGGACCTCGAGCAATACGGCAAGACCGACGGGTTTTCGCTGAATTACTACTCGAACTGGAGCGACTTCGACATCGAGTTCGCCGACCGGGCGACGGTCGAGACGCTCGCCGCGCAGCTGTCGACGATATGGCTGCGCGACGCCGACACCAACCTGGCGCGCCCCTTCTCCATCCCGGTCCGCGGAGATGGCCCCCGGGGCAATGCCCGGCATTTCATCTCGATGCCCTATGAGGATGACCATGCGCTGGAGGCCTATTTCGTCGAACTGGTCGATGCCGCCCGGCACCATATCCAGATCGTCAACCCCTACCTCAATCTGACGCCGAGCCTCGCCAAGGCTTTTGACCGGGCGCTCGCCCGCGGCGTCAGGATCGACGTTGTCGGCCGCATCGACCTCAAGGGCGATATCGGGGGCAGAATTCTCACCGCGCTCAACAAGCTGTTCGTCGAGAAATATGGCGACCGTATCGATATCCGCGAGTTCAAGGCGCCTGACGTGGTGCTGCATTCCAAAATCATGATGATCGATGAAAGGCTGGTTGCCATCTCCTCGGTCAACCTCAACAACCGCAGCTTCTTCCACGATTCGGAGAACGGCATGATGGTGCTCGACCGCGCCTTCTATGCCAGGATGAAGCCGGTCTATGACGACTACCTCGCCCACTCGAACCCGGTCGCCACCAATGTGACGATCCCGTGGGCCTACCGGCTGCTGTTCGACGAGGCGTGGGTCAGGCAGGCGTTCTGATATCGCCCCGGTTCCGGGGCAACGATATAAGCAAAGAACAAAGCGCGAGACGCGCGGCGGCTATTTCAGGTAACGCTCCTGTGCCAAGGCACGCACGTCGATGTCGGGCACCCGGTTGGAGATGATGTCGGCCAGCACTTTGGCCGAGCCGCAGGCCATGGTCCAGCCGAGCGTGCCATGGCCGGTGTTGAGATAGAGATTGGACAACTCCGTGCGGCCGATCAGCGGCGGTCCGTCCGGCGTCATCGGCCGCAGCCCGCACCAGAACGTCGCATCGCGCATCGCGCCGGCTCCCGGAAACAGGTCGCCGGCCGAGTGTTCGAGCGTGCGCCGGCGCGATTCATGCAGCCTGAGGTCGAAGCCGGAAATCTCGGCCGTGCCGCCGACGCGGATGCGGTCGCCGAGCCGGGTGATCGCGACCTTGTAGGTTTCGTCCATCACCGTCGACACCGGTGCGGCGGCGGCGTCCTTGATCGGCACCGTGATCGAATAGCCCTTGACCGGATAGACCGGGATCGGGCGCTTCATCCGGCGCATGAAACCAGCCGAATAGCTGCCCAGCGCCATCACATAGGCGTCGGCGGTCAGCCAGCCCTTGCTGGTGCTCATATTGTTGACGCGGTTGCGGCTGCGGATGACGCGCCATATCGTCGTGTCGTATTCGAACTTGACGCCGCGCGCCACGCAGAGCTCGGCCAGCCTATCGGTGAACATCTTGCAGTCGCCGGTCTCGTCGCCCGGCAGCCTCAGGCCGCCGACGAATTTTTCACGCACCCCGGCCAGCGCCGGTTCCGCCGCGATGCAGCCGTCGGGATCAAGGACCTCATAGGGCACGCCATATTTCTTCAGCACCTCGACATCGCCTCCGGTGCCATCGAGCTGCTTTTGCGTGCGAAACAGCTGCAGCGTGCCCTGCGCCCGCTCGTCATAGGCGATGCCGGTCGCCTCGCGCAGCGCCTTCAGCGTGTCGCGGCTGTATTCCGCCAGCGGCACCATGCGCGATTTGTTGATCGCGTAGCGCTCGGCGGTGCAGTTGCGCAGCATCTTGACCAGCCACGTCCACATGTGCGGATCGAAGGCCGGCCGCACCACCAGCGGACCATGCTTCATCAAGAGCCACTTGATCGCCTTGAGCGGGATGCCGGGGCCGGCCCAAGGCGAGGCATAGCCGGGCGAAATCTCGCCGGCATTGGCAAAGCTGGTTTCCAGCCCCGGCCCTTTCTGGCGGTCGATCACCGTCACCTCGTGGCCGGCCTCGGCGAGATAGTAGGCCGTGGTCACCCCGATCACGCCACTGCCCAGCACCATGATTTTCATCATTCACTCCTTGCCGCGCCGAGCGTCCTCAGGACGCCCGTGGACGCAGCCGTATTTTCGATTTGCGCATGATCCCGAGCGAAAATCGATGCCGATCTTCGAGACCACGCGCTGTTGCCCATTCACGCCGCCGAGGGACCGGGGTCGTCGTCTTCTGTCTGCCGCATTCCGGCCGTCTCGCCAAGAGGCCTCCAATCGGCTGCGGCACTGTAGACGAGCCTGAGCCCGTGCGGTCGCTGCGCGTCAGCCTGGTGTTTCTGCCTGACCGTGCGCCGGGCAGCCTCCGGCTGGTAAAGCACGGCCCGGATCAGGATCGACTCCCGCCGGCCGTCGGCGTGTTCGACCATTGCAGTCTGGCCTTGCGCCATGCCAAGCATGCAGAGCCCGCGCCTCGTTGCGACCGACAGGCTGGAGCCGACCGGCCCGCGCACCTCGTGCTGCACCAGGGTTCGCGTCTCCGCGGGACCGGTATCGACGCCGAACACTACCCTGCTGTTCAGCGTGACGATGTCGGGGCCGACTGAATCGATCGGCACGACATCGGCGCGTGAAAGCTTGTGTTCGAGCATGCGCACGATCGGATCCGCGAATGCCCGCCGGCGCTCCAGCATGACTTCGAGAACGGCAAAGTCCTTCGTCGTCAGGCAGCAATTCGTGCTCGTCATCACCGCCTCCGCCATCAAGCTCGTTGCGGGCCGGAAGCCGGCGTATCGACGGCTTGGACGGTCACGGACAGTTCCCGACCACCACGACCGTTCCAGCAAACCGCCTGCCCAACGCTCGCGCCGATGAGCGCGGTTCCCATCGGCGTCAGCACCGAGATCCGATTCTCGGCTATGTCGGCCTCACCCGGGTAGACCAGCATGATGCGCTGGATGTCCCCGCTTTCGCCGCGCACCATAACCGTCGAGCCCATTCGCACCACACCGGCCGGCAGCGCCGCCGCGTTCGTGACGACGGCCCGGTCCATTTCCGAAAGCAGCTCCTCGGCCGTCTCGGGCGCGCGATCGAGCAACGCCCTCGCCAGGCCGGTCAGCCTGTCATGGTCGGCTTCGCTGATCAGAATATGGCTGTTTGGACGCAGTTCTTTTGCATGTTGCATGGCAAACCTCATGGATCGGCGCATCGAACGGATGCGCGCCTGCCGCCGCACTGGCGGCGGCGTGATGAAAGGCCGGCAGCCGCGAAGGGCTGTTCGGCTTGATGGCGATTGTGGATGTATAGATGCCCCGGTACGGACGGACGCCGGAAGGCGGCCGCGCCGGGGCTACGATCCCGCGATCGGGCAGACCCTGAACAAGGTTGTGCTATAAGCGAGGTTGCTCATTCGCCGAACCTTGCCGACAGGCGTCCGCTTGTCAAGCGCGGCCAAACCGCTCAGCCGCCGACATAGCGCCGGTGAAACCGCGTTCCGAAGCTGGCCAGGATTTCGTAGCCGATCGTGCCGGCATGGCCGGCAGCGTCGTCGACGCTTTGCGAAGGGCCGAGCAGTTCGACGAGATCCCCTTCGCGAAGCTTGCCGGGCGGCAAGGCCGAGATGTCGAGAATGATCGAATCCATCGACACGCGTCCGAGGAAGGGCAGGCGCGCGCCCTCGAACCAGGCGGCCGACGCGGACCGGCGCAGCCAGCCATCCGCGTAGCCGAACGAGATCGTCGCCAGGCTGAGCGGCCCTTCCGCATGGTAGGTGTGGCCATAGCCGATGCCGGTGCCCTTTTCGACGCTGCGCGTCTGCGCCACCTTGGCCTGCAGCCGCACCACGGGCAGCATCGGGTTGGGTTCGGCAGGCGTCGGATTGATGCCATAGAGCGCGGCGCCAGGGCGGGCGAGATCATAATGGTAGGAGGGTCCCAGAAAAATGCCGGAGGAATTGGCGAGCGAGGCGGGTGCCCCGGGCAGCATGGCACGCAACCGCTCGAAGGCCCGCCGCTGCTGTTCGTTGGCGGGATGTTGCGGCTCGTCGGCGCAGGCCAGGTGGCTCATTACATACCTGATGGCGATGCCATCGAACGCGGCGGTGTCGCCGGCCATGGCCTCGACTTCGGGCGGCGCCATGCCAAGTCGCGACATGCCGCTGTCGATCTGGATCGCGGCCGGAAGTTTTTGGCCAACGCGATGGGCCGCCGCGCGCCAGGCTCTCAACTGTGCGCCACTGTTGATGACCGCGCAGAGACCAGACGCGACCGCTTCCCCCTCGGAGCCTGGCGGCAGACCGTTCAGCAGATAGATCTCGGGTCCGGCCCCGATCGCCTTGCGGAGCGCGATTCCTTCGGCCAGCAGAGCGACGAAGAAGATGTCGCAGCCTTCTTTCATCAGCGCCGATGCCACTTGGCTCGCACCCAGACCGTAGCCGTCGGCCTTGACCACGCCCGCGCAGCGCACGCCGCCCAGCCGCGCCTTCAGTCGCCGGTAATTTTCACGGATCGCGCCAAGATCGATGGTGAGGATAGCCCCGGCAGCAGCCTCGCTCGGGGCGTCGGCTTCCTCGGGCAGTGATCTTTTGGGGGCGTCGTACATGGCGGCCCTTCTTGTGACGGACAGACATCAAATCAATAAGGCGGTCGAACCGGCGCGGCAACCGCGGGCGTTTGAACCGCGGCCGGAGCCCGTCCAGCTATGGCACAAGGTGACGGAACGCCCCCACCACCTCTTCATAGACCTTGCGCTTGAACGGCACGATCAGGTCGGGCAGGTCTTGCATCGGCTGCCATGACCATTTGTCGAATTCGGCTGTGTGGCCGCCCGGCGGCGGATTGATCTGGATCTCGCTGGCATCGCCATGGAAGCGGAAGGCGTACCATTTCTGCGTCTGGCCGCGATACCGCCCCTTGAAGGCGATACCGACCAGATGGTCCGGCAGGTCATAGTTGATCCAGTCCGGCGCTTCTGCCAACAGCGAGACGCTGCGCATGCCGGTCTCCTCGTAGAGCTCGCGCTCGGCGGCCTGCAACGGCTCCTCGCCCTTGTCGATGCCGCCTTGCGGCATCTGCCAGAGCTGCGTCGTGCCGGCGAACTCGCTGTCGGGTTCGGCAATGCGATGCCCGACCCAGACCAGCCCCTCGCCATTGAGGATCATCAGCCCGACACAGGGTCGGTAGGGCAGCGTTTCGCGGTCGACTTTTTTCGTCTGCGGCATCACTCAGTCTCTCCAGTCGCCTTCCGAAGGCCTTGGCTAACCCTTTTGCGGATCGACGGCCACCGCTGAAATCGGCACGATCTCGATGCCGCGCTTCTTGGCCTCGGCCACCCATGACGAGACCGTGTCGACCGTCAGGTCGAAAGCCGAGCCGATGCCGACGGCCGTGCCTTTGGCACGCGCGGTCGCTTCGAGACTGTCGAGCTTCTTCAGGATGGCGCCGCGATCCTGCACCGCATCGATCGCCGTGTCGCCGGCGACGAAAGGGACGCCATTCCTCAGCGCCATGTCCGGAGCCAAGCTGCGCGCCGACGAGCCGTCGTCGATATAGGCGAGGCCCCTTTTGCCAAGTTCGGCCATGAACGGCTCCATCGCCGCGGAGTCGGCGGAAAACCGCGCGCCCATATAGTTCATGACACCGGTATAGTTCGTCGTCCGCGACAGCGCCCAGTGCAGGTTCTTCAGGTTTTCTTCCGCGCTCGCCGCCACCGTCAGCGTGTTGCGGCCGGGGTTGACCTTGGGATAGTCGAACGGCTCGAGCGGCACCTGCATGACGACCTCGTGGCCGCTCTGCCTTGCAGCCTGCATCCAGCGGCCGATGCTGTTGCCCTGTGGCGCGAAGGCCAGCGTCACTTCCGCCGGCAGCTTGGCGATCGCCGCCTGGGTGCCGGTCTGTGAAACCGCGAGCCCGCCGATGATGATTGCCACACGTGCGCCACGCGTGCCGGACCATGGCCGCGCATAGACGTCGAACGGTCGCCTTCCGTCGGCGGAGCGCATCGGCAAGGGCCCGGTTTCACTGGTTTCGATCAGCGTCCTGTCGGGAATATGCGCGATCTTGAGGTTCTGGCCGACGGTCGATGGATCGCGAATGACGATTGCCGCCTTTGGCGGGCCATCGCCTTCTTCGGTCTGCACATGAATGATCTGCGGACCGCCCGTCTTGGCCGGCATCTCCACCTTTGGCGCCGCCGCCGGGGCCAATGCGGGAGGCGACGCGGCGGGCTCGGCCGCCGCGGTCACTTTCGGCGTCGAGACGGCGACTTCCTGCGGCTTTCGAAACGGCTTTTCCCTGAACGCGATCGCGGCCGAGACGCCGACCACGGCAAGCACGATCGCGCTCGCCGCGATCACACCGACGCTGATCTTGCCGGCGCCGCGAGGCGCCCGGACGGCCTGTCCAAGCGGGCGTTCGATGTCCTTGCCGATATCAGCCAAGCCCTATCCCCGATGCACGGTTCCGAAGGCGACCTCCTTCGGCAACACATGCACGAATTCATCAATCCTGGCGCCTGGGCGCCATATCTGGAGGCCTGGTCCTGCCCCCCGAATCAAACTGCCGGAACCTTTCGGTCCCGGCAGCATCGCATTGCTTCGTTCAACCGGCCAGACCGGTTGCCTTACTGGTTGAGCACGGCCTTTTCCGGATTGGGCGGGAAGGCCGGATCGGTCTTCTGGCCGCGCAGCAACTGCTCGGCATAGATGAGCTGCAGGTCGTCCTTCGGATCCGGTGGCACATAGGCCGCGGAGCCCGAGCCGGTCTTGCTCTCGTCGGCGCCCTTGATATGGCCCTTGAGATCGGATTCGCCGCGCGTCAGGTCCCTGCCCTGCAGTTCGGGCGGCAGGGGCTGGTCGACCTTGATGTCGGGCGTGATGCCCTTGCCCTGGATCGATTTGCCCGATGGCGTGTAATAGAGCGCCGTCGTCAGCCTGAGCGCGCCATTCTCGCCGAGCGGGATGATGGTCTGGACCGAGCCCTTGCCGAAGGACTGCGTGCCGACCACCGTGACGCGGCGCAGGTCCTGCAGCGCGCCGGCGACGATTTCCGAAGCGCTGGCCGAGCCGCCATTGACGAGCACGATCATCGGCTTGCCGTTGATGTCGTCGGTCTGCTTGGGCTTGGCGTCGAAGCGGGTGACGTCCTTTGGATCGCGTCCGCGCGTCGAGACGATCTCGCCGCGCTTGAGGAAGGCGTCCGACACGCTCACCGCCTGGTCGAGCAGGCCGCCCGGATTGAGGCGCAGGTCGAGCACATAGCCCTTCAGCTTGTCGTCCGGCACCTGCTTCTTGATGGTCTCGATGGCGTTCTCGAGGTCGTCATAGGTCTTTTCGGTAAAGGAGGTGATCTTCATGTAGCCGATATCGTTCTCGACCCGGAACTTGACCGCCTTGACCTTGATGATGTCGCGCACCACCGTCAGCTCGATCGGCTTGTCGGCGCCCTGGCGCAGGATGGTCAGCTTGATCGGCGTGTTGACCAGGCCGCGCATCTTGTCGACCGCGTCGTTGAGCGTCAGGCCGCGAACCTCCTCGCCGTCGATCTTGGCGATATAGTCGCCGGCCAGCACGCCAGCCTTGGCGGCCGGCGTATCGTCGATCGGCGTGATCACCTTGACCAGGTCGTTCTCCATGGTGACCTCGATGCCGAGCCCGCCGAACTCGCCCTTGGTCTGCACGCGCATGTCCTGCGCCTGTTCGGCGTTCATGTAGGAGGAGTGCGGGTCGAGCGAGGAAAGCATGCCGTTAATGGCGTTCTCGACCAGCGACTTGTCGTCGGGCGGGGTCACATACTGCGCCCGCACCCGCTCGAAGATGTCGCCGAAGATCGCCAGTTGCTTGTAAGTCTCCGACCCCGCAGCGTTCGCCGCCGAGCCGGGTGCGCCATAGACAAGGCTCATGGCGGACGCGCCCATCAGCGCACCGGCAAACAGAAGCGACAGTTTCCGCATCATTTCACGTCCTTCCAGAAAAACGGTCCGCCCACCATGGGGCCGGATCGACGGGTTTTCCATCCTTGCGGAACTCGACATAGAGCTCCGGCGTGGCATTTCCATTCTTCGAAACCGAGGTGCTTGCCACCCGGGCTTCTCCCATCGCGCCGACCGGCTCTCCTGCAAGCACCGACTGGCCAGTCGCGACGCTGATTCTGCTCATCCCAGCCAAGACGACATGATAACCGTCGCCGGCATTGAGGATCAAGAGTTGACCGTAGGAGCGAAACGGCCCCGCATAAAGCACATTCCCATCCGCCGGCGCGGTAACGATGGCTCCCGATTGTGTCGCAACCATGTCCCCAAGCATCAAGGCGCCGTTACCGTCGTCGGCGCCAAACCTGAGTTTGATGCGGCCGGTGACCGGCAGGGCGACCTGTCCTTGCAGTGCCGAGAAAGGCGCCGCGGCGGTCAACCTGTTGCCTTCGGGAACCGGCAGCGATGCCGTCTGGTCGCCACCGGGCTCGGTGCCGCCGGCCTGGCCAGCGGCGGCTGCCTTTGCGGCATCCGCGGCCTTGCGGTTCTTGTCCGCCTGCGCTTCGAGCGAGGCGATCAGATCCTTCAGGCTGCTGGCTTTGGCCGCCAATTGCTCGGAACGCTGCTGTTCGGCCGCCATCTGCGCCTTCGTGTCGGTCTCGAGCTTCTGCTTGGCTTCGAGCAGCATGCCGAGCCGCTTCTTCTCCGCCGTCTGATCGCCGACCGCCGCCGTCAGCCGCGCCCGTTCGGCCTCGATCGAAGCCGTCACCCGGGTCTGCTCCTTGAGATCGGCCAGCAGGCTGTCGGTCTGCTGGCGCAATTCAGGCACCACGGCGCCGAGCAGGATGGCGCTGCGCACCGACGACAGCGCATCTTCCGGCTTGACCAGGATCGCCGGCGGCGGGTTGAGCCCCATGCGCTGCAGGGCGCCCAGCACTTCGGCCAGCACATCGCGCCGCGCCGCCAGCGAAGTACGGATCTTCTGTTGCTGGCCCTTCAGCCCTTCCAGCTTGGCGCCGATGTCCTCGATGTCCTGGCCGAGCTTCTGCTCGGTCATCGCCGACTGGATGAGTGCCGCGGTGATCGAGGCGTGGTCCTTCTTGACCGCGGCGATGTCGGCGGCGAGCTTGGCCAGCCGTTCGGACGACAGCGTTATTTCCTTCGAAACCTGCTCGTATTCGGCACGGCTCTGGTCCGGATCGGGCGCCATGTCGAGCGTGTTTTCGGCCCGCACAGCATGCAGCGACAGAAGCGCCGCCGCCGCGGCGATACCGCAGCGCACGCGCCAGGAGCCCCCCGTCGATGGGCCCGTCGTCGATTTCCAGCCTTCAGACATTCGCGATCGATTCTATCCGTGCCTTCGTTAACGAATCATCAACCATGTTAGCGCCTGTCGCCCAAAGGGTTCGCAATAACGCAATGCAACGGAAAAACAGGCCCACGTCGAATCTTGCGCGGCATTTGGGGCCAAATTCGGTGCGATCCGGCGGCTTTCAGGACCTGTGGTAGGGATGACCCGAAAGGATCGTCGACACCCTGTAGAGTTGTTCACCCAGCATCACCCGCACCAGCTGATGCGGCCAGGTGAGCGCCCCGAACGACATCACCAGCTCGGCCTGGCCGCGCAGCGACGGATCGTGGCCGTCGGCGCCACCAATGGCGAGGACCAGCGCCTTGCGTCCGCCGTCGCGCAACTGTCCCAGACGGCCGGCGAAATCCTGTGAAGACAGGCTCTTGCCTCGCTCGTCGAGCAGGATGAGGGCCGTGCCTGGCTGCAGCTGTGCCTGCAGCCGCGAACCTTCGTCGCGCTGGCGCTCGGCGGCGCTCTGCGCGCGGCCCTCGACGATCTCGGTGATTCCGGCGAATTCGAGCCCCACGCCGGGTCCGCTCTTGGCGAACCGCTCGAAATAGCGGTCGGCCAACTCCCGCTCGGGGCCGGCTTTCATTCGGCCCACGGCATGAACTGAAATCTTCATCCTCGCCTCTATAAGCCCCGCGAAGGGCTTAGTGGAGGGTCTCTTCCTCGAGATCCGGCGCCTGCCACATCTTTTCGAGATTGTAGAATTCGCGGACTTCGGGGCGGAAGACATGGACGATGATATCGCCAGAATCGATCAGGACCCAGTCGGCGCCTGACAGTCCCTCGACGCGCGCGGTGCCGAGACCGGCATCCTTGAGCGCCTTGAGGAGATGGTCGGCGACAGCCGCGACATGACGGTGCGATCGGCCCGACGCAACGACCATGTAGTCGCCGAGGCTCGATTTCCCCTGAATGTCGATTGAGACAATATTTTCGGCCTTGGAGTCTTCCAGACTGGCAAGGACTGTCTTGATGGCACGGGACACGGCGTCGTCTACGCTGATCCTGGCCGGCGAAGGCACGATGTCGGCCTTCTTCCGCAGTGCTGTTCTCAGTGTATTTCCTTTCGCAGCAAGAACAACCAAATCACCCCTTAAAGCAGGTGACACCACTTAGATAGGCAGAGTTCCGTTGCAGTTTCAAGACGGAGCCCCGATGGACGCGAACTCGCCGAGTGGAATGTTGTTCCACGGGTGACGCAAAAACATCGGAACCCAGGCCTTCCACAGCGGTTACCGGCTGACCGACCAACCGGAATCCCGCCATGCCGATCGACCCGCAAGACACCCTTCTCACCGTCCAGACCGGCCTCGCGCAGCTGAGTACGCTGATCGTCTCCTATTCCTTTTCCGCCATCGGCGCCGTCATCCTCCTGGTGGTCGGCTACATCGTTGCCAACCTTACCGAGCGCTCGATCTCGGCTGGCCTCGGCCATATCCATGGTTTCGACGCGACGCTGCGGCATTTCTTTTCAAAGATCGCGCGCTACGCCATTCTGATCCTCGTGGCCATCATGGTGCTCGGCCAGTTCGGCGTGCAGACTGCATCGATCATCGCCGCGATCGGCGCCATCGGCCTCGCCATCGGTCTCGCCCTGCAAGGCACGCTGCAGAACATCGCCGCCGGCATCATGCTGCTCGCGTTGCGGCCATTCCGCATTGGCGAATCCGTTGAGGTCGGTTCCATTGCCGGTTCGGTCGAGGAAATCGGCCTTTTCGCCACCAAGCTCAGGACCGCCGACGGCATCTACATATTGGCACCGAATTCGACGCTGTGGAATCAGCCGGTGCGCAATTTCACCCGCAACGGCGTGCGCCGCACCGACATCACGCTCAGCATCGGCTCCTGGAACGACATAGACGGCGCCCAGAAGACATTGCTTGCCATTGCCGGTGCCGAGAAGCGCATCCGCCGCGAACCGGCGCCGATCGCCTTCGTGGCCGGGCTCGGCGATACGACCGTTTCGCTCACCTTGCGCTACTGGACCGCGGCGGCGGACCATTTCGCCACCCAGATCGACATGACGAAACGCGCCAAGCAGGCCTTCGACAGCGAGGGCATCTCGATCCCGCAGCCGCCTCCGGAGGCACCGCCACCCGAGGCCCGCAAACAGTAATCAGTCGCCCCTGTGGCGGACCACTTCGTCCGGCGCGAAGGCGAGTTCGACCGGCAAGGGCGCTTGCGCCGACATCGGTGCGAAACTGCCCGTGGCGGCCGCCGGAACGCGGACCGCCGCGATCACCCGCCACAGCACGAAAAGGCAGAATGCCGAGGCGATGACGATGCCGACATAGATGAAGGTTGCCGTGCCGAAGACGGCGGAAAGCGCCGTGACAATGCCCGGCACAATGAAGCCGGCGAGCGACCAGGCAAACAGCATCGAGCTCGACAGCGCCAGCAGTTCATCCTTCCTGGCGCGGTCGGCGGCATGCGCGCTGGAGAGCGCGTAGATGGATTCCGCCGCCCCGTCCCAGATCAGGTAGATCACCACCAGCGCCATCAGCGCACCGCCGTCGAAGGCGATGGCGAGCACGCTCGCAACCACCGCCAGCGCCGCGGCGCCGGCAAGCACGTAGCGCCGATCAGTACGGTCGGAGAGCCAGCCAAGCGGTATCTGCAGGATCAGCGTGCCGACCGGCATTGCCGACAGCAGCAGCGCGACATCGGCCTGGCTGTAGCCCTTGGCCGTCGCGTGGATGGGCGCGAAGCCGGAAATGATCATCGACAGGCCGCCGACCGCCAGCATGCCGGCGACGCCGACCGGCGAAATCCGCCAGGCTTGGCGCAGAGCCACCGAAGCCGCCTGCGGCGCCGGCGGCTGGGCAAGGCGTGTCATGCCGACAGGCAGGATCGACAGAGCGGTAAAGGCGATGCCGATCAGCGACGCGGCGGCCGTGTGGATGTCGATCACGGCAAGCGTCGCATAGCCGACCCCAAGACCGGCAATGTAGGCGACATAGAACACGGCCATCACCCGGCCCCGTACCGCGTTCGGCAGCGCGTCGTTGAGCCAGCTTTGCGCGACGATGAACAGGCCGCATATGGCAAAGCCGTAAAGCGCGCGCGCCACGATCCACAGCAGCGGGTGCGGTCCGGCGCCGATGGCGGCATTGGACAGCGCGATCAGCGCCGACAGCACCATGAAGGCGCGGGCGTGGCCGACCCGGCGCACCAGCGGACCGGTCAGGATACAGCCGGCGAGGCCGCCGGCCGACAGGCCGGTGACGATCAGCCCTGCCCAGACCGGATCGAACCCTTCGACGCCGAGCCGGACGGGGATATAGGCGAACATCAGCCCGTTGCCGATGGCAATCAGCGCCATCGACACGATGACACTGGCAATCGCGATCAGCGGCGCAGGCGTGCTGCCCTGGTCGGGATCGATCGTGGGATGGGTTTTCTTCTGAATCGCCATGGCTGATCAGCATCGCCCATGGGTCAGGCGAACGCCGCTGTAAAAACGACATGGCCGGATGGACGAGACGTTCAACCCTTCGCCATTTTCCGGATCGCGCTCGACGACAGCGAGGAACGCGGACCGTGGATGAAGGTCCAGGCCGGCGCCTTCATCCGCGCAAGCCTTGGCGCGTCGCCTTCGTCGATGCGGGCGTAATCGAAGGTCTTGGCGACAACCGACGACAGAAAGGACAGCGTCGCGCCCGGGCGGTCGATGACCGCGATCGGAAAGGTCATGACGATCTCGCGCCAGCGCTGCCAGCGATGGAAGTCCCGCAGGGAATCGGCGCCCATGATCCAGACGAAGTCGACGCCGGGATTGCGCGCCTTGACCAGCGCCAGCGTGTCGGCGGTGTAGCGCACATTGTGTGCCGCCTCGAAGGCGGTGACCTTGATCTTCGGGTTCTTGGCGATCTTCTCGGAAAGCACGATGCGCTCGCCCAGCGGCGCCAGCTCGCGCGTGCTCTTCAGCGGATTGCCTGGGGTCACCATCCACCAAAGCTGGTCAAGCGCCAGACGCCGCAAAGCGATTTCGGCGACCAGCGCGTGGCCGGCATGCGGCGGGTTGAACGAACCGCCGAACAGTCCGACGGCCAGCCCCTTCTCGGCATGCGGCATCTTCAGATAGCTGGAGGGTGTCGCCGGTTCGGAAGAGGCCAGCATCGCTTCAGGCTCTGGCGATCAAAAGCTTCAAGGCCTCACCTGTCCCGACCCGCGCACGCGATATTTGAACGAGGTCAACTGCTCGACGCCGACCGGCCCGCGCGCGTGCATCTTGCCGGTGGCGATGCCGATCTCGGCACCCATGCCGAACTCGCCGCCATCGGCGAACTGCGTCGAGGCGTTGTGCAGCAGGATCGCCGAATCGATCTCGTTGAAGAACCGTTGGACCGCCTTCGCGTCCTCGGCGACGATCGCCTCGGTATGATGCGAGGAGAAGGTTTCGATGTGATCGATCGCACCAGCGATCCCGTCGACCAGCTTCACCGCGATGATCGCGTCGAGATATTCGGTCACCCAGTCGGCGTCGGTCGCCGGCTTGGCGTCGAAGAACATTTTCATCACTTCTTGATCGGCATGGATCTCGCAGCCGGCGGCGCGCAGCGCGTCGAGGATCGGCACCAGATGGATGGCGGCGACCGCACGGTCGACCAGCAGCGTTTCGGCGGCACCGCAGACGCCGGTGCGCCGCATCTTGGCGTTGACGGCGATCCGCACCGCCATGTCGAGCTCGGCGGAGCGGTCGATATAAAGATGGCAGATGCCTTCGAGATGGGCGAAGACCGGCACCCGCGCCTCGCTCTGCACCCGCCCGACCAGGCTTTTGCCGCCGCGCGGGATGATGACGTCCAGATTGCCGCCAAGCCCCTTGAGCATCTCGCCGACCGCGGCGCGGTCGGTGGTCGGCACCAGCTGGATGGCATCCGCGGGCAGACCGGCCGCCTTCAGTCCCTCGACCAGGCAGGCATGGATCGCCAAGGAGGAATTGAGCGAATCCGAGCCGCCGCGCAAAATAACCGGATTGCCGGCCTTGAGGCAGAGAGCGCCGGCATCCGCCGTCACGTTCGGCCGGCTTTCATAGATGACGCCGACAACACCGAGCGGCGTACGCACGCGCTCTATGTGCAGACCGTTCGGCCGCTCCCACGCGGCGATGACATCACCGACTGGATCGGGCAGGGCAGCGATTTCGCGAATACCGTCCGCCATGGCGCGGATGCGTGCCGGATCGAGCTTCAGCCGATCCATGAAAGAGCCGGAAAGCCCGGATTCGTGGCCATTCGAGACATCGATGGCGTTGGCGTCGAGAATGTCCCGCTCGCGGGAAATGATCGCGTCGGCCATGGCGCCAAGCGCGGCGTTCTTGGCGGCGGCGGCGGCGATGGCCAGCGGCCGGGCGGCAGCGCGGGCGCGGCGCCCGATATCGGCCATCAGCGCCACGGTGTCGTCCCCGGATTTTTCATGCAGCTTCAGCATGGCTCATCCTCCGCTTGTGTCGCTTCCGGCGTGACTTACGACGAGATCGTCGCGGTGGATCATCGCCGAACGCGCCTCGTAACCGAGCACGGTCTCGATCTCGGCCGTCTTCAGGCCTGCGATCCTTACGGCATCGGCGGCATCGTAGGCAACCAGCCCGCGCGCGATCTCGCGGCCCTCGGGCGACAGGATCGCCACCGTGTCGCCGCGGGAGAAATTGCCGCTGACCAGCTTGACGCCGGCCGGCAGCAGCGACTTGCCCGAAATGAGCGCGCCGATGGCGCCCGCATCGACGGTCAGCCGCCCGGCCGGTTCGAGCTGGCCGGCGATCCAGGTCTTGTAGCCTTTCACCGGATTGGCGCTGGGCTTGAAGAATGTCGCGCGCTCGCCACGCTCGATCGCCATCAGCGGCGACAGCCTTGTGCCGGAGGTGATGATCATCGCCGTGCCCGCCGCATTGGCGATCTTGCCCGCGTCGAGCTTGGTACGCATGCCGCCGCGCGACAACTCGGACGCGGCGGCTCCCGCCATCGCTTCGATGTCTGGTGTGATGCGGTCGACCACCGGAATGAACTTGGCACCGGGGTCCGAAGCTGGCGGCGCGGTGTAGAGCCCGTCAATGTCGGAGAGCAGCACCAGCAGGTCCGCGCCCATCATGGTGGCGACGCGGGCCGCCAGCCGGTCATTGTCGCCATAGCGGATTTCGGAGGTCGCCACCGTGTCGTTCTCGTTGATGACCGGCACCGCCTTCATCTTGAGCAGCGTCGATATGGTGGCCCGCGCGTTGAGATAACGCCGGCGCTCCTCGGTATCGCCGAGCGTCAAAAGGATCTGGCCCGATTTCAAGGCACCCTTGCCGAGCGCGTCAGACCATGCGCCGGCGAGTGCGATCTGGCCGACGGCGGCGGCGGCCTGGCTCTCCTCGAGCTTCAGGGCGCGCTTGCCAAGGCCAAGGATGGTGCGGCCGAGCGCGATGGCGCCCGACGACACGACGAGGATTTCGGCTCCTCCCTGGGCAAGCACCGCGATGTCCTCGGCGAGCGAGGCCAGCCAGTCGCGCTTCAGGCCGCTCGCGCGGTCGACGAGCAATGCCGAGCCGATCTTGACGGTGATGCGCCGGTATTTCCTGAGCGGCTGCATGGCCTTACTTTTCCCAGCGCGACTCGACCGGCGCGGCGATCCGCGCACGCGCCTCCGCGATGACAGCCATCAACGCCCGCTGCACCGCCTCGACGCCCTCGCCGGTGACCGCCGACAGCAGCATCGGCGCGCGGCCGGCGGCACGCTTCAGCGAGGCAACCTTCTTCTTGCGCGCGTCTGCGTCGAGCGTGTCGACCTGGCTCAGCGCCAGGATCTCGGCCTTGTCGGTCAAGCCGTGGCCATAGGCCTCGAGCTCGGCCCGCACGGTCTTGTAGGCCTTGCCCGGGTTCTCTTCCTGCGCGGAGACCAGGTGCAGCAGCACGCGCGTGCGCTCGACATGGCCGAGGAAGCGGTCGCCGATGCCGACGCCTTCATGCGCGCCTTCGATCAGACCTGGAATGTCGGCGATGACGAATTCGCGCGCATCGACGCGGGCGACGCCGAGGCCCGGATGCAGCGTCGTGAACGGATAGTCGGCGATCTTCGGCTTGGCCGCGGTGACGGCGGCAAGGAATGTCGACTTGCCGGCATTGGGCAGCCCGACCAGACCGGCATCGGCAATCAGCTTCAGCCTGAGCCAGATATTGAGTTCTTCGCCGGGGAGGCCGGGATTGGCGCGGCGCGGCGCCTGGTTGGTCGAGGTCTTGAAGTGCTGGTTGCCGAAGCCGCCATTGCCGCCCTTGGCCAGGAGAAAGCGCTGGCCGACGACGGTGAGGTCGCAGATCAGCGTGTCATTGTCCTCTTCGAAGACCTGCGTTCCGGCCGGCACTTTCAGCGTCACATCGGCGCCCTTGGCGCCGGTCATGTTGCGGCCCATGCCGTGGACTCCGGTCTTGGCCTTGAAATGCTGCTGGTAGCGATAGTCGATCAGTGTGTTCAGCCCGTCGACCGCTTCCAGCCAGACATCGCCGCCGCGGCCGCCATCGCCGCCATCCGGGCCACCGAACTCGATGAACTTCTCGCGCCGGAACGACACCGAACCGGCGCCCCCGTCACCGGAGCGGACATAGACCTTGGCTTGATCGAGAAATTTCATGGGACTGCAGTTTCTTTTATTGGCCTTGCGGCATTGCTCTAAACCTTGGGCCTTGCTCTAAACCAAGGCGCGGCGAAGGGCGAGGCCGTTTTGTGACGATGGCCGCGCGGGGTTGGCCGGAGAGACGTCGGAATGAAGCTTGTAACCTACAACATCCAGTACGGCATCGGTCTGGATGGACGCTACGATCTCGGGCGCATCGCCGACGCGGTGCGCGGCGCCGACGTAATCGCGCTGCAGGAGGTCACCCGCAACAATCCCCGGAACGGCAGCCGCGACATGGTGGCCGAGATCGGCGAGGCGCTGCCCGATTATTTCGCCGTCTATGGCAGCAATTTCGAGGCCAATATCGGCTCGCGCATCGAGGACGGCCGCGCCATCACCACGACCTTCCAGCTCGGCAACATGGTCTTGTCGAAAACACCCATTCATCTGTCGCGCAACCTGCTGTTGCCGCGCAGCCGCAGCTTCGAGATGATGAACTTCCAGCGCGGCGCGCTGGAAGCCCTGATCGAGACGCCGCTTGGTTTCATCCGCTTCTATTCCATCCATCTCGATCACCGCAGCCCGGTCGAACGCGCCAGCCAGATCCAGTTCCTGCGCCAGCGCCTGTTGAACTATGCGCTCGAAGGCGGTGCGCTGTCCGGCGTCGCCGAGATCGGCCTGCCGGAACTGCCGCATCCGGAAGCCTTTGTCGGCATGGGCGATTTCAACATGCTGGCCGGCTCGCCCGAATATGTCGAACTGGCCGGCCGGCCGGACCATGAATTCGGCATGCCGCTGACCGCCGACTTCGCCGTCGATGCCGCCCTGCGCCTCGATGTCGCCGGCGACGATCTCGTCTCCTGGGTCGATCCCAAGGACCCCACCAACGCCAGCCGCCACAAGCGCATCGACTACGTCTTCACCAGCGCGTCGCTTGCCCGGACGCTGAAGCGCCTGTGGGTCGATAGACAGTCAGTCGGTTCCGACCACCGGCCGGTCTGGGTCGAACTGGGCTAGGCCCAAGTCTGGTCCCCAGCTGATTTGTCCTGTTCCGCCCCACGCGCCAAGGTGTGCCGATATTCAGGTCAGGCCGGCCCCACCTGAACATCGACGCACCTAGAAGTGGATCCAATTGCGCAAGCTCGTCCAGGTTTTCCTGTCGAGCCGGTAACGCTCGACCGGCACCTGGCCGGCAACGATCGAATTCAGCATGCCCTGGCCGGCATATTGGAAACCGCATTTGTGGATGACGCGGCGTGAAGCCGGATTGATGACCCTCGTCGAGGCCTGCAGCACCTGGATCGACGTCTTCTGGAAGGCGAGGTCGACCAGTGCGTGCGCTGCTTCCGTCGCGTAGCCCTTCTTCCAGTGGGGCTCGCCGATCCAGTAGCCGAGCTCAAGGCCGCGATCGGTGGTGTTCAGCCCGGCGCAGCCGACGAAAGTGTCGGTGCCTGCCAGCGTCAGCGCATAGGCGATGCCGGCGCGCCGCGCCTTGGTCATGGCGAGGAAAGCACGTCCCTCGGCCTCCCCATAGGGGTGCGGCATGCGCGCCAGCATCTCGGCAACGTGACGGTTGTCGGCAAGCTCGACCAGTTGCGCGATATCCCGCTCATCGGGAGCGCGCATCACCAGCCGCTCGGTGACCAGCACCGGGCAATCTATCGCGTAACTTTCGTCTTCTGAATCTTCCGCTTCGGCAACCATTTGAAGTCCTCCAGGCACAAGAAAAAGGGGAGATGGAAACCCATCTCCCCTGATCCTTTTCCTGGTTTTGCCAGACACCGGTCCCGAGATGGGCGCCGGTGTTCTAGTGCGGAACCGGCTACTCCGCGGCTTTGGTAATCGGGTTGACCGATACGTAGGTTCGGCCGTTGGCTTTTTTGTTGAACGTCACGGCGCCGGTTTCGAGCGCGAAAAGGGTGTGGTCCGTGCCCATGCCGACATTGACGCCGGGATGCCAGGTGGTGCCGCGTTGACGAATGATGATGTTGCCCGGGATGACGGCTTCGCCGCCGAACTTCTTCACGCCCAGACGCTTGGAATGCGAGTCGCGACCGTTGCGCGACGAGCCGCCAGCTTTCTTGTGTGCCATCTAACTAACTCCGATGCGCCCATGGGCGCTTGAATGGTCTTATGAACGCGTTCGCGTTCCGTTTCAAGTCCGATCCGGCGACGTTTCGCGCCGGTTCGCCTTACTTCTTGGCCAGTTCCTTGGCCTGCTCGCGCCAGTCCTTGATCTGGTCGGCGCTGAACGGCATGTTCTCGTCGATCTTGGCAACGTCCTTCTCGGTCAGCTTGGCGAGCTGCGCGAAGGTGATGATGCCCTGCTCGGCGAGATCCTTGGCGGCGACCGGGCCGATGCCCTTGATCACGGTCAGGTCGTCCGGCTCGCCCTTCGGCGCCTTGAACAGCGGCGCGGCGACGGCCTCGGCCCTCGCGTCTTCCTTGGGGGCGGCGTCCTTCTTGGCCTTGGCTTCCTTCGGCGCGGCCTCGGGAGCGACCTCAGCCTTGGCTTCCGCCTTGACGGCCGCCTTCTTGGCGGGCTTGGCGCCACCCAGCAGGATCTCGGAGATCCGCACGGTGGTCAAAAGCTGGCGATGTCCGATCTTGCGGCGCGAATTCTGGCGGCGACGCTTCTTGAAAGCGATGACCGTGCGGTTCTTGCCCTGCTCGACGACTTCGGCGGTCACCAGGGCGCCATCGACGAACGGCGCGCCGAACGTGACATTCTCGCCCTCGCCATGAGCGAGCACGTGGCCGATCTCGACGATGTCGCCGACATTGGCTTCGACTTTTTCGATCTTCAGGAGATCGTTGGCGGCAACGCGATACTGCTTACCGCCCGTTTTAATGACTGCGAACATTTTTTGCCTTTCGCTGTTCGGTCGGCCTTAATGAACCGCTCTGGCGGTTCGGCCGTCTTTTTGTCAGTCTGCGGGTTCAAAAAACAAGCGGCGTGGAAGAACCCTCCACGCCGATTGCGCGCTGTCCCTAACCGAAGGTTGCGTAGGAGTCAAGGCAAACGGGCCGGGTTCCCTGCCATGCGGGCCAGACTCCTGCCGAGGACGGAGCGTGGCACTCCGACCGAGGCCCGGACAGGAAGCTGAATTTCCGGTGGATTTGGCCTTGTAACCTGCCCGTTCAGCCGTTATCTAGTGCGCCGCGCCGGCAACGGCCGACCATGACCGCGGAGAGGTGGCAGAGTGGTCGAATGCACCGCACTCGAAATGCGGCATGGGTGCAAGCCCATCGGGGGTTCGAATCCCTCCCTCTCCGCCATTCCCCCAAAGGTCCGTTCCGGACACATAGGTTACGGTTTATACCGGAGACATGGGTAACACTTTTGGCCCGAAGGGGTTTTGGA
>NZ_JAIUHE010000027.1:0-76128 GCF_020164995.1 Mesorhizobium sp. CO1-1-11
GGCAACCACACGCGCGACTTCACCTATGTCGAGGACATCGCCGAGGGCGTGATCCGTGCCAGCGACAGCCCCGCCGCAGCCAACCCGGCCTGGGATTCCGGCCGTCCGGATCCGGCGACCAGCAGCGCGCCCTGGCGCATCTTCAACATCGGCAACAACAACCCGGTGAAGCTGACCGCCTATGTCGAGGCGCTGGAAAACGCGCTCGGCCGCAAGGCGGTGATCGAGCTGCTGCCGCTGCAGGCCGGCGACGTGCCCGACACCTTCGCCGACACTTCGGCGCTGCAGGCGGCGGTCGGCTATCGCCCCCGCACCTCCGTCACCGAGGGGGTGGGGCGGTTCGTCGAGTGGTACCAGGATTATTTTGGGCGGGGATAGCGCGAACCGATAAGGAGGCAGTGTCGTTGCTGAGGGGGTTTGTACGCGCGAACGTGGCGGTCTCTGAATATCTTGACAGGGCTTTGCCGCCACGCCTTCGCGCGGACGGCAATAGCACGTTTGCGACCGAAATCGCGCCGGCGCTGCTGTCTCCGGACACATTGGTCTACGATCTGGGTGGAGGCGCAAGACCGCTCGTCAGCCTGCCGCAGAAGCGGTGCCTCGGGCTCGTCGTGGTCGGGCTTGATCTCGCTGCCGAGGAACTGTCCAAGGCCCCCGATGGACTCTATGACGAGCAGATCGAGGCGGACCTTACCGTGTTCAAGGGAAGGCAGGACGCTGATCTGGTCATATGCCAGGCGACCCTGGAACATGTTCGCGACGGAGAGGGCGCGCTTCGCGGCATCGCCAGTTGCGTCAAGCCGGGCGGTTTGGTTGCCATTTTCTCGCCGTCACGCAATGCCGTTTTCGCTAGGTTGAACCTGATTTTGCCAGAGAGGATCAAGCGGCGGCTGCTGTTTGCCATCTATCCCGACAAAGGCAGGGGTCATGACGGATTTCCGGCTTTCTATGACAAATGCCTGCCAAGCGAAGTGGAAAGGATCGCGGCGCAAAATGGGCTGGAGCTTGTCCAGCGGCGCCTGTTCTGGAGAAGTTCATACTTCTATTCCTTCGTGCCGGCTTTCCTAGCCTGGCGCCTCTGGCTTGGCATCGCCGCTCTCTTGCTCGGCAAGGATGCGGCGGAGACCTATGCCTATGTCTTTCGGCGAAAACAGTGATCCGTCGAAGATATTCTCCGCCGGTCCTGGCCCGTTTCCGGTTGCGCCTGCTTTCCAACGGGAGAGCTAGAGCCGAACGAGGCGGTATGGCGGCGACCGGGCTTCGAACCGGATGAAGCGAACGAGGAAAGATAGAAAGTCGCCGGGCGGTCCGGATGCCCGGATCGCCGTCTTCATCCCCTCGCTGCGGGCAGGTGGCACCGAGCGCGCGATGCTTACCCTGGCCCGGGAATTCGATCGGCGTGGGCTGGTGACGGATCTCGTACTTGGATGTGCGATAGGTGAATATCTTCCCCTGGTTCCCGACACGATAAAGATAGTGGATCTGCAGGCGTCTCGCATGCTGTTTTCCCTGTCCGGCCTTATTCGCTACGTCAAGGCAGAGCAGCCGCGGGTGATGCTGGCGGCGCTGCCTCACGCGAACATCCTGGCAATAGTGTCGTCCTTCCTGTCACGGCAAGGGGTGCGTACGGTCATATCCGAGAGAAGCAACCTGTCCAGGACCCTTGCGGATACGAAACTGATCCGTGAGAGATTTCTGCCGTTCCTCATGCGAATGACATACGGTTATGCTGACAGGATAATAGCCGTCTCACATGGCGTTGCGGACGATCTGATCAGGCGCATCGGGCTCGACCCGAATTCTGTCGAAGTGATCCACAACCCGTTGGATATAGAACACATTCAGGCACAGGCCAGCGCGCCCATCGATCATCCGTTCGCGGACGAGGACGGCAGGTCCCTGCTGGTCGCCGTCGGTCGCCTCGATTTCGCAAAGGACCATGCCACTCTGATTAGCAGCTTTTCACAGGTCGTAAGCAAACGACCCGTCAAACTGGCGATTGTGGGGGAAGGGCCGCTGCGCGCGTCGCTGCAGACGATGATCGATGAACTCGAGTTGCGTTCCTCGGTCGCCCTGGTCGGCTTTTCGAAAAATCCGTATCCGTGGATGCACCGCGCCGCGCTGTTTCTCCATTCGTCGCGAAGGGAGGGCTTTCCCAATACGATTATCGAAGCCATGGCCTGCGGAGCCAGGGTGGTGAGCACAAATTGCGAAAGCGGCCCAGCGGAAATCCTGGAGGACGGCAAGTGGGGGCGGCTTGTCGCGGTGGGCGACGTGCAAGCCTTCGCGGCCGCGATATTGGCCGGCCTCGATGACGTCAGCCCGCCCGACGTCAGACGTCGGGCCCAGGATTTCAGTGTCGAAAAAGTGGCTGACGCGTATCTGCTCGCGATGGGTATGGGCCTGGCGAGCGCCACCCGAAAGGAGATCCCGGATTAAAGTCCTGCATGTCATCACCGGGCTGCACAATGGCGGTGCTGAGGCGGCTTTGTTCCGTCTCTGCATGGCCGAGCACACTCATTCGCACGCAGTGGTCTCGCTTTCAGACGAAGGAAAATATGGCCCGCTGCTTCGGGAGGCGGGGGTGCCCCTGACCTGTCTGTCGATGCGGAAGGGGAGGCTAAGCCTCGGCGGGCTCGCGGCATTTCGGCGTGCCTTGTCAGCCCATCGGCCCGATATCGTCCAGTGCTGGATGTACCACGCAAACCTGGTTGGAGGCGTCCTGTCGCGGCTTGCGGGTATCCGGCTGGTGGTTTGGGGGATGCACAATTCCGGTCTGGATCCGCTTGTCGCCCCCTTGGCCACGCGGATGGCGGACCGGGCCTGCGCGCTGATATCCCGGGTGGTCCCGACCCAGATCGTGAGCTGTTCGCAACAGGCGTCACGGCGCCATATGAGTGCGGGTTACTCGGCTTCGAACTGGACGATAATTCCGAACGGTTATGATCTGGCTGTCTTCGAGCCGGATGAGAGGGCGCGCAGTCGGCTGCGTCGGGCCTGGTCGATAGATGAAGGCCAATTCGTCATCGGAAGCGTCGCCCGCTGGCATCCCGACAAGGATCACAGGAATCTCGCCGCTGCCTTGGCCAAGCTGTCCGCGGGCGCCGAGTTCCCTTTCAAATGTATTCTCGCCGGCCCCGGAATCTCTCCTGAAAATACCGACCTTGCCGGACTGCTGGACCGTTACGGCGTTCGCGACAAGGTGATGCTGCTTGGTCCGAGCGACGGTGTTGCCGCTCTCATGAGTGCGTTCGACATCCATGTCCTTGCCTCGAGGCGCGAGGCATTCCCTAACGTTGTCGCCGAAGCCATGGCGTGCGGTACGCCTTGCGTAGCGACGGATGTCGGCGATATCGGCATGATTGTCGGCAACACCGGATGTGTTGTTCCGAGCCAGGATCCCGACGCGCTTTCTCGCGCCATTACAAACATGGCTCTGGAAAACCGTGACTCGCCATCCTGGGAGACAAGACAGCAGGCATGCCGCAACCGCGTCGCGTCCGATTTTTCAGTTGAGCGGATGGCAAGGGCATACAGCGCGCTATGGGAAAGATTGTCTGCCAAGGGCTAGCGCACGGAAACGACCAGGAACAGACAATTATATGTTAAGCTCGCGAGTCATCAGGCAGACGGTGGGGATTGTCATGTTGGAAACCGACAAGCTGTTCGCGGGCTCAATTCCGGAAAACTACGACCGCTACATGGTGCCTTTGATCTTTGAGCCGTTCGCTGCGGATATCGCGCGGCGAGCAGCGGCCCTATCGCCCGGCGCGGTCCTGGAAATCGCCGCGGGCACCGGGGTCGTCACCCGCGCATTGGCGCCAAGACTGTCGCCCGACGCAAGCTATGTCGTGACCGACCTAAACCAGCCGATGCTCGACTACGCTGCTTCGCGACAAACTCCTGATAGCCGCATCGAGTGGCGCCAAGCGGATGCGATGGCGCTGCCATTTGAAGATGCGGCCTTCGATCTTGTCTGTTGTCAGTTCGGTGCGATGTTCTTTCCGAACCGCACGTCTGCTTATCGCGAAGCCAGGCGGGTCCTGAAGCCCGGCGGACGGTTTTTGTTCAATGTATGGGATCGCATCGAGGAGAATGTGTTCGCCGATGACGTGACCAACGCTCTGGCACGGATCTTTCCCGACGATCCCCCGCGCTTCCTGGCACGCACGCCGCACGGCTATCACGACAAGGTGCTGATCCGTCGCGACCTAGAGGATGCAGGCTTCTCTCGAGTGGTGATCGAGACGAGAGCCGAACAGAGCCGCGCATCCTCGCCACGCCTTCCGGCCGTTGCCTACTGTCAAGGCACTGTTCTTCGCACCGAAATCGAGGCCAGGGAAGCTGGAAAACTGGACGCTGCAACCGATTACGCGGCATCCGCCATCGCAGACCGACACGGCAGCGGTGAAGCCGCCGCCAAAATTCAGGCCCATGTAATCATGGCCGAGGTCTAGGTGTCGGCAGGCCCGTTCCGCACGACATATCGCCCGCCGTACCGCACTCGGATGGCATTCGGAGGGCCGCAGACACCAGCCGGATTTGTGAGCCGCCGGGCGTGAGGATATTGGGAGCTAGGCAATAGGGTGAAGGCGCGGGACGTCAGAAGAGATTACCTGGTTTCACCCTTTGCGCTTACGCCGCAAATGCTTTTGCTTATATCGAGCCTACTTTATTTTGTTCCATTTCTTGCCGGCGGCTTTCAGTACGTTGACGTTGGCGGAAGGAAGTATGATTTTACATATGATTTGGGCACGGGGTATGCCATCGCCGTTTCCATGGTTTGCATCGCCGCAGCGATGGTTGGCTTCGTTCCGAGACGCCAGAGTTTCGAAATTGAGGGAGATAGCCAAGGAGAGTCGTTGATAATAATCGCGATGATCATTATTTTCGGCGGAATTTCGATTGCGAACCCGGCACTTTTCTCCGCGTCTAAGGCGGATGTTTTATCGTCAACTGGTCGGTTTCAGTATATATTTTACAATGCTTGTATCATCGGCGTGGTCTTTGGGGCTCTGTCTGGATGGAGGAAATCCAAGCTTGTTATGGCCCTGAGCTGGCTAGGACTAATTTTAACGCTCTATATTGGGCATAGATCCTCAGTTGCGATAACTATCCTATCTTTACTGTATGTAAGATACAGGAATGTTCCGTTGATGATGATAAGAAAACGGTATGTCATTGGCGGGCTTTCAGCATTATTTTTTCTGGCAGTGTACAAGTCGGTCTACTCCGCGGTGAAGGCGGGGAATTTCGAGCTTGTCGGCCAAAAAATAAAGTTCGACCATTTGTCAGGTTCCACCCTTGTCGGGTTGGAGCAGTTCGTGACATTGGCTCATTTGGACCTTATCGTAAAATATAACTACACCTTGCCTTGTTCCAATCTCTGGTTGGTGCCACTTTCTTTCATTCCATTTTCGGATGCGGTCTTCGGCAAGGATGGCTGTACTTACAACGAGCAGGTCCAGCCGCTGCTTTTTCCGGGCTACAGTGGCGGTGTGGCGGCAAATATCTGGGCGGAGTTCTATGCAAATTTCGGATACGCCGGATTTCCGCTGCTCGTCATTATTCTTTCCCTGGTCTGTGTCGCCATCGAAGCAATAATCCGCAACGTGCGCAGCGCGACGCTCAAGTCTGGTCTGATCGTGGCGATCATCCACCTCACATTCTACATCCAGCGCAAGGAACTGCTCGGCGCGTTCATCTCCGCCAAGCGGGTCATCCTTGTGTCGCTTTTCATATTCGGGCTGGTGTATGTCCATCGAAAGTGCTTCCCGCAAGCGCCTGCGATGGAAGCGGGAGTGCGGGGCCTGCGCCGGGACCATGGCTGAGGACATGACGGCGATAGCCAAACCTTCTGGATGGATACGCGCGCGCAGGGTCGCTCGGGACGTCACCATGACCACATCCTCAAGTGGAGTGGCGGCTTTGTGTTCCGTCATCGCGTTGGCGCTCAATGCACGCTCGCTCGGCCCCGGAGATTTTGGCACCCTCGCCGTAATCCAGGCCTATGTCACGTTCATCTCCGGCCTCGCTACGTTTGAGAGTTGGCAGCCTGTCATCAGGCTGTCCGCCAGGTCCCGCTCGCGCCTTGGCCGGGCAGCTTCATGCGGGATCGCGCTCGACCTTTCGGCGGCCGTTGTCGCCACTGCGGTGGCGGTTGGTGGGGTCCTGCTGTTTGGGGAGTCGATCGGCGTATCCCACCAGGATCGGCTTCTGGCGCTGATCTATAGTCTCACCTTGCTGGCCAGCCTCGCGGGCACCCCCAAAGGCGTGCTTCGCCTGAATGGGCGGTACGACGTCATTGCCGGCAATCAACTCGCCCAGGGGGCTGCCGTGGTTGTTGCCTCGCTCGTCCTTTGGGCCATCGAAGCGCCTCTGATCGCCTATGTGGCTGTGTTGGCGGCGATCGGTGCGCTCTACAATCTGGCGCTGTTCGTCCGGCTGCTTGTCTATGCCCGACGCGAGAACATCAAACTATTCAATCCGCTTCGTTCCCGTTCCAGGCGGCGTTTCTTTTGGACATTCCTTGTCATGGCCACTGGGACCAGTGTGCTGTCGACCCTGGTGAGTGCTAGACGACATGTAGCCTTGTTCCTTGTCGCCGGTCTTTTAGGAGATGTTGCCGCCGGCGCCTATTCCGTGGCGTCGCGTCTGGCGACGATGATGTCCCGGCTGACTGGGCCCTTGAACCAGGTGATCTTTCCCGAACTCGCGAGACTGTCCAACGAAGAATCTCCGTCCCGCCTAAACAGGCTGAACGCCCGCATCACGATGGTCTCGGCATGTGTCGCCGCGGGCATGGCGGCGGGCGGTGTCGTGCTGCAAAAATTCATCGTGGTTCTGGCCGCCGGTTCGGCCTATGCCGATGCCTCGCTGCTTTTCGCTATCTTGTTCGCGGCCGAGTGTCTCGGCCTGGCCGGAATGCATTTCAATCCTTTGATCCAGGTTCTGGCCGGAACAAAACCGCTTCTCAAGATCATGGCGTCGGCATTCATCGTCTACCTGCCGCTTTCGTTCGTCCTGTCGGGCTGGATCGGAATTCCGGGTATCGCCTGGGCCGGTCTGATCGCATCGGCGCTGGTCTACACGGCAATGATGGTGGTTTCGCAATTATTGCTGCAAAAGTAGATCCGAATCACGGAAAATATCCCAGGTCTGACAGTTTGAGATACTTGTTTTGCCTACCAAGATACCACACCAATGTTGTGCCTTGGGTGCGCATACTGACCTCGGCCGGGCATCATGTTGCAATCGACGTCGTCGAAACAGGGGCAACGGAGAATTACACACTTGTTTCTCCCAATGTAGTGGCACCATCGGCGCTGTCACGAAGAGTTATGCACATGGGTCCGAGCGATATCCCAAACTCGCCCTTTTCCTTTCCCGGTCTTGTTTCCTACTGGAGACATCTTCGGGTCGAGAATCCCGATGTGGTGATCGTGCGCGGCGTGACGCGATGGTTCTGCAGGGTCGCCGCGTTGTGTGCGATTTTGCAAGGCCGCAAGCTGGTTATCTACGATCAGGAGAATGTCAGGCCTCAGGCATGGAGCGGCACATGGATCCGCAGAGCTGTCTTTCGGCGACTCGGGATTGCGCACTTCACGTCACGGCTCCCGTCGAATCCTGGCTCCGTCGGTGCGGGAGGCGCCATGCCCCTGCCATTCGGAAATCCCTTCGAGCCGATCCGCATCGGAGCGCTGCGAGGCAGGCCGTTGCATTCGCCGCCCCGAATCCTGATGGTGGCAAAATACCGGGAGCGAAAGGGGCACAGTTTGCTTCTGAGGGCACTGGCGGTGATCTCGGCGTCCACACCATTCTCCATAACGTTGTGCGGCGAGGAGGCGACGCATTCCGACGCGGCTTTTTGTGAGGCCTTGCGGCAAGAGGCCCAAGCGCTTGGACTGGCGGACAGACTTCGGTTTCAAAACAACATAGCTCATGACAGGATGATCTCGATCTATGCCAGCCATGATCTCTTGATATTGCCCTCGCGTACGGAACCTGCCGCGGTATCTCCCGTCGAGGCCGCCTGGGCGGGATGTGCCGTATTGATGTCGCGCGACAGCGGCACGAGGCATTACCTCCCTCCGGGGTCCGGGTTCGACTTTGACCCAGACGACCCGCAAGACATCGCTCGCGCGGTTGCCGGGCTTATTGCCCGGCCCCAGGACCTGCGGCTTGCAAGGGATGCATGTTTCATGCGCATTTCTTCAGTTGCGGATGATGACGTGATCTTGCGGTTGTTCGAGACTTTTGGGACTGGAACCGGGCGGACGCGCGCGTCGATGAGCTGAAGGACATCCGGAGGGGCGGGGAGTGGGGTCCGAGGTGGGAAGGAAGATTGTCATCTCGATCAACACGTCCTGGAACGTAGTCAATTTCCGCAAGGGCCTGATCGAGGCGTTGCGGCGGCGCGGCTATGATGTCGTCGTCGTCGCGCCGAGGGACGAGTATTCATCCTTGATCCCAGGGATGGGTTGCCGCCACGTCGACATCGAAATCGACAATTCCGGCACCTCGCCTGTTCGCGACCTTGCGCTTCTGTGGCGCTACTGGCTTATCCTGCGCCGCGAGAAGCCGCTGGCGTTCGTAGGCTTCACCATCAAGCCCAACGTGTTCGGCTCGATGGCTGCAAACCTGAATGGCATTCCGGTCATAAACAATGTTTCAGGGCTCGGCACTGTCTTCCTCCAGGGCGGCCTTCTCCAGGGAATCGCCAAAGCCCTTTATCGCCTGGCGCTGGCCCGTTCGAAGGTGGTCTTCTTTCAGAACGACGACGACCGGATGCTGTTCGTCGGCGCGCGCATCGTGCGCAAGGAACGGACCGCGCTGCTGCCCGGCTCAGGCGTCGATCTCGCGCGCTTCTCGCCGTCGCCGCGCCAGCGCGCGCCGTCCGGTGCCATCGTATTTCTGCTGGTGGCTAGGCTGCTATGGGACAAGGGTGTCGGTGAGTTCATCGAGGCTGCCCGCCTCGTCCGTCGCCAAGCGCCTGCGGTGCGCTTCCAACTCCTTGGCTTTCTCGATGTCGAGAACCGAACCGCGGTCAGCCGCGCCGAAATCGAGCAATGGGTCGACGAGGGTTTGGTCGAGTATCTCGGTGCCACCGACGACGTTCGCCCTTTCCTGGACGCTGCCGATTGTGTCGTCCTGCCTTCCTACAGGGAGGGTACCCCACGCTCACTGCTCGAGGCGGCCGCGATGGGCAAACCTCTGATCGCCACGGACGTGCCCGGTTGCAAGGAGGTGGTGGACCATGCCGTCAACGGTTTCCTTTGCAAGGTCAGGGATGCCAGCGACCTGTCGGCACGGATGATCGATTTCGTGACGATGGACGGCCACTCCAGGGACGCGATGGGGAACGAGAGCCGGAAAAAGGTTGAACGGCAGTTTTCGGAAACGATCGTCGTCGAGAGCTACATGCATCAGATAGAGAAGCTTACGGCTGCCGCCACGTGATGAGCGGCCATCGCCTTCCGCTTCTCGGCCGTGAGCCGGCTGACACCGGATCTATTTCCGTCTTAGCGGCCGATCGCCGGGGCTTCATGAGCCGCTGCCAGTCCACGATTGTCCGACCAGGCGCAAGCTGCCGTGGCTGCATCGGTGATGGTGAACCGCCTTCCCGTTCGCCAAGTCTGATCAGGAGCGCTCGCGCGCAGTCACGGGGCAAAGGATATCTCAATTGTTTTTCGGGTAATCTGAAATTCGCCGGCGATAATCAGAACTTTTCATGCGCTATTGCTAAAGTGGTGAGCTCCCAAAGGCACGAGGCAAGTCAAAATTCTAGCGCCGGCGCGAAACAGGTTGGAATTGTGGCAAAAAACTGTTACGCGCTGATGTCATAAACTTTTGATTTGCAAGTTCCAAGGAGCGGCTTCGAGAGAAGGGCAAAACGAATGAATCTCATCGTCAGAACCGTGGTGGTTGGATTTGTTGTTTCCGTCGGTTTCGGTTCCGCTTCCGCATTTGCTCAGAAAGCATCTTGCAGTTGCGCGACTGCCTATCATGGTGCGTCAAATCCGGTTGGATCCATTGTTTCCGTCAATGGCGATGTGATGGTGTCGCAGGCCGCCGGCTACGGCCCGGCCAAGGCAGGAAATATGCTTGATTCCGGCAGTCGTGTGGTGGTCGGCGCCAAGGGGTCGGCGTCCGTGGCCGTTGGCGGCTGCAACCAGGATGTGCCGGCGAGTTCGAGCCTGGATGTCTCTCGCGTCGAGGGCAACATCTGCCTCAAGCTGGTTGGCTCCGAGCAGACCGCCGCCATCCAGCAGTCTGGCGGAGCGGTCGGCGGTTTCGGTCCGCCCGAGGGAATTTTTTCTGGTGCGCTTCTTGCGACCGGCGTGCTTGCGGCCACGCAGGACGACGACAGCGCTGTCAGCCGTTGAAGGCTGTGGCCCATTGCCGTGATTGGCCGCGGCGCGCCGATAGTGTCTTTAGATGGGTTCGTTAACTATATTGCATTATTAGTTGTTGAAATAGTGTGGGCGATCCTGGCGGGGAATAGCTGGTTTCGATGGGGCGGAAATGACGGGTCGAGTTGGAGTTGTTATTGCTTTTGTAGCGCTCGCAGCGGGAAATGTTTTGTTTGCCGGGTCCGCGGCTTTCGCACAGGCAGCGCAGTGTTCCTGCCTTGCGGCCATACCGGTTTCGGGAAGTGTGGTCGGCCAGTTGACCAACGTCCAGGGTGACGTGCGGATGTCACAGGCTGGCGGTTATGCCGGTGTGAATGGCGAGGCGCCGGTCTATTCGGGCGCACGCATCATGACAGGGGCGCAGGCTTCGGCTTCCCTGGTTGTAGGCACCAATTGCGCGTTCAACGTTCCGGCGAATGTGACCGTCCAGATCGACCCTGTCGAGGGCGGTATGTGCGTGTCGTTCGATGCACCGCAAGCCGCTGTCGTGCCGGCCGGTTCCGAGCCCGGCGTTTTGCCGGTTCTCCTCGGTGCCGGTGCGATTGGCGGTGGCGCGGCCCTTCTTCTCGGCCTGCAGGATGACGATGACGCCGTCAGCCGCTAGTCGGTCCCCAGCGTTCCTGTTCTGCGTAAGCTTGTGAAATGCGTCATTCGCCGCCATGCGGGTGATGCGTTTGTATTTTGTCGAGGCAGCGGCGTCGCTTTGCCTCCATGCAGACAGAAACGCCAATGATTGACCTGCATTCCCATATTCTGCCTGGTCTCGACGATGGCTCTTCCAGTCTGGCTGAATCGCTCGAAATGGCGCGGCTGGCAGCGGCTGATGGGACAACGCATATGGTGTGCACCCCGCACGTCATGCCCGGCGTCTATGAGAACGGCACGACAAATATTGCCCAGGCAGTCGAGGCGCTGGTCAGGGAACTTGCTTGCGCCAGCATCCCGCTTGTCCTCTACGTCGGCGCCGACGTTCATGTTTCGCCTGATCTTCCCGACCGGCTGAAGCTCGGCAAAGTGCCGACGTTGAACGGATCGCGCTATTTCCTCTTTGAGCCACCGCATCACGTCTTGCCGCCGCGGCTCGAGGATCTCGCTTCCCGCCTCGTTGGCGCGGGCTATATTCCGATCCTGACCCATCCTGAACGGTTGACCTGGATCAAATCGAACTATGACGTAGTCGAGCGATTGAACGCATTGGGCTGCCTTATCCAGCTCACGGCGGATTCGGTCGTAGGAGCCTTTGGCCGGACCGCTCTCTACTACTCGGAAAAGCTGCTCGACGAAGGCAGGGTGGACATCATCGCATCCGATGCGCACGGCCCGTCGAGGCGTCGGCCGGGGCTTTCCCAGGCGGTGGTCGCCATCGCAAATCGGTGCGGCGAAGATGAAGCCTACAATATGGCGGTGAAACGCCCGGGCGCGATATTGCAGAATCAGCTGCTCGCGCCCATTGGAAAAGTGAGCACCAAGAAATTGTATGCCGGCAGCGCGAGCCGTTTCGGCGGATTGGGTCGGCTGTTCAAGAGCGGGTCTCTGGGATGAACATTTTCGATCGTGCCAGAAACAATGCAGGTATGCCGACGCTGGCCGCGTTGCTTGCACTCTCTGCTTGCGCGAGCTCTTCTTCGACATCATCGACGGCCTCCGTCGAAGCGTTGCAACCGACATCGTCTTCGACGGCCCTTGCCGGCGGTGGTGCGCTGCAGGTGGTGAAAGACCTGCCAGCGCCGCAAAACACGCAAAATGGCAGCGAGCAGCCGCTGTCCGCCAACGACGTGCTCGAAGTCAGCGTCTTCCAGGTCGATAATTTGAACAGGACCGTTCAGGTCGATGCCAGCGGCCAGATTTCCCTTCCGCTCATTGGCGCGATGACCGCGGCCGGCAAGACCGTTCGTCAGCTCGAGAAGGAAATCGAGACCGCGTACGGCGCAAAATATCTGCAATCGCCTGACGTGATGATTTTCGTGAAGGAATCGGTAGGCCAGCGCATTACGGTCGACGGCGAAGTCAACAGGGCAGGCATCTATCCGGTGTCCAGCAGCGCTTCCCTGCTGGATGCGATCGCGCTCGCCGGAGGATTCAATGCTGTCGGCGACGCCGGCAAGGTCTTCGTCTATCGCAATTTTGGCCAGAGCAGGCTCGTCGCCAACTACAATGTCGAGGAAATTCGCGCAGGCAAGAATCGCAACCCGCGCATCTACGGCGGCGACGTGATCGTCGTTTTCGCTTCGAAGTCGAAAATCGCGATGAACAATCTCAAGGACGCGTTGGGTCTCGCCTCGAGCGCGGCCCGCATTGCGGTCATTCCATAAGACAGGCACGGCCGGCCCACGGACAAACCAGGATGACTTTGCGCCATGCTCGATCGCAACAGGCAGCCCCAAATTGCCGGTCCCGGACATCGCCAAGCCCTGTCCGCGGATCTTTATTACGATGGGGCGCAGGATTATAGCCCGTATGGCCGTGACTATGCCGCCCAGGACGAGGGCTTCAATCCGCTCCGTTTGCTGTTCTATGTCATCCAGTATCGCTGGCTGATCGTCATGATGGCCGTGGCGGGCCTCGTCGCCGGTGTCATTGTGACGATGATGCAGACACCCAAATATCAAGCGACGACGCAGCTGGAGGTTCTGGTCCCTTCGGCAAAGGTCTTCCAGGACATTGAGGTGGTTTCCGAAAACAGTGACGTCCGGGCGTTTCTGACCGCCCGGGAGAAATTGAAGAGCAGGGCCTTGGCGCAGCGCGTGGTCTTTCAACTGGGCCTAGCCGAAAAGCCGGACTTCCTGTTTCCGACTCCGAGTTTTTCAATAGGCAACATCTTCTACCGCGCCTTCGGAATTTCCAAATCGCCCTCGATCCAGGAAAAGACGCCCGAAGAGCGGGAAGGCATGGCGATCAAGCGCGTCCTCGATGATCTCACGGTCAATCTGGTGACGAACACCAGCCTGCTGTCGATCACCTTCGTCGACCAGAAGCCGAAATATGCGAGCGATGTCGCCAATCAGGTCGCCCAGAGCTTCATCGATCAACGTCTCGACCAGACCAGCGAGACGTCGGATCTGGCAAGGCAGTTCATTCAGGAGCAGGTCCTGCAGGTCAAACAGAAGCTGCAGAAGTCCGAGGAGGAACTGGTCGCCTATGCCAAGGATGCCGGCATTACCGTCACCGGCGGCGACAAATCGCTGATCGGGTCAAACATCGAGGCCCTCAACACGGCACTCGCGACCGCAATCCAGGAGCGTCTCGATGCCGGGCGGATGGTGGATCAGGTGGACAAGGGGCGTGGCGCCAGTCTCGGTCCGGTTCTGGAGAGCGAAGGCCTGCAGAAGCTCAGTGAAAAGCTCGCGGACCTCACAAGCCAATACCAGCAGAAATTAGGCATCCTGAAACCTGGCTTTCCAGAAATGCAGCAGTTGCAGTCGCAGATCAAGGAACTGCAGCGGCTCTACAACAATGGCGTGCTGGCGATAACCGACTCGCTACGGTTGAAATTTCAGGAAGCGCAGAACAAGGAAGCCGACCTCAAGGCCAAGCTCACGGAGCTGGAAAAGCAGCAGATCGTCTTCAACGACAAGAACATCAAATACACCATCCTCAAGCGCGAGGTCGATTCCAATCGGTCGCAGTATGACGGCCTGATCGCCAAGCTGAACGAAGTCGGCGTGAGTTCTGAGCTGAAGACGCAAAGCGCTGCCGTTGTCGATTTCGCGACCCGGCCCTTGAGCCCTTATTCTCCTCGCCTTAGCATCAATCTTGCAATAGCCCTGGCGCTGTTCATGGCCTTGAGTGCGTCGATCATCTACATCGTCGAATTGCTCAACAACACCTTTACAAATCCGGAGCAGATCGAAAAAGAGCTCGGATTGGCCATGCTCGGCATCTTGCCGCTCGTCGACGACCGGGAACTCATAGCCAGCATAGCCGATCAGAAGTCGGGGCTTTCGGAGGCCTATCGTTCGTTGCGGACGTCGCTGCAATTCTCAGGAGCGGAAGGGGCGCCGCGTTCGCTGCTGGTGACCAGCTCCGAACCGTCGGAGGGTAAATCGACCACATCGTTCAAGCTTGGCCAGGATTTTGCCGCTCTCGGCGCAAAGGTTCTGCTTGTCGACGGTGATTTGCGCAAACCCAATCTGCATCGGCTGTTCGGCCTCGACAACGCGATCGGCTTGAGCAATCTCCTGACAAATACCGTTCGAAAGGAAGATCTGGCTGGCATCTTCAGAGCGACGAAATATCCCAATGTGACTGTTCTGACGTCGGGGACGATACCGCCGAACCCGGCGGACCTGCTCTCTTCGCCCAAAATGGCGCTGATCATCACCAATCTCGGCAAGCGCTTCGATCTGGTCATCATCGATGCGCCGCCCGTCGTTGGCCTTTCGGATGCGCCGATCCTCGGCCGGCTTGCCGAAGGCACGCTGATGGTGATTTCCACCAACCAGGTAACCCGCAAATCCGCCAAAACGGCTCTGAAGCGTCTACGAGCAGCCGGAGCGAATGTCATCGGGGCAGCGATGTCGAAATTCCAGGTGAACAAGTTCGACTACAACTACGCCTACAAATATATGAATTACCAGTATTACGAATACGGCACGAATACCCCGAAAATCGAGGGCAAAGTCGATGGTGGAGCAGACCAGCCCGCGCATGCAAAGTCTCCTGCGTTCAGGCGTTTGGTTCGTCGCCTCCGTTCTGGTGTTGATGGCTTCGTCGAACGGGCTAAGTCGTCTTCTTGAGACGGGAACGCCGAGCGTCTCTCTCGCGCTGGATCCGTTGAACGTAGATGCTTTGATAGGCGAGATCGCCGGCGAACTGAACCAGACGAACGACGGTGCCGATCTCGATGGGTTGGCCGCAAAGGCCCGAAATGCGCTTCGCTTCAACGTCGCGGATGCACGCCTCTATAGCCTGATCGGTGAGATCAAGTATCGCCAGGGCGAGAAGGACCAGGCGTTCGAACTCTTTGATCGGGCTCGAATGCTGTCCAAGACCGAAATACACGCATTGCAGAGATCCATCGATCGCTCCGTCGAGACGGGCAACCTGGTAAGGGCTGTAGCCGAGATCGATATCTTGCTGCGTCGGTGGCCTGATCAATTTTCAACCGTGGCCGCCGGTTGGCCGGCCATTCTCGCCAATCCCGAAGGGTACGGGGCCGTGCTCGCCGCCATCCGGGCGGAGGCGCCATGGCGGGGCAAGCTTTTTTCGACCCTTGGCCAGAACCCCCAGGGTTTGGCAGCCGCAAACCAACTGTTGCTCGATCTCGCGGGGTCCCCGACGTCTCCAACGTCCAACGAATTGTCGGCCGTGATCGATGGCTACATCAAGCAAAGGCAATATGACCCGGCCTATCGGCTGTTTCTCTTCAGCCTGTCCGACGAGGAACGGAAACTGGGCGGCTACATTTTCAACGGCGGCTTCGAACCGGTCCACAGCGGCAAACCATTCGACTGGGTGATACACGACCGGTCGGGTATGGAGATCACCTTCGCCGGATCGCGGGATGCAGGTGAAAGCGACAGCGGAGCGACGATTCGATTTCTGAACACGCCCGTCAAGAACGCGGCGCTTCAGCAATTTATCGAACTTCCTCCTGGCTCCTACAGGATTTCCCTGAACGCTTCGGCCACGAATCTCAAACTGCCGAAGGAATTGTTCTGGTCTCTCAGATGCGTCGCTCCCTCACACGAGATCGCGCGCTTCAACATACCGGAAGGCACCTTCAACAGGCGAAGCCTGAGCCTGGACTTCACGGTTGGGCCGGCGGCGTGCCCGATGCAGTTGCTGAGACTGGAAACGGCCGCGATCGCACAGAGTTGGCGGTTTCGGTATGTCGGGACGTTGGTCATGCACAAATTGAGCATCGAAAGTGTATCGTCGTGAGAGAACGGTCGCGACAGCCCACGCAGTGGGATAAATATCTTCTTGGCTCGGTGCTCTTTCTATCGATGCTGATTGGTGGCGGCACCGCGAGCGGTCTGTACACCGAGACGCTGATCGAGATTGCGGCGGTCATCTCCGCCGCGGCGATCCTCTCGAGGCCGTCGCAACAGGCAATTCCCCGCGCCGTGTTGTGGTTGCTTGCTCTCGTGGTTGCGGTGTTCTGTTTTCAGGTCGTGCCGCTGCCCGGCGCCCTGCTCGAGGGGGTGCGGCCCGCGGTGCTGCTTGCGGATCCATGGCTGGATGGCGAAAGCCGGTTGCGCTTCGTCAGCGTCGGAGTGGGGCGCACCATCGAGTGCATGCTCTATTTTGTCGCGGCCGCGGCGTTCTTCCTCGCCGTCCTGCGCCTGCGCGCTGAGCAGGTCCACGGTCTTCTGCCGTTCTTTTTCATGGGGGTGATCTGCAATGGCCTGGCGGCGGCGATCCAGTATTCGCTCTCCGATACCGTTGCCATCGAGGGACTGCTGCCGTTTACCATCAATGCGGGTCTCTTTGCCAACCAGAACCACTTCTCGGCCTTGCTCTTCGTCTCGATCCCCTTCGTGGTTTATTATGGCTTGTTCCGCGGCCACCTTCTTTCAGGAGCGCTCGGTCTAGTAACCCTCCTGCTGCTGCTTCTGGCCGCCGGTTCGCGGGCCGGCATTTTGATCGGGCTGGCGATCACCGCCATCTCCGTTGTCTTCCTGTCCGCGCGCTCGATGGTTGGTGGTTATGGCATCCTCGCGGTTTTCATCGGTCTTTCGATCTACACGATCGGCGCGTGGGCAAAGATCGATGCCAAAGTGGTCGACCCGGCCTTTGGACGAGCCGAATTCGCACGGACCACGATTGAGGGAATTGAACAGAATTGGACCACCGGTGTCGGATTTGGTGCTTTTCAGAAGGTTTACCAGATCCATGAAAAAGGCAGCATGATCTTCAAGTCTTATGTCAATCACGCGCACAACGATTATCTGGAATTGGCGTTGGAGGGCGGTTTGCCGGCTATCCTGCTGATGGTTGCCTATGCGGTGCTGCTGTCCGCATCGTCAGCTAGAATTCGCGGAGAACCGTTGCAGAAGGCGGCCTTTCTGTCGCTGGCTTTTCTGCTCGTTCATTCCCTCGTCGATTATCCCTTGCGAACCGCCGCCCTTGCGATGACGTTTGCCTGTTTGAACGGTATTGTCTTTCACCGCGGTTTTGCCGATCGGCTCGACCAGAGGGATGAACCGGGCAAGGCCAGCCGCCGTGACGAGGACAATCTGCTTGTCCCGGCCAAGGCATCGGCCTTGCCAAGGTAGAACCAGGTGGGTTCGGCCGAAGCGGGAGGCGCCGGTAGACCGGTATCGAACCCAGCCGATGCGTTTGTTGCTTGCCGCGATTGACAAGCCAATGCATGAAACCTAAGCACAGGCCCTGAGGGGAGGGACTTAGGCATGGCAAGGAGAGCTTCTTGAAAGGAATCATCCTTGCTGGAGGCAGCGGAACGCGTCTTTATCCGTTGACCTTGGCAGTCTCTAAGCAAATACTCCCAATATACGACAAGCCCATGATCTATTATCCGCTGAGCGTTTTGATGCTCGCCGGAATCCGCGAGATTTTGGTCATTTCCACGCCACGGGATCTGCCGGTTTTCCGCGATCTGCTAGGCAACGGATCGGAATTTGGGCTTGAGCTGACCTATGCCGAGCAGCCGCATCCCAATGGTCTGGCGGAAGCCTTCATCATCGGCCGTGATTTCATTGGTGCGGATAGTGTATCGATGATCCTGGGCGACAACATTTATTTTGGCGATGGGTTGTCGAAGCTTTGCCGCACGGCGGCATCGCGTGAAAGCGGCGCTTCGGTGTTCGCCTATCATGTCGAGGATCCCGAGCGCTATGGCGTGGTGTCTTTCGACAAGGCGACCGGAACCGCGCTGACGATCGAGGAAAAGCCACAAAAGCCGAAGTCCAACTGGGCCGTCACGGGTCTCTATTTCTACGACAACGATGTTGTTGAAATCGCCTCGACGATCCGGCCCTCGGCGAGAGGCGAGCTCGAAATCACGGCGGTCAACAATGCCTATCTCGAGCGTGGCCAGTTGCAGGTGCATCGGCTGGGACGCGGTTATGCCTGGCTCGACACAGGCACCCATGACAGCCTGGATGACGCTTCTTCGTTCGTGCGCACAATCGAACGCCGCCAAGGCATCAAGGTTGCCTGTCCGGAGGAAATCGCCTTCGAACAAGGGTGGCTGAGCGCTGACGAGGTGTTGCAGCGTGCAGCTCGCCTGGGAAGGAACGAATACGCCGCCTATCTACGCCGACGTGTCGTCGAGCTGTCGGAGGGCTAAATGCTCGAGGTGAGATCCCTTGGCATCGAAGGTCTGCTGGAAATCATTCCCAAACGCCATGGCGACGCGCGCGGTTTCTTCATGGAAACCTACAATGCCGAGCTCTTTTCGCAGGCCGGGATCGACCTGGTTTTCGTGCAGGACAACCACTCCTATTCCGCCGCCGCGGGCGTGCTGCGCGGGCTCCATTACCAGCTGGCGCCGCGTGCCCAGGACAAGCTGCTGCGGGTGATCCGCGGCAGCATTCTCGATGTCGCGGTCGACATCCGCCGCGCCTCGAAAACCTTCGGAAACTGGGTCGCCCTCGAAGTGTCGGCGCAAAAAGGCAACCAGATCCTGGTGCC
The DNA here is from genome assembly GCF_020164995.1 of Mesorhizobium sp. CO1-1-11. Lineage (NCBI taxonomy): Bacteria > Pseudomonadati > Pseudomonadota > Alphaproteobacteria > Hyphomicrobiales > Phyllobacteriaceae > Mesorhizobium > Mesorhizobium sp. CO1-1-11. The sequence continues at coordinate 19,011 of NZ_JAIUHE010000027.1, forward strand.
GAAGGGCTTCGCGCACGGCTTCGTCACGCTCGTGCCCGACACCGAGGTGCTGTACAAGGTGACCGACACCTATTCGCCCGAGCATGACCGGTCGATCCGTTTCGACGATCCTGCCATCGGCATCGAATGGCCGTCGCTGGCCGGCGGCTTCCAGCTTTCGGACAAGGACCTCAAGGCGCCGCTGCTCGCCGTCGCCGAGGTATTCGCCTGATGGGTGTTTGCGTGAGGATTGCGGTATGAATTTTCTGGTGACGGGCGGTGCCGGCTTCATCGGCTCGGCGGTATGCAGGCATTTGTGCGCCAACCCGGCCTACCGGGTGACCAATCTCGACAAGCTGACCTATGCGGGCAATCTGGCCTCGCTGCGGTCGATCGAGGACGCCCATAATTACAGCTTCGCCCAGGCCGACATCTGTGACGAGAGGGCGGTGCTCGACCTTCTGCGCCGGCACGACATCGACATCGTCATGAACCTGGCCGCCGAAAGCCATGTCGACCGCTCGATCGACGGACCGGGCGCCTTCATCGAGACCAACATCGTCGGCACCTACAAGATCCTCAACGCCGCGCTGGAATACTGGCGTGGCCTGTCCGACGACAGGAAAAGCCGCTTCCGCTTCCATCATGTCTCCACCGACGAGGTGTTCGGCGACCTGCCTTTCGACGGCGGCATGTTCGTCGAGGAGACGCCCTACGCGCCGTCCTCGCCCTATTCCGCCTCGAAGGCGGCCTCGGACCATCTGGTGCGCGCCTGGCACGAGACCTACGGCCTGCCGGTCGTGCTTTCCAACTGTTCGAACAATTACGGCCCCTATCATTTTCCCGAGAAGCTGATCCCGCTCGTCATCCTCAACGCGCTCGACGAAAAGCCGCTGCCGGTCTATGGCGCCGGCGCCAATGTGCGCGACTGGCTGTTCGTCGAGGATCACGCGCGCGCCTTGGAACTCGTCGCCACGAAAGGGCAGCCGGGCGAGAGCTACAATGTCGGCGGCAATTCGGAACGCACCAACCTTGCCGTCGTCGAGACGATCTGCGACCTGCTCGACACCAGGCGTCCGCGCGCCGGCGGCAGGCGCTATCGCGAGCTGATCTCCTTCGTCACCGACCGTCCCGGCCACGACCGCCGCTACGCCATCGACGCCACCAAGATAAGCCGCGAGCTCGGCTGGACGCCCAGGGAGAATTTCGACAGCGGCCTGGCCAGCACCGTGGACTGGTTCCTCGACAACGAATGGTGGTGGGGGCCGATCCGCGAACAGCGCTATGCCGGCGAAAGACTGGGCGAAGCCCGCAAGTTGGGCGCGTGAGGCTCCTCGTCACTGGACGCGACGGCCAGGTCGCTGCGAGCCTGCTCGCGGCCGGCCAGGCGCGCGCGGGCGTGGAGGTCGTCGCCATCGGCCGCCCGGAGCTTGACCTGGCACGGCCTGACACCATCATCGACGTCATCGCGGGTGCCAAGCCCGATATCGTCGTGTCGGCCGCCGCCTACACCGCCGTCGACCAGGCCGAGGACGAGCCCGATCTGGCCTTTGCGGTCAACGCGACCGGTGCCGGCAAGGTGGCGGAGGCCGCGGCGAGGCTGGGCGTGCCGGTCATCCATCTTTCGACCGACTATGTCTTCGATGGAACCAAGGCCGATGCCTATATCGAAACCGACCCGACGGCGCCGCTCGGTGTCTACGGCGCCTCCAAGCTAGCCGGCGAGCAGGCGATGGCATCAGCCAATCCGCGCCACCTGATCCTGCGCACCGCCTGGGTCTACAGTCCGTTTGGCAAGAATTTCGTGAAAACCATGCTGCGGCTCGCCGCCGACCGCGATGAGATTTCGGTGGTATCAGATCAATGGGGAAATCCCACATCCGCACTTGATATCGCCGACGCGATCCTGCATGCGGCCGCACTGCTGCATGGCGACAAGGACTTCGCCGCGTTCGGCACCTGTCACCTGGCCGGCACGGGCGAGACCAACTGGAGCGGCTTTGCCCGTCATATCCTCGACACAAGCCGGGGGTTTGGTGGTCCCTGGGCGCGGGTACGGGACATCACGACGATGGACTACCCAACCAAGGCGCGCCGCCCTGTCAACTCGCGGCTGTCGAGCGCGAAATTCGGCGCGTCATTCGGATGGACGGCGCCGGACTGGCAGAAGTCGGCCCGAGAAGTGGTCCATCGTCTTGTAAGCGGGGGCTCCAATGGTCCCTATGCATGACCAAGCAGCGGCCGGTGGAAGGATTCACTGGTTGTCGCGGCGCAAAGCCGTTCAGCGGCGGCCACTATCGAGCTGGCGGTAGAGATCGGCATAAGCCTTTCCCATCCTGTCGGCTGTAAAGAGCCTGATGTAGCGATCACGGGCAGCTTGCCCCCAATTCGCTGCTTCGACGGGCGAATCGACGATCTGGTTGATGGCTTCGGCCAGGCGTGCTGGATTTGAAGGCGGAACGACTAGCCCCGTCTCGCCGGCTTTGTTCACATAACTTGTTCCCGTTCCGAGCTCACACGAAATCATCGGTTTGCCGCACATGGCAGCCTCCACCAGTGAAAGCCCGTAGGCTTCCGACCTCTGGTTAGACGGAAAAACGAAGCCGAGGCAGTTGCGCAGGAGCGCCATCTTTTGCTGCTCCGTGACCTCGCCAAGAAACATCACATTGTCGCGGCGCAACGTCTTGGCCTGAAGCTTGAGGCTCTGTTCGATAGGCCCCGACCCGGCAATAACGATCTTGCACCTGACCTTGTCGGCTGCCTCAATCAGCACGTCCAGCCCCTTGTAATAGCGCAAGACGCCGACGAATAGCACGAAAGGCTCCGCCACAGCCGCTTGGCACCAGCTGTTGTCGGCTTCGGTCGGCGTGGGATAAGCCGTTTCATCTATGCCGATGGGAATGATCGTCGATTTGCCCCCCAAGGCTCTGAGAACGGGGCTCGATTTCAAATAGTCCGGAGACGTCGCGACGATAGCGTCGACGTCCTTCAGGAAGCGCAGCATCAGCGGTCGATAAAGAGGCAGGATGAGTTTCTGTTTGACGATATCGGAATGGTAAGTGACGACCGTCGGTTTGCCGTGACGGGCGTGAAAATGCACGATGTCCATGAACGGCCATGGAAAATGGTAATGTATCAGGTCGGCATTTTTGGCGAGCGCTCTGAATTCCCGAAAGACCTCGCGTGAAAAACCGGTCGATGCCAGCTCGAAATCCAGTTTGGCCTTGCGGGCCATATGCCCATCGAAAGCCCGTGTGTTCTCGCCAGGGATTCGGCTCAACGAAAGCACTTCGGTTTCGATGCCGTGGCGCGCCGTGCTTTGCGCGATGGCATGGATCGTCCGCTCCACGCCGCCAAACGTATCCGGCCAGTAGGTCTTGAAGAAGTGCAGGACTTTCAAACGCGGGTCTTCCGTCTTTGCTCGATGGCCTGCTCAAAGATCTCCAGCTTGCCTTTCATATCAGTGCTTTCTCGCGGCGATGGCCGACTCAAATGCCGCCGCCAGTTCCGAGGCACTTTTTCTCCAGCTAAACCGGAGCGCGTTAAGCGGCGCCTTCTCAGCCAGTTGCGAACGCAAGGTGTTGTCGAGCGCCAGGCGTTCTATGGCGGTCGAGATATCTTGAACATCGGTCGGGTCAACGAGAAGGGCAGCCTCGCCAGCTATTTCAGGCATGGACGACAGATTCGAAGTCAGGACAGGCGCTCCAAACGCATTTGCTTCGATAATTGGAAATCCGAAGCCTTCGTAGAGGGATGGCATGGCAAGAAATTTGGCTCGGCGGTAAAGGACCGCAAGGTCGCTATCTGTGACATACCCCGCCAACCGTACCTCCGGCTCGATCTTAAGACGCACCATGTGCTCGCGAAGGTTTCCAAGACGCCACCCCTGGCCTCCCGCTATCACGAACAACAGATTTTTCCTCACAGGTTCGGGAAGCAGCGCATATGCTTCCAGCAGCTTTTTCAAATTTTTGCGCGGTTCAAGCGTGCCGACAAAAAGGGCGTAGTCGCGGTCGATGCCGTTGTCTGCAAGCACGGTGCTGGTGCCGTCATCGTCCAGCCTCGTCAGCCCCGGATATATAACACGCACTCTCTTGGAGACCGATGGATACAACTTCCGAACAGCGTCGGCCGTAGAGTGCGAGACTGTGATGATCTCGTCCGTCGAGAATATGGCTGGTCGCATAAGGAAGCGATCGCCGAGCCAACCCCGCAAACGCATTGTGGACGCCGCATGATGCCACACGAGATCATGAATGGTCACAACGCGTGGGATATGCGGATCCAAATTGAAAGGCAATCTATGAGCGGGTCCCCAAAAGACGTCGATTTTGTCGCCGGCCGCCTGTTGCGGCAGTGTGGTCTGAGACCAAATCATGCGCCTGACATTACCTGCATGACCGGATATCCGGAACGTCGCGCCCGATAGGCCGGACAAATCCGAGATCGGTTTCTCGGGGAGATAAAGGAAGATATCGTGACCAGTTTCCGCCAACCCGCGGCACATCTCCAGCACATAGCGGCCAATGCCTGTGAGATTGTGGACCAGGTTACGGGCATCAATGCCGATTTTCATCAATCGGGCCGTTTTCTTCTGTTCGAGCCTGAAAGGAAAGCGGCTGGCGTTGTCTAGCCGTGGGCTCGACGAGCCGGCGTGCCTGTATACACGCCAGGCACTTCAATGTCTCGCACGACCGTTGCACCAGCGCCGACAATGACATTGTCACATATGCTGATCCCATCAATCACGGCCGCACCTGCGCCGACCAGAACTTGCGCGCCTATTCGGCAACGGCCTGCAACGGTCGCATTGACGGAAATATGCGAAAAATCGCCGATCACGCATTCGTGGTCGACGATTGCGCCGCTATTGATGATGACGCCTCGGCCGATCTTTGCGAGCGGTCCCACATGGGCCTGATGAGCGATCAGCGACCCTTGCCCGATCTCACATTGCCTGCCGACAGAGGCAGTCGGTGCAACAAGCGTTGCAAGAGGAAGAAGCGCGCTCTCGCATTGCGCGCGTCGCCGCGCATTGTCACCCGAGGCTGGAAACATGAGCCAGCCAACCCCAGCCGCATTGCTGGGAAGAACAGCGACAGCAGGAAAGCCGGCAAATTCCTCACCGGCCTTTGCCTGTTCATCGACGAAGAGCAGATCGTCGAAACCTGTCGACAAGGCTATATCTCCTACGCTGCGCGCATGGCCGCCAAAGCCTAGAATGAAAAGGCCTTTGATCATGATGATGGGGTCATGCCTTTTCGCCTACCACGAGCGGCCATTGCGTCGGCACTTACAATCTTGCTGCCACGTAGGCAGCCTTGATCTGGTCGATTTCACGCAACCTCATCTTACCTTCGATCTATTTTTCGCCTCGGGTCGCGTCCGCTTCTGTTCGGTGGCACTTCTAACAATAAGATCGAGGTATTCCTTGGCCACAACCTCCCAGGTCCTCGAGGACATCGTTTCGAACAAAGGCTTCTGCGCTTCCAATAAGGCTTGCCTATTATCCAGCGCCCAAAGGATTTTCTGCAACATCTCTTCTCGATCCATGGGGTCAAAGGTCATGAGATCAAGCAAAGCTTGATCTTGAATGACTTCCGTCACCACAGGTATCCTACTCATTATCGACGGCGTGCCGACCGAGTAAGCTTCGGAAAAGGTAAACGGAAACCCACCCTCAAACTGAGTTGGTGTTACTGAAAGAACTGCAAGCCTATAAAGAGCGGCCAAAACGTAATTCGGCACAGATGGCAGAGACACGACGTCCCTTTGCAAACCGCGTTCCCCGATGAGTTTCCAGACACGTTCATTGCTTGCCGTACGGCCAGTGAGAATTAATTTTACAGGCTGATAGTGATCCCGGAGCACCCTCTCAAAAACGCCTATCAATGCTTCGATGTTCTTGTGTGGTCGAATCTGTGAGGAGTAGAATAGGAATTTCACGTCGTCGAACCGGAAGCCGCGAAGGTATTCGGGAAAGCTCTCTTCCTTCTCTTTCAGATAGTTGTGCAGAACATCCAATGCATTTTGTTTGGTTCCATTACCTCGTTCAATCGATGCCATGTCGACAAAGCCATGTCGGATCACAGTTACATGGCGCGGGTCTACGTTATGTCGGCTGACAATATGACTGGTCTTCACATGATCGCTGTAGGTGATCAACTGGTCCGCGCCAGCAATGCTCTTCGACATCCGCTCCGACGTTCTCATCTCGGCCGGACCAACATACTGCGCGGGATGCTCGTAAAAAACGATGTCAGGAGCAGCCATTACCACTTTTCCGCGGAGTCTGGATATCTCCGGCCAGAACATCGAAGGCACGTACCAGACATCTATGTCCCGTCGTCTATTTAGCAGTTTGACGAGGCGATTAAGCTCGTGAGATTGAACAGTATCAAGCGGTCCTATAGTGCTGAGAATGTAATAGAATCTCGACATAACCCAATTTTTGGCCCGATAGTATCGACTTCCTCTAAATTTGGAAGAGAGCCGTCTTGCCGCATAAATGCCAACACCAATAGTCGCCAGAATTAACAGAGGAAGCGTAAATGCAAGAGTAAGAATAAGTATAAGTATAATGCCGAAGGCGAAGACATAAAAAGACGAGTGCGAAAGCCAGTCGACAATAATGCGCATACCTTTGGTGATGTATCTAAACAGGCGATTTCGCTTTAATTTCCGAGGCTTCGACTTCTGGAATATCCTTGTCCAAACTCTCCACAGCCTTATAAGATAAGGTTCGCCCTTTGTTGTTATGATGTCAACGGAGCCGGCCGGTACACCCGCATCGTCCAAAAGATTGAGGATATCTTTCTTCAACCAGGCAGGGCCAGCTATGGTAACCGAGATATCTCCGGCTCTTACGGCTCCTCGCACGATAAAGCCAAGCAGACGAGTGATGCCCTCGTGCGGCACGAGCTGCCTTGGTGTGTATCCAAGAAAAATACCGAGCTTCTTCATGCCGCGATCCCTTTCAGCATCGCCCAATATTCTGCGGCGTATCGCTGCCAGGAATGCTGTGACAGAGCTTCGCGGTTTGGTAGAGACCCGCGCAGCCTGTCAGCCTTCGTTTCCATATTCTTTAATGCAAACGCCATTTGCTTTGAGTTTTTCGCGTTAAAAAACTCCATTGGGATAGAGAACCGCTCGCCGATGTACCGCATTTGCGGATAATCGCTTGAGAGAGATGGTGTCCCAAGCCAAGCAGCCTCAGCAACGGCGAAAGTCCCATTGTCGTAAATCGTAGGGTGCCAAAGGAATCTCGCACGAGCGACAGCGGTAGAGTATGCCGCATCAGAAAGCTCGCCCAGGAAGTGAACGTTGTCCCTGATAGAAGGTGACAGTCGGATCTTCTTTTGGATATCCTGGATATATGGTATTTTTTGAAACCATTCCGGCGTGTCCGCATTCTCTGGGTCCATATAGTCGGAGAACGGACCCACAACTTTTAAGCCGAGAGTTCCGTTAAGATCATCGTAGTACTCACGAATAGCATCCAGCGCCCGCAAGTGGTTTTTGTGTTTTGTGGTATTGGTCGGCCAGACGAAATAGTCCTTTTTTAACTTATTGGAGGACGACCTCGTCTCCGCGATTGAGGTCGGATCAAAGTCCATCGGCGCGAGAGATACTCGACTTCGGGGGACTCCAACATAAGAAACCACGTCTTCAGCGGTTTGGGGTGTGGTGGTGATTACTGCGTTAGCCTCTCGTACGGATTGCAAAAAAGGCAGATCGTAGCCCCCGCTCGCGTTGGCTTCAAAAATCTCGGGCACATACCGTTGAATGTAGTCAGTTGCGAAGATGGCATACGGCCGGATTGGGGCCAGAGGTTTTAATGTACGATCCGAAACGATCAACCAAAGATCAGAGTCGGCGAAGTTTTTCAGGCCGTCGATGGGCATTTGATAGGCATCGAACGGCAAAGTCACCCGTCGGCCTTGGTTCGCATTTGCGGCCTCAACTGTCTCAGCCGGAACTTCTAGCCAGTCGAATTCCACAATATCAATACCATCTTCGACAGCATCAGTGAAATCCGCCACCAGATCATATTTTCCAGAGAGGACGCCGATCCGAACCCGACATGACTCACCAGCTTGCGAACTTCCGGCACGGATCATGCGCGCGATGGTTTTCGTGACACGCAACGATCCGCCACGATAAGGAAACGGCAAAATTATCGTTATATGTCTTAGCAATTTGCACCAATCCCATTTGCCATCATATAGTTGGAGACCGCGTCCACGATATCGCCGTCAAAGATGACCTCACCGTGATGAAACACAATTCCCCTTGCGCATATGGACTGTAGTGTTTTGAAGTCATGCGAAGCCAAAAGCAGAATCTCCGCCTGCTCGACGAGATCGAGAATGCGTTGGCGTGCTTTTCCCATGAAGTTCGCGTCACCGGCGCCGATCACCTCATCGAGAAGGAGAATGTCACCACCGACGGCTGTCGAAATCGCAAAGGCGAGGCGCACCTGCATGCCAGCCGAGTAGGTCTTGATCGGGTAGTCGATGAACTCCCCGATGTCGGCAAATGCGACAACCTCTTCCTCGATCGAGCGCATGAATTTCGGCGAGAGACCGAGGAGAAGTCCACGATACAGGATGTTCTCTCGGCCAGTAGCGTCAGGTTCGAAACCCAAACTCAGGTCAAACAATGACCGGACGGTTCCCTCGACCACCCGTTTTCCTGACGATACGGGGTATAATCCTGCCACCATCTTGAGGAACGTGCTCTTGCCTGCCCCATTGTGCCCCAGAAGACCAACCCGCTCGCCAGGACCAATGTCGAGACTGATATTCTTCAATGCGTGGATGTCCACGATCTTCTTGGCTCCGCCATTCAACGTCGCCAGCGATGCCAGCATCGATTTGAGGGAGCGCTCTCTAAAGCCCACCGATGCATAATGGAGGTTTACCGATTCGAGGCGGATCTGGTTTGTCATAGATAGAAGATCACCCTCTTTTCAGCCGACCTGCCTACGAGTGCCGCGACAATCATGAGCACGGCGATGGTCCCCAGGCACCACAGGTAATTGGCTGCGACAGGCCATTCGCCGTGTAAAAGCGGGGCGCGTACAATCTGGAGGAGGTGATAGATCGGATTGTAGTCGAGAAGGACGTGCAAGTTTCCTTTGCGGAATACCGAAGTCTCGAAATAGATCGGCGAAACGAACCATACGGCTTGCAATATCAGGCCGAGCGCATGCGGCAGGTCGCGAAAACGGGCAGAAAAATACGCCATTATCGTCGCCCAAGGCCAGACAATCAGACCAATGATTGGAAATATTGTGAGGGCTGCAAGCCATGACCACCCGAAGTTCTGCGGCATGACGACGAGCACCCAGCCGATGAGGCTGATGCTGGCCATAGCAAGCACCACAAGCCCGGAAATGACGTTTCGAAGCGTATATATCGCTAACGGGTGGCGTGTCTGCTTGATGTAGGCGTCGGCTTGAACGAAAGCCAAGGCGCCCCCACTCACGTTGAAGACAATGTATTCCCAGATGACAACCCCGGAGAGAATATAGGGCGCATATTCCGAGATCGCGGAATCGAAAATACGGCTGAATACGATAGAGATGAGGATTGTTAGGCCCAGCGGCTGGATAATCGACCAAAGGACACCGAAGAAAGACCTTCTCCAGCGCCCGCGCAGGTCCGACATCGCGAGATGTATCCAAAAATAGCGCGCGGCCCAGATACCTCTTATGTACTCACCCACAGGCCACTTCCTGACGCAAAATCACAGCGATCGGCTTTCGAAATAACCGGCGATCGAAGAACATACGCGGTTCAGTTGTTCTTCCGTCAGTCCGGGATAGCTCGGCAGATTGATGCCACGCTTGCTCATGCTGTCGCCGATCGGGAAAGTCTGGTCGGAATGACAGTGCGGCATGTGGCTCGCTAAGGGGAAAAACGGGCGCGTCTCGATTTCATCGTCGGCAAGACGGGCACGCAGCCGATCTCGATCCTCGACTTGATCAACGACAATCGAACACATCCAGTGCGAGTGATTAACGTCGCCGACGGGATCATGGGTCCTCAATGGAAGCCGGGACAGTCGGGTCCGGTATATCTCTGCAATTTGCTGCTTGCGCGCTATGATCTCTTCAGCCATCTCGATCTGGGCAAGCCCGATCGCCGCCTGGATGTTGGTCATCCGATAATTATAAGCGAGCATGTCGTGCCAGTATTCACGGGTCGGGGAAACGCCCTGGCTTTTCAGGCGCCGGCACTTGTCCATCACATCGGCGGATCGCGCCAGCACCATTCCCCCTTCGCCCGTCGTAATTGTTTTGTTCCCGAAGAAGCTGAAAGTGGCAACATCTCCGAACGTGCCGACGTGCTGACCCCGCCAGCGGGTTCCGAAGCCTTCCGCGCAATCTTCGACGAGCAGCAGATTATGGTCGCGGCAGAGAATTGGGATCGCATCCATGTCGCAAGGATGGCCATACAGATGCACTGCCATGACCGCGCGGGTCCTGGGGGTTATGGCGTTTCGCACTGCCTGTGGATCCATCTGCAGGGTGTCTTCCAAAGAATCGACGTAGATCGGCGTGGCGCCGGTCTGCAAAATGGTATTAACGGACGCAATATAGGTGAAACTTGGAACGATGACCTCATCGCCGGCACCGATCCCCAGCGCATCCAATGCAAGATGAAGGGCTACGGTACCGTTTGCGACGCTTGTCGCTTGTTGGGCGCCAACATATTCCGCAAACGCGTTTTCAAAGCGGGATATGAAGGGTCCGCGAGAAGAAATCCAACCCGTTGTCAGGCACTCATTGACGTATGCCGAAACCTCTCCGGCAAGGTGTGGTTCGTATACTGGAATTTTTCTCACGGTTCATTCTTTGCGGGTAAAGAGTTGATAACCATGCTCCGTAAGGAGCTGTTCGCGTTGAGCGCTCTTAAAATCCTCGCGGGTCATTTCTTTCACAAGATCAATGAACTTGGTCCTGGGTTCCCAGCCAAGGTTCTTTCGAGCTTTGCTGGGATCACCAAGAAGGGTTTCGACTTCCGTCGGCCGGAAATAGCCAGGGTCCACAGCCACGATACATTGGCCATGCGAGTCATATCCCTTCTCGTCGATGCCCTTTCCCTCCCACCGGATTCGGATATCCAGTTCCGCAGCCGCTAAGGTCACAAACTCACGGACCGAGTGCTGCTCGCCAGTAGCGATGACGTAATCCTCGGCCTTTTCCTGCTGCAGCATAAGCCATTGCATCTCGACGTAGTCTTTGGCGTGCCCCCAGTCGCGCAAGGAGTCGAGATTGCCCAGGTAGAGTCTGTCTTGGATGCCTAGCTTGATACGCGCGAGGGCTCGCGTAATCTTGCGCGTCACAAATGTCTCGCCCCGCATCGGAGACTCGTGATTGAACAAAATGCCGTTGCACGCGTAGATACCGTATGCTTCGCGATAGTTGACGGTAATCCAATACGCATACAATTTGGCCACGGCATATGGCGACCGCGGGTAGAATGGTGTGGTTTCCGTTTGGGGCGTCTCTTGCACAAGCCCGTAGAGCTCGGAGGTGGATGCCTGGTAGAAACGGACTTTCTGCGCCAAACCGAGGATACGAATGGCTTCCAAAATTCTCAACGCTCCTAAGGCGTCTGAATTTGCGGTGTATTCGGGTTCCTCAAACGAAACGGCTACGTGGCTCTGTGCCGCCAGATTATAAATCTCATCCGGCTGAACGAGCTGAATAATCCTCATCAGGCTTGATGAGTCAGTCAGGTCGCCGTGATGCAATGTCAAATCCACACCCTTTTCATGCGGATCATGATACAAATGATCGATGCGATCCGTATTAAAAAGGGATGTGCGGCGCCTTACGCCGTGAACGGAATAACCCTTTTCCAGCAGGAGTTCCGCCAGATAGGCGCCGTCCTGCCCGGTGATGCCGGTTATCAGTGCTTTTTTCTTCATCAATGTTCTCGATGTATCCGATTTGTGTCCGCCTAGCCCCTAAGGCTTTGCCGCCCTTAGCTCTGCGAGCCAACCGGTTGTCAGGCGCGGCCGTATACGTCGTCGAAGCGCACGATGTCATCCTCGCCGAGATAATCGCCGCTTTGTACTTCAATGATCACCAGGTCGATTCTTCCCGGGTTTTCCAGCCGATGTTTGTGGCCGCAGGGGATGTAGGTCGATTCGTTGGTCGCCAGAAACAGCTCCTGGTCGCCATTGACTATTTTCGCGGAGCCGCTGACCACGACCCAGTGCTCGGAACGATGGTAGTGCATTTGCAGGCTCAAACGTCTACCGGGCTTCACCTCGATGCGTTTGATCTTGAAGCGCTCGCCTTCCTCCAGAACCGTATAGGTACCCCACGGGCGGTGCACCGTGCTGTGAAGCAGGTGCGCTTCATGTCCAGAAGCCTTGAGGTCGTCAAACAGCTTCTTGACGTCCTGAACACGGTCGCGGGATGCGACAAGCAACGCATCCGGGGAATCCACGATCACCAGGTCGCTGACGCCGACCGTGCCGATGACGCGCTTATCGGAGCTCACATAGCTACCGGTTGTGTCGATCATGTGAACATCGCCGCGTATCCTGTTCCCGCTTGCATCGGGAGCGATCAGGTCGGCCATTGCGTTCCACGACCCGATGTCGTTCCAATCCATGTCACAGGGAACCACGGCAAGATTGTTTGTCTTCTCCATGACCGCGTGGTCAAGCGAGACTCGCGGGGCGGAGCCAAAGTGCTCGGGCGCGAGTTCGATCTTGGCAAAGCCTTCGCCTTGACTGAAGTGGCCGTTCTCATAGCTGTCGGAGACAGCCTGGATCACCGCGGGACAATGCAAAGCCATTTCGTCGAGCATGGTTTGTGCGCTGAAGCAGAAGATGCCGCCGTTCCAGAAGAAGCGCTTGGATGCGACATAGGCCTTGGCCGTCTCGAGATCAGGTTTTTCAACGAAACGGACGACTTTCTCACCATCCGCTTCGATATAACCGAATGCAGTGTCCGGTCTGGTCGGGCTGATGCCCAATGTGGCGATCCGCCCCAGCTGCGCGTGTTCGATGGCCCGGCCCATCACGGCCAGAAAAGCAGGCAGGTTGCCAATCATGTGATCCGCCGGGAAGACACACAGAATCACCTCAGGACCCTGCGTTGCCTTGGCATGGATAGCGGCCGCCGCCACCGCGGCGGCCGTATCGCGGCCTTCCGGTTCGAGCAGAAATGTGCGCGGCAACATCACGGAATCCAGTTCGTCGAAATCGTCTTTCGTCAGGAACAGGTGTTCTCCGGACGTTACCACGACGAGTTCCACGACATGCTCTATCGAAGCTGCGCGCAACACTGTGTGCTGAATAAGAGAATGTCCGTCAGCCACTTTGAGGAAAGGTTTGGGGTGCGATTGCCTCGAGGCGGGCCATAGTCGCGATCCGGCTCCACCGCTGATGATGACGGGAACCACTTTCATTACGCGACCTCTGCTTCGTTTGTGGATGTGATTGCCCGCGCTCTTTCGAGCGTCAGCGCCACGATCGCTGTCGCTCTGCTTGGGTCCATAGCCTCTGAATAACAGCGAAGCTCCGGCGCGTTGCCGGACGGCCGCAGATGGATGATCTCGCCGGTTTCCATTTTTGTCCTTAGCCCGTCAGTCTCGTCGACGTCGGCAACGGTCCCGAACGGCGCCAGAAATCGCTGCAGTGCATCCCGGTCCGCAAGCCGGCGCATCAAGCTGCGGGAACTCTCCACCGGAAAATTTTCGAGACGTTCGCTTGCGCAGGCGGGAAGATTCCACAGTTCGCGCAAACGCGACAGGGATTTTCCTGTCGACGCGACCATACCGAGAACGGCGAGGATGGGGAGCAGGGAATCTCGTGTCGGCAATGCCGTCAACGTTTTTCCGTGAAGTGAACAGTCCGCCCCCAGGAGAACGCCACCATTAGCCTCGAAGCCAATGACGGTTTTTTCGGGATGGTAGGAAGCTTCCATGGCTTCAACGACAAATGGAGATCCCACCTTTGTCCTCAGAACCGTAAAACCGAAAGCTTCCGAAATGCCTGAGTTGGAGGTCACGGGCGTCACTACGCTATCAGCCCGCAAGAACAAGGCCGTGGCGAGGCCGATCAGGTCGCCACGAAACAGATCGCCATTCTCGTCGGCGATAAGTGGTCGATCGGCATCGGCGTCGGCCGACACGATGGCGTCGAGCTTGAATTCTCGAGCCCAACCCTTGAACTTTGCAATTGTGGTCGGGTCAACGGCTTCGGTGTCGACAGGTACGAAGGTATCGGATTTCCCGACAGGTATCACATGGGCGCCAAAAGATTGGAGAACCTTCACGAGAAGGTCCGCCGCGACCGAACTGTGCTGATAGACGCCGAGCCTCATGCCTGAAAGGGATCCAGGCTCCAGGATGTCGTCAGCGCGCGCGCGATAGGCGGTAATCGCCTGGTCATGATGTCCTGGCAAAGCCGTTCCTATTGCCGGCGGGGCGTTATAAGCGTCTGACCTTTCCGCGGCATAGCGTGCTATAGCGGCTTCATCGGCCTTGCTGATCTCACCCTGCGGGTTATAGAATTTGATGCCATTGCGGTCAGCGGGTATATGCGAACCGGTCACCATAAGCGCCGCTGCGCCATGCTGCCGAGCATACAACGCCAAAGCTGGTGTTGGAATGGCACCGCAATCGATCGGTTGAAATCCACCAACCACCAAGGCAGCCATGCAGTTGGCTGCAATGGTCGGGCTACTATCGCGCAAGTCGCGACCTATGAACACCTTGGCCTTCGGCTGGAGCCCGCCTGCTGCTAGGCGCCAAGCGAAGGCTTCAGTATAAAGTCCACTCGGTTTGCCGACCAGTTCCGAAGCCAAGCCTCGAAGGCCACTCGATCCAAATTTCATTACTTCACTTTGGCTAGTGTGGGGGAAGGCCGTCATATTGCAGTGCGCCCATCTGTCAACCGGAAATCGTTTGGCCAGCCGTCCAGTGTTCCTCGGGCTCTCCAAATAGTGCGTCGGTAATGGCTTGGGCGAGACTTCGTGAGTAGTTGACCAGAAAGGCGGCGTCAAATCCGCCGAAATTTCCAATCTTTCGGCCGGTCTTGTAATCCACCTGAGTCGCGCGACAGTGTTTATAAGCGGAAGCTACTTTTCCAGTCGCTGTTACATGATATCTTCATCAACGCGCTCGTTCATGAGACGCCGGTGAAAAAATCCCTGGCGATGGCTTCAAGTCCACGCTATGCGATAAAGGCGGCGGGGGCCGAGAAATTTGCGCTAACATAGGTGGCCGGTGGCGAATGGTATTCGACCTGGCGCGGCATTGGTGTTGAAGTTCTCACGTCCGGAGTTCAGTACTGCCCAATGGTATCCTATATAGAAGCTGTGTTCGGGCTCAGGCCTCAGATGCGGCGCGCCTTCATCATGGTCCAGGACGTGGTCATGGTCCTGGTCGCCGTGGCGCTCAGCCTCGTCCTGTCGCGGTCGGATCTTTCCTTTGGGGCGCTCTCCACGGAGGGCCTTGTCACCTGGGCCGGCATCGTGGTCATCAGCCATCTGCTGTTCAGATATTGCGGCCTCTACACCACGGTCTGGCGCTTCGCTTCGACGCCTGATTTCTTCAACATCCTGAAGAGCTGCGCGATACTGACATTCGTCCTCTACGCCGTTTCACTGTTCGTGCGTTCCTTTCAGCCTGTCGCGGGGCTCAACGAGCGCCAGTTCATCGTCTTCCTGCTCGTCTCCTTCACCGTCATCTCGGCGCCCCGGCTGTTCTACCGCTTCCTGCGTGACGGCGCGAGCTGGGGTGTCCTCAGCGGCAAAGCCGACACGGCGCGCACCAAGCAGGCCCTGTTCGTCGGGCGGCTCGGCGAGGCCGACCTGATCATTCGTTTCACGCGCACGGCGCAACCCCCCGATCATACCATAGCCGGCATCATGGCCACCGAGCATGGCGCGCCGCTCGGCACGCGCATTCAAGGGGTCCCGGTGGTGGCGACCCGGCCGCGCCTGATCGATGTCCTGGAGGACTATGCGAGCGGCACCAAAAGCCTCGATCTGCTGATCTTCGGCAGCGGCGCCGAGCATGAGATCGAGGAATACTCGGAGCTGGTCCGTGTCGCGCGTCACGCCGACATAGCGGTCGTGCAGTTCGCAGGCCTTTCGCAGCTGGGCCAGGAGGGAAAGCTCGTTCTCGATGCCGTCGAGATGGAAACGATCCTGCGCCGCCCGACTGTGCCATCCGACATCGAGCGCATCGGCGCCTTCGTCGGCGGCAAGCGCGTCCTGGTCACGGGAGGCGCCGGCTCCATCGGGCGAATGCTGGTCAAGCGGTCGCTGGAGCTTGGAGCCGAGGCCGTGCTGGTCGCCGACAATTCCGAATTCGGCATCTTCCAGTTGAGCCAGTATATCGACGAGAAGCATCATGATCGCCTCAAGGTCCGCATCGTCGATGTCGCGGACCGGCGCCAGATGACGCGCGTCGTCACGGAATTCAAACCTGACATCATCTTCCATGCAGCGGCGTTGAAGCATGTTCCGCTGCTGGAGGAGAATTGGGAATCGGCCATCCAGACCAACGTCTTCGGCACGCTTGTCTGCGCCGAGGTCGCGGCTAAATGCGGAGTGGCGCAATTCGTAATGGTCTCGAGCGACAAGGCCGTCGATCCGACCTCCGTGCTCGGCATGACCAAGCGGGCCGCCGAACAGATCGTCAGCGCCCTGCACGGCACGCCGGCCGGCGAACCGGGCGGGCGTCGCGCCTCCACCAAGTTCATCGCCGTGCGCTTCGGCAACGTCTTCGGCAGCAATGGCTCGGTGGCGACCATATTCCAGGCGCAGATCGAGGCCGGCGGGCCGGTCACCATAACCGACCGGCGCATGACGCGCTATTTCATGACTGTCGCCGAAGCCGTCGATCTCGTCATCATGTCGGCGGCCGATGCCGCCTCGCGGCCGGCCGGCCAGGATTACGCCGTCTACATGCTCGACATGGGCAAGCCCGTGCCGATCGTCGAAGTGGCCGAAACGATGATCCGCATGGCGGGAAAAAGCCCCTATACGGACATTCCAATCCGCTTCACAGGCATCCGCCCGGGCGAAAAGCTCCACGAGACCCTGCACGGCGAGGACGAGGAACTGGTGGAACTCAGCATTGCCAAGATCTTCGGCCTGAGCACCGATGTCGCGCAGTGGTCGGATGTCCAGACAGCACTTGCGGCGCTTCAGCAGGAGATGAAGAGCCAGAACAAGGCAGCTTCGCTTGCCGCGCTTGCCGGTCTTGACCGCGCCAAGAAGGCGAGGGGGGCCACGCCTCAAGAGGTGATCCCGAAAACGGCTGGGCAGGCGACTTAGGCTGTGCAGAAAATAATCTTGAGTGCTTGATCTGGTCGGCGCCAATGCATCGTGGCAGGCGCGGATCTCCCGGCTGGGTCGCCTGTTCAAGGGCCAGTTCGCGGACTGGACCGATCTCAATCTTGCCGGCCTTGCCGTCAATCGCGATCTCCTTACGAAGGATGCGGTGGCGTGCCTCGACCTGTTCGCGAACGGTCGGCGAGGTTCCCTTTTCCAACGCCTGGGCGCCCTGCGCAAAAGCGGCGTCTATCGACAGACTTTTGCCGGCACCCTTGGACTCTATCTCGCCTTTGTCCTGGGTCGTATCTGAAATCGAGGACCGCGCGGCGCGCTTGGTTGGGAAGGCGACCTCGTGCTACGCCGGCCGGATTGACGGGCATCGCTGGCGGTTATCGCGTAGAGCCCTGGCAGGGAGCCCTATCGGCCACATGAAGACAGCCAAGAAAATCTTCGATCTCGCCGGTGCGGCTGTGCTGCTGGTGGCAACCTCTCCCATTCTATTGCTGGCCATTGTCGCCGTCCGGGTATCCTCGCCCGGTCCGGTGATTTTTTCACAAACGCGGATTGGCCGCGAAGGTGTGCTTTTTCGCTGCCACAAGTTGCGGACGATGTACCAGGGAACGCCATCCTTGCCCTCGCATGAAACCCCGGTGAGCGCCGTGACATCGGTTGGAAGGGGCTTGCGGAAATTCAAGCTCGACGAGTTGCCGCAGCTGTGGAATGTCCTGCGCGGCGAAATGAGCCTGGTCGGGCCGCGTCCTTGCCTGCCGACCCAGACGGAACTGATCGAATGCCGCAGGCGGCTGGGCGTTTTGCAGGCTTTGCCCGGGATGACAGGCTTGGCCCAGATCAGGGGCATCGACATGTCGAACCCGCAACTTCTGGCCGAAACCGATGCCACCTATCTCAGGAGCGCGTCGTTCTGGCTCGACCTTCGGATCCTGTTTGGAACACTTTATCGCGGCTGAGCAGCCCCGCTCCACAAGCGGAACCGGTCTTTGGGCCGGGATCAAACAGGACGTCGGGGGTTTCGGAGCCGCGCTATCTCGGTCAGCCGCTCCAGCGTGCTGGGTTCCGGCGCCCAGCCTTCCGAGACAAGCAGCGACGGGTCGCATATTTGCGTCGCCGTCAGGCTGTCCCAGAACATCCGCTTGCCAAGCAGTGTGGCGGCTGTCCGCATCGGTCCAGCCGGCACGGTCATCAGGCGCGTCGGCCTCCGCAAGCCGCGGCGAAAGGCACCGATGACGGCAGCGACGGACACCGGCGGCTCGTCGCTGGCGAGATAGATCGGACGAAGTGGCTCGGAATGGCAAAGCAGATGCCACACCGCCCGTGCCGCGGATTGCGATGATAGCAGCGAGCGGTTCGCCGTCAATGCGCCCGTTGGCATCGGCAGAGCCGTATCGGCGAGCCGCATCAGCGTCGCCAGGTTTCCTTTCATCCCGATCCCGTAGACTGGAGGCAGCCGCAATATGGCCGCGTCGGCACGGCCATGCGAGGCATAGGCGCCCAACACGGCGATTTCTGCTTCACGTTTCGAGCGCCCGTAGGCGTCTTGTGGGTCGGGGATCGTGTTTTCGTCGATGGTTGCGCTGGCACGCGCGCCGATCACGGCCCGGATCGAGGAAAGATGAATGAACCGTCCGCTTGCCTGCGTGGCGGCGGCATGCGCCAGACGTGCGCTCAATTGCGCATTGGCTGCCCGAAAATCAGCTTCGGCGGCATTGCCCTGATCATTGTTCAGACCCGCGCAATGGACGACATCCGTAACATCCCTGGTCAGCGCCAGGAAAGCCTCGGCAGGTGCATCGTACCCCGGCATCTGCATCGTGTCGGGCCCGGCATCAAGTCTCTCCGGCTGACGGGAGGCAAGGCGAAGTTCGACACCGGCCTCACGAAGCCGATGGACCACCTGGCGGCCGATGAAACCCGTCGCGCCCGTAACCAGGACTTTCATTGTCTTGCCAGGACCGGCTATCGGGCGGCTGGCGGAGGTGCCAGGTCTGATGGAATGGCTTCCGTCACCAGTGGAACGGTTTGGCTTTTCGGTGGTGACGTCGCCTGGGCTCCCACCACTGGTGGAAGGGCTTGCCTTTCCACCAACGCGGCCTGGCGGCCACAGGCAAGATATGTTCCCGACACCAGGAAGACCATAAAGACCGAGTCAAGAATGTCATGGCCGATCAGGATGCCCGTCATGCCGGCAGTCAGGTAGGTGATCACGACGGCGACGATCATGGTGGCGCCGAACCGTTCGATCGGATCGGTGCTGTCACGGAGGACCAGGGCTGCATTTCTGACGGCAGCCACAAAGATCGCCGCCAGCGTCACCGCACCCAAGATTCCCGCTTGTACCAAGGCGGTCAGGAAGCCGTTGTGGAAATGACTGAAACCTGCATCCATCCCGAACTGATCCTGAAAGCCCTGCTTGATCAAGAGCCGGGTGGCACCCACCCCATGTCCAAACAATGGCATCTCATGAAATGCCTTCAGGCCGATATCCCAAAGCGCGACGCGTAGTCCCAAAGCAGTCGTGTGGTCACCATGGGCCGCCAGCGCATCCCAGTCGGAGTGCAGAAATGCGACGCGCCCCGCTATCGTCTGGAACCCGAAAAACGCGATAGCGACCGCAATCGCGGCCAGCAGCAAAAGCACGCGAACGGCATCTCTCCCTCTTAGCTTCTGCTGGTTGATCAACAGAACGGCGACACCGACAATCAGCAGTGCCAGCCAGACGATGCGCGTACCGGAGTAGATGATGGCGATCGTTCCGCCGAGTGCGGCGCAGGCGAGGGCGATCCTGTATTTCTCTATACCGGATAGGGCAGCGGCCACGCAGATCACCACCGCAAGGCAGAGGACCTCAGCAAAAACGATCGCATTCCCCGCCCCACCCTCGGCGCGCATACCAAGTCGATATTGCTGATAAACCGCCAGCAGCAGCGCTCCGAAACAAGCCGCCATGCTGGCCAACACAATGATGCGGACGAGCGTTGTTTTTTGCGTAGTGCTCCAGGTCGAATAGGAAATGGGAAAAAACAGAAAGGTGATCAGCGGGACAAGATGCCGTGCGTCCTTGACGATCGCGTGGTTGACGATGGACGCCAGGACATTGCTTGCGCAATAGGCGTAGATCGCGATCGTTAGCGCCATCATCGCCCGGTCGACATTGAAGTGCCTTCTCTTCAAGGCGATCAACAGGACGGACCATAGTCCGCCGCCGTTGAACACGAAGCTGACCGCCGATCCCAGGACCGGGGGAGAAAAGAAGCAGAGAATGGAGAAGTAGACATTGATCCGCGAAGGCGTGATTTGCTGCCTTATGAATGAAAGCCGGTTCAATTTCCGGACCCGCTATTCTCGAGAAAATTTATGCGGCACATCGTGTTCGGTGAAACCCCAACATGCTTACCTCGAAATTGCCCATTCATAATGCATCTTGCCCTCTCTCAAAAAGCGTATAGCGGCTGTGCCGCTGTTTCGATAGTGCGCCCTGATCGAAACCTGCGGTCGGCACCGGTTGACCCTGAAGCATCCCCAGCGATCTCGCAGGCAATATTTTTCCAGCCTTTTCACGGCTGGAAGCTCTCCAAGCAGAAATTTCCGGGTTTTGTCGCAACCGTGGAAAATTCATTCCCGAACGAATGGCTGTCGGGCTCGTCCTGCATTGTTCTGGGCCGCGACGATCTGCTAGAACGCCCGCACGAAACACTTGTCCAGAAGCGAAGCTTTGAACCGGGCGCAAAAGGCTCGATGATTTGACGCAGGATCTTCTGTTGCAAGGCATGAGAGAACGCTCACGGTCCATGATACCAGCGCTTACGCATCTGCAGCGGCTTGAAGCCGAGTCCATTCACATATTCCGCGAGGTCGCGGCAGCCTTCACCAAGCCGGTCATGCTCTATTCCGTCGGCAAGGATTCGTCGGTGCTGATGCATCTGGCGATGAAGGCGTTCTATCCGGCCAAGCCGCCATTCCCGTTTCTTCACGTCGACACCACCTGGAAATTTCGCGAGATGATCGCATTTCGCGATCAGATGGCGAAGAAGCTGGGTTTCGATCTTCTGGTTCATGTCAACGAAGATGGCGTGCGCGACAACATCAATCCGTTCGATCACGGCTCGAACACCCACACTCATGTGATGAAAACCGTGGCGCTGCGCCAGGCGCTCGACAAATACGGCTTCGACGCTGCCTTTGGCGGCGCCCGTCGCGACGAGGAAAAGTCGCGCGCCAAGGAGCGCATCTTCTCTTTCCGCAACGCCCAGCATGTGTGGGATCCGAAGAACCAGCGGCCCGAAATGTGGAAGATCTTCAACACACGTATCGCGCAGGGTGAATCGATCCGCGTCTTCCCGCTGTCGAACTGGACCGAGCTCGACATCTGGCAGTACATTCTGCAGGAAAACATCCCGATCGTGCCGCTCTATTTCGCCAAGCGGCGGCCGGTTGTCGAACGCGATGGCATGCTGATCCTCAAGGATGATGATCGCATGAAGCTACTGCCCGGCGAGGTCGTGGAGGACAGGTTGGTGCGATTCCGTACGCTTGGCTGTTATCCGCTGACCGGCGCCATCGAATCCGACGCCGACACACTTGAAGCCATCGTTGGCGAGATGCTGACGGCACGCACCTCCGAACGGCAGGGTCGGTTGATCGACCGCGATGAAGCCGGTTCGATGGAAAAGAAGAAGCGCGAGGGGTATTTCTGACCATGCGCCACATCATGGCAAAGAGCCTCGCTCCAACGGACGGCGTCCGCGATTATCTGGCCGCGCAGGAGAAGAAGTCGCTGCTGCGCTTCCTGACCTGCGGTTCGGTGGATGATGGCAAGTCGACGTTGATCGGACGCCTGCTCTCCGACACCAAGCAGATTTTCGAGGACCAGCTCGCCGCGCTTGAACGCGATTCGCGCAAGCATGGCACGACGGGCGACGACGTCGACTTCGCGCTGTTGGTCGACGGCCTCGAGGCGGAGCGCGAGCAAGGCATTACCATCGACGTCGCCTACCGCTTCTTTGCCACGCCGAAGCGCAAGTTCATCGTCGCCGACACGCCCGGCCACGAGCAATATACCCGCAACATGGCGACAGGCGCTTCGACCGCCGACCTGGCGATCGTGCTGATCGATGCCCGGCAGGGGGTGCTGCGCCAGACGCGGCGCCATTCGATCATCGCCTCGTTGCTCGGCATCCGCCACATCGTCCTGGCGGTCAACAAGATCGATCTCGTCGGTTTTGACCAGGCGGTCTTCAACAGGATCGTCGAGGACTACCGGCAGTTCTCACGCGATCTCGGCTTCCAGACCATCGCGCCGATCCCGATGTCGGCCCGCTACGGCGACAATGTCAGCGGCCGCTCCGAAAACACGCATTGGTATTCCGGCCCGACATTGATCGAGCATCTCGAAACCGTCTCCGTCGACGAAGCCACGGCCGAGCTGCCGTTCCGCTTTCCGGTTCAGTACGTCAATCGCCCCAATCTCGATTTTCGCGGTTTTGCCGGCACCATCGCGTCGGGTATGATTGCGCAAGGCGACGAGGTCGTGGTCGCCAAGTCGGGCAAGTCCTCGCATGTCAAACGCATCGTCGCCTATGGCGGCGATCTCAAACAGGCGGTGGCCGGCCAGGCCATCACGCTCGTTCTCGACGACGAGGTCGAGGTTTCCAGGGGCAACATGCTGGTTTCGCCGTCCGCACGGCCGCAGGTCGCCGACCAGTTCGCCGCCAACATAGTCTGGTTCGACGAGCATGCGCTGTTGCCGGGCCGTTCCTATATCCTGCGCACCGAGACCGATCAGACCAGCGCCACCGTCACCGACTTGAAGTACCGCATCAATGTCAACGACTTTGCGCATGAGGCGGCCAAGTCGCTTGAAATGAATGAAGTCGGTATCTGCAACATTTCGACCCGGGCGCCGATTGCCTTCGATCCGTTTGGCGAGAACCGGACCACTGGCGCCTTTATCCTGATCGATCGCATCAGCAACGCCACGGTTGGCGCAGGCATGATCGTGCACTCGCTGCGCCGCGCCGAAAACATCCATTGGCAATCGCTCGATGTCGGCAAGCGAGTGCGTTCCGACATGAAAAACCAGCGGCCCGCCGTGTTCTGGTTCACGGGGCTTTCGGGCTCCGGCAAGTCGACCATCGCCAACCTGTTCGAGAAGAAGCTTTTCGCTACTGGGCGTCATACCTACATTCTCGATGGCGACAATGTCCGCCACGGTCTCAACCGCGACCTTGGATTCACCGATGTCGATCGCGTCGAGAACATTCGCCGCGTCGCCGAAGTGGCCAAGCTGATGGCCGACGCCGGGCTGATCGTCATTGTCTCCTTCATTTCCCCGTTCAGCGCCGAGCGGCGGATGGCCAGGGAATTGATGGCCGATGGCGAGTTCATCGAGGTGTTTGTCGATACGCCTTTCGAGGAATGCGCCAGGCGTGATCCGAAGGGCCTCTATGCCCGCGCGCTGAATGGCGAGATCAAGAATTTCACCGGCGTCGATTCGCCTTACGAAGCACCGGAGAAACCGGAGATCCATCTGAAGACGCTCGGCAGATCGGCTGAAGAGATGGTAGATGCCCTGGAACACTGGCTGAACGAGCGGGACATTGCCGAAGACCAATATGACAATGGCGGCGGCATCTGACGACACGTCGATGCTTGAAATCTTCGAGCGGCTGGCGCTAGCCGCCGGGCGCGAGGTGATGCGCGTATTCCACGCCGGCTGCGCGGTCGACCGCAAGTCGGACGCCTCGCCGGTCACCGAGGCGGACCGCGAGAGCGAGAAGATCATTCTTGCAGGCCTGCGCGCCGCATTCCCCGATATTCCGTGCGTGGCCGAGGAGGAAGCGGCGGCCGGCATCATGCCGGGCGAACTTGGCGAGACCTTCTTCCTCATTGATCCGCTTGATGGCACCAAGGAATTCGTCAACCGGCGCACCGACTTCACCGTCAATATCGCGCTTGTCCGCCATGGTGTGCCGGAAGTCGGCGTTGTCTTCGCACCCTGCAGCGGCCGGTTTTTTTCCGGGCGACCGGGCAGGGCGGAAGCCCTCGAAGTCGATGGCGACTACCACATCGTTTCCCGCCGGCCGATTTCGGTGAGAACGGCCGCGACGCCGCTGGCCGTGGTTGCCAGCCGCTCGCACAACACGCCGGAAACCGAAGCCTATATTCGCGACCTTGGTGCCGCCGAGATCGTCTCGGTCGGTTCGTCACTGAAATTCTGCCTCCTCGCCAATGCCGAGGCGGATGTTTATCCGCGCTTCGGTCGCACCATGGAATGGGACACCGCTGCGGGTGACGCGGTGCTGCGTGCCGCCGGCGGCACGACGCGGACGCTGGACGGCAAGCCCTTGACCTATGGCAAGCGCAACCAGGCCGATGACGCGGACTTCGCCAATCCGCATTTCATCGCCAGCGGCGAGGCTGCAATCCAGGGACGTATCGGACGTAGGTGAAAAGCCCTCGTCGATGGCCTATCCTTTGTCGACGTCCCCTGAGTCGGTAAGTGAATGTCCTTGTTTCAGAAATGCCATGCCGTCATTTTGGGCGGCTTTCCCGCATGGACCAGCAATCGTGATGAAATAGTCTTCAGGATGTTGCTGGGCCTCTACGCCCTCTCTCCCGCCCTTTTCGCCTTCGTCGAAATGTCCCCAACGGTCTTAACGCTTGTCGGGGCACTCATGGGCGCTCTCGCCCTTTTGACGAAGCGTGCGCGTTTTGCCAGAGGCACGATAGGCCTTGCAATTGCTCTCGCTCTCTTGTCAGGCTTTGTCCTTGCGAGCGCCCTGTGGTCGGTCGATGCGAGCCGCTCTCTCATGGCGGCGAGGGACGTGTTTGGCTACTCGATCGCCGCTATCCTGCTGTTTCAGGGCATCCTCGCGCTTGCGAGCGCTCAGCGCGAGCGGCTCGCGCGGGTGTCATTGGCCGGCATGTTGATCGGCGTCGTATCGGTGATGGGCTGGGAACTGTATTTTGCGTTTCTGACCGAAGATCCACGCTTTGTGGAGAACGTTTTCACCCTCCATAAGATCACGGTGTACGGAGCTTTTTTTGCCGTCATATTTCTTGCCCAGCCGAGGCTGGTCTGGAAAGGGCTTGCGGCTCTCTTTGCCGTTCTGACATTGCTCTACGGCCGATCGACCGGCGTCAATCTGGCGATTGTCCTCGTGGCGGTGATGTTTGTCATGCCCGCGAAATACCGCCAGCACGTTTTGGTTGGATTTTTCGCCGTCTATTTGTCTCTTGCCCTGATTGCCCCCTTCGTCGTCGCGCCGCTGTTCGCCTACCTCAAAACAACGGGATGGCTGGCTTTCTATCCAGGAACCTTCGCAGCGCGGCTTGATCTATGGCAGATGATTTCGCCCCGCATCGCGGACCAGCCGATCCTCGGCCATGGCGCCAATACGATCAGAAACGCGGCCGGGGTTGTCGTGAGTCCGACATATTATGCGCAGGCGGATCTCCCAAGCGCACATAATATCGTATTCGATTTGTGGTACGAACTGGGAGCGCTGGGCATCATCGTGTATGGGGTGCTCCTGGCGGCGATCATAAGAATGATCGGTGGTTTGAGCGGCCCCTGCCATTTCATAGCCAGCTCCTACCTGATCATAGCTGTCGTCGAACTCTCGGTCGACCATCGGATCTGGTTGTCATGGGTGCTGGGCATTTTGGTCTTCGCCGCGGGGATCTGCATAGTGCAGTGCCGTTCCATGACCCGATCGGGAATGGAAGACGGGACCACAAGACACGCGGCGGCCTTCTCAAAATAACGGGCGAAGCGCACGGCCTGCGCCGTCGTCGCTCTATGCCAAGGAAGTGTCGGTCGGGTGTCCGTGCCCAACGCCTATTCGGCCGCGGCCTGCGCCGAGTTCGAGCCGATATAATTGCGGATCGTTTCGATGATCCGGTCCTGGTCGGCCTCGCTGAGATAGGGGTGCATCGGCAGGCACAGGATGCGTTTCGGCAGGTCCTCCGAAACGGCAAGGCCGGTCGGCGTGCGCGGGTAGTCGCGATAGGCGATCTGCTCATGCAGCGGCTTGACGTAGTAGATGACGGACGGAATGCCCTTTTCGCTCAAATGCGCCTTAAGCCCGTCGCGTTTCGGCGTTTCGATCGCATATTGCGCCCAGGCCGAGCGGCTGCCACCCAGGTTGCGGGCTGCGGTGACGATGTCACCAAGGCCTTCAGCGTAGCGTTGGGCCACCACCTGCCGCGCCACCATCTCTTCCTCGAGGATGGCGAGCTTCTCGAGCAGGATCGCCGCCTGCAGCGTGTCGAGCCGTGAATTGATGCCGACGCGGATGTTGTCGTACTGCGTCTCGCCCTTGCCGTGGAAGGCGAAGGATCTGAGCGCGTCGGCCAGCGCGTCATCATTGGTGAACATCGCGCCGCCGTCGCCATAGCAGCCAAGCGGCTTGGCCGGATAGAAGCTGGTCGAGCCGACATGGCCGAACGCGCCGCACATCCTGCCTTCGAGCGAGCCCCCCATGGACTGGGCTGCGTCCTCGATCACCAATAAGCCTTCGCGATTGGCAATAGTCATGAGCGCCTCATAGTCGGCGGCAAGACCGAACAGGTCGACGGGGATGATCGCCTTAGGCTTCAGTCGACCTTCCTTCTTGATGGCCGCGATCGCCGCCTCGAGGCTGGCGATGTCGATGTTGTAGGTTGTCGGATCGACATCGACGAAAACCGGCTCGGCCTTGGCCAGCGCCACCACTTCCGCCGTGGCGGCGAAGGTGAAGCTCGGCACGAACACCGCGTCACCCGGGCCGATGCCGGCGGCGAACAGCGGCAAAAGCAGTGCGTCGGTGCCGTTGGCGCAGGCAATCACATGCTTGACGCCGACATAGGCGGCGAGCTTCTTCTCGAATTCGGCGACCTGCGGGCCAAGGATGTAGCGGCCATCCTCGACCACGTGGTCGATCGCGGCTTTCAGCCGGTCGCGGATTCGTTCGCGCTGCGCGCCAAGATCGATGAATTGCATGTCGGCCTCAATACCTGCCAATAACCGGCCCGCTGGTACCAGACTTGGCGCGGCTGAAAAAGCCGGCTGCGGATCGGGGACTTGGTGCAAGTGTCGCAGCCCGTTACCACGTTTTGCCGGCATATTGTCCCACAAAGCCGGGAATCCGGGCTTGGCGGTGCAATTCAGCCCATTCTTATCGAGGTTTTCCGGCGCCTGGAAACATAAAGTGATCGCGCTGGAGAGCCGATCAGCCGATCTCGTGCCGCCAGGGGGGATTGGCGCCGGCTCGTGATACCGTCACTGCCGCCGCCTTGGCGCCGAGCGCCAATGCTTTGCGGATGGCGTCTTCGGACAGGCTGGAAATCGCCGCCTTCGTCAACAGGCCTTGCTCATGCAGGGAGGCAAGGATGCCGGCGTTGAACGTGTCTCCGGCGCCGACGGTGTCCACCACCTTCACTGTCTCCGGCATGACGGTGACACGATGCTGTTTGCTGTAGCCAACGGCACCCTCGCTGCCATGCGTGACGACGATCAGCTTCGGGCCGCGGTCGAGCCAATTGCGCACGACATCCTCGTGCGAGCCGGCTTCGCCGAACCAGTGGAGGTCTTCGTCCGACAGTTTGACGATGTCGGCCATCGCCATCATCTCCCGGATGCGCCTGAGGTGCTTGGCCTTGTCGGGAATGAAGTTCGGCCGGATGTTGGGATCGAGCATCATCACGCGGGCCTCATGCTCGCGCTGCATGAATTCCTCATAGGCCGACCCAGCCGGCTCCGAGATCAGGCTGATGGCGCCGAACAGCATCGCCTCGATCTCGCTGCCGAGTTGCGGCAGGTCTTCGATGGTCAGCATGCGCCCGGCCGTGTTCTCGTCATAGAAGGTGTAGGTCGCCTGGCCATTGTTCAGCCGCACGAAGGCCAGGGTCGTCGGTCGGGGCGAGGTGTGCGCGTAGGTGGAACTGACCTTGCTCGCCCCCAACGCGTCCCTGAACTGACCGCCGAACAGGTCCGACGACAGGCCCGAGAAAAAGCCGGCCGGCGCGCCCAAGCGGCCGAGCGCGATCGCTGTGTTGAAGACAGCGCCGCCGACATAGGGGGCAAAAGCCGGCTCATTCTCCGTAGTGGTGCGCGGCAGCATGTCGATCAGGGCTTCGCCGCAGCAGAGGATCATGGCTTCTCGGTCTCCGGCGGATAGATCACGCCCTTGCGGATGATGATATTGGCGTAAAGCCGCGGCTCGCTTGTCGCGACGATGGCATGCGCCGATTTGACCCGTGCATAGAAGTCGGCGCCGGCCAGTGCAACCACCTTGCGGCCAGGCGCGCGTTTGGCGCAGATCGCCTCCATTTCACGATGGACGGGGTCGGCAAGCGACGGATCGCCTTTCACCGAGGCGCGAAACAGCGCCTCCGGCACGACATCGTCGACCGGAAGCAGCGTCAGTATCGCGTCGAGTACGGGCATGAGGGCGTGGCCATCGGTCCTGATGAGGCGCCTTGCCTGCTCCTGTGCCGGATAGTTCCCGTCGACCACGGCAATCTCGTCACCATGGCCCATGGCGCGCAACGTCGCCAGAAGCTCTGGACCAAGCAGCGCCGGAATCCCGATCAGCATTTCACGCGCCCCTGGAGATCGTCGTCGAACCGATCAGGAAGCGTTCGGAAAGCGGCAGGCTGGCGCCGCCGAGCGCCCGGGCATGGATACCCACGCTTCCCTCGCGGACGGCCGGAAGTTTCAGCCCTTCGCCGTCGATCGCGCCGATTGCCGTCACGACCGCCTCGACCAGCCTCTGGCGCACGGCCTTCGGCATCCAGCCGTCGATCACCGCGGCTTCGAAATCGATGACCGAGGATGCTGCCACGATGGCATAAGCGAGCGCCTGCGAGGCGCTGGCGATCCACTCGTCGAGCGCGGCGCCGATCTCCCCCCAATCCTCGGGCGAGGTCCACAGATACGAGGCCTCGACGCCACGCGCATTGAGTGTTTTTTCGAGCATGGCGATCGAGGCCACGTCGATCAGCTGGGTCGGTTTTCCATCCGGCCCCGGCACAGGCATTGAGCCGAGCGCGCCGGCATTGCCGGTCGGCCCGCCAAACAGCCGGCCGTTGAGCACGATGCCGCCGCCAGCAAAGGCGCCGATGTAGAAATAGACGAAATCCCGCGCCGCGCCCGTCTGGCCAAAGACCAGTTCGGCGCCGCAGGCGGAGGTGGCATCGTTCTGCAGATAGACCGGAAAATCGCATTGCGCCTGGATGTCGGTCCTGATGTCACGATGGCGCCATTCGTCCATCACGTCGCGCGGCGCGCCGGCGGTGTCGGCCCAGTTCCAGAGCTCGAACGGCATTGCGATGCCAAGTCCGGCGATGCGCTTGTCCTGTGCCGGCGTCAGCTCGCCGCGCATCGTCTTCATGCCTGACGTGACGAACTCGACCGTCTCGCGTGGGGCAGGGTAGCGGTAGGAATGCTGCAGCATCGCGCGCACCTGTCCGAGGAAATCGATCAGCACGAGTTCGGCGCTGCGGCGGCCGATCTTGAGGCCGATGAAGAAGGCGCCTTCGGGGTTGAGTGCCATGGGGATCGAGGGCTGGCCGATCTTGCCGCGCAACGGCGCCTGGCGCACGAGCAGGCTTTCTTCCTCCAGTTCGCGCATGATGACCGAGACCGTCTGCGCCGAAAGTCCGGTCATCCGGGCAATGTCGGACTTCGCCAGACTGCCGTGCTGGCGCACCAGCGAAAGCACCAGGCGCTCGTTGTGGTCGCGCATGCCACTCTGGTTGGTGCCGCGGTGAATGAGGCTCTCGTTCGCTTCGGGCGAACCATGCCTCGCAGTGGCCGTCTCCACCCTGTTCCTCCCGTCGTTTCCCCACAATGCTTTTGGGTCAGAATGAGTGAACGACGCAAGGGTGTCAATAATAAATAAGAGTGATTTAATTATTGACAGATGTGCTGGCGTGGTGTTCCTTGAGGGAGCATCCGCGCTGGGAGAAGTCGCTGGATGCCGTGCGGGTGCCGGTTGGCCGGCATTCGAAAAATGTTCCACTGGGAGGAAATCGTGACCAATACAAAATTGTTGAAGTCCACCGTTTTCGCGGCGGCCGCGCTGGGTCTGATGGCGTTCGCTTCGTCTGCGTCCGCGGCCGGCGTCGGCGCCTGCCTGATCACCAAGACCGACACCAATCCGTTCTTCGTCAAGATGAAGGAGGGCGCGACCGCCAAGGCCAAGGAACTTGGTGTCGATCTCAAGACCTATGCGGGCAAGATCGACGGTGACAGCGAGAGCCAGGTGGCGGCGATCGAAAGCTGCATCGCCGACGGCGCCAAGGGCATTTTGATCACCGCGTCCGACACCAAGGGCATCGTGCCGACGGTGAAGAAGGCGCGCGATGCGGGCCTGCTGGTGATTGCGCTGGACACGCCGCTCGATCCGATCGACGCCGCTGACGCGACCTTCGCCACCGATAATCTGGAGGCCGGCAAGCTGATCGGCGCCTGGGCCGCCGCCACGCTCGGTGACAAGGCCAAGGACGCCAAGATCGGCTTCCTCGACCTGACACCCTCGCAGCCGACCGTGGACGTTCTGCGCGACCAGGGCTTCATGATGGGCTACGGCATCGACGTGAAGGACCCCAACAAGATCGGCGATGAGACCGATCCGCGCATCGTTGGCCATGATGTGACGAACGGTAACGAGGAAGGCGGCCGCAAGGCGATGGAAAACCTTCTGCAGAAGGACAACACCATCACCGTCATCCACACCATCAATGAGCCGGCCGCGGTCGGTGCCTACCAGGCGCTCAAGGCTGTCGGCCTCGAAAGCCAGGTGCTGATCGTCTCGGTCGACGGCGGTTGCCCCGGCGTGAAGTCGGTCGCCGAAGGCGTCATCGGCGCCACCTCGCAGCAATATCCGCTGCAGATGGCCGCACTTGGCATCGAGGCGATCGCCGCTTTCGCCAAGGACGGCACCAAGCCGAAGCCGACCGAGGGCAAGAACTTCTTCGACACCGGCGTCAACCTCGTCACCGACAAGCCGGCGACGGGCGTCAAGTCCATCGACACCAAGGAAGGCCTCGCCAAGTGCTGGGGCTGATACTGGCCTGACCGGCAACGGAACCGATGCGACCGGGGGGACTTGATCCCCGGCCGCATCGGGTGGACGATGCATCACTGTAAACGCGAATAATCCCGGCGACAGACCGGAAGGCGTGGACGGCGTCAGCGTGTGGCTGAAGCCCTACGGGGAGGAAACATGGCTCAAGCTCAGGAATTCGAGAAGGTTCTCTCGGCCAGCGATACAAGTGTAGCCGCTTTTGACGAGCACAAATCAGCCGTCAAGCGCATCCAGCATTTTCTGCATTCGACGCCGGCGGCGGTGCCGCTGATCGTGCTGCTTCTGTCGATCGTCATCTTCGGCATCACGATCGGCGGGCGGTTCTTCTCGTCCTACACGCTGACACTGATCCTGCAGCAGATCGCCATCGTCGGCATTCTCGGCGCCGCGCAGACACTGGTCATCCTGACCGCCGGCATCGACCTGTCGATCGGGGTGATCATGGTGATTTCGGCCGTGATCATGGGCAATTGCGCGGTCAGCTACGGCATGCCGAGCGTGCTCGCCGTGGCGATCGGGCTTGCCGCCGGTGCGGCTTGCGGGCTGCTGAACGGGCTGCTGGTCGCCTATATGAAGCTGCCGCCCTTCATCGTGACGCTCGGCACCTGGAACATCGTCATGGCCACGAACTTCATCTATTCGGCCAATGAGACGATCCGCGACACCGACGTCGACAACCAGGCACCGCTGCTGCACCTGTTTGCCCTGAGCTTTAAGGTCGGCACGGCGGTGCTGACGCTCGGCGTCATCGCCACGGTCGTGCTCGTGCTGGTTCTTTGGTACGTGCTCAACCACACCGCATGGGGCCGTCATGTCTACGCCGTCGGCGACGACCAGGAGGCGGCGAAGCTGTCGGGTATCCAGACCAAGAAGGTGCTGATGACGGTTTACACCCTTGCCGGGCTGATCGCCGCTTTCGCGGCCTGGGTCTCCATCGGCCGCAACGGCTCGATCTCGCCGTCCGCCGCTGTTACCGACTACAATCTGCAGGCGATCACCGCGACTGTGATCGGCGGTATTTCTCTCTTCGGCGGCCGCGGCTCCATCCTCGGCACGCTGTTCGGCGCGATGATCGTCGGCGTCGTCTCGATGGGCCTCAACATGCTCGGCGCCGATCCGCAATGGAAAGTGCTGCTCACCGGCGTGCTGATCATCGGCGCCGTCGCCATCGACCAATGGATCAGAAAGGTTTCGGCATGACCCAGGAACCCATCCTCACCGCGCGCGGTCTGGTCAAGCGCTATGGCCGCGTCACCGCTCTCGACAATGCCGATTTCGACCTTTACCCCGGCGAAATCCTTGCCGTCATCGGCGACAACGGCGCCGGCAAGTCGTCACTCATCAAGGCGATTTCCGGCGCGGCCGTGCCGGACGAAGGCGAAATCCGGCTTGAAGGCAAACCCGTCTCCTTCAAGTCGCCGATGGAAGCCCGTGAAGCCGGCATCGAAACCGTCTACCAGAACCTGGCCTTGTCGCCGGCGCTTTCGATCGCCGACAACATGTTCCTCGGCCGCGAGATCCGCAAACCCGGCTTCGTCGGTCAGTGGCTTCGCATGCTGGACCGTCCGGCAATGGAAAAGCGTGCCCGCGACAAGCTCACCGAACTCGGCTTGATGACCATCCAGAACATCAGCCAGGCGGTGGAGACCCTGTCGGGCGGCCAACGCCAGGGCGTGGCGGTGGCCCGCGCCGCCGCCTTCGGGTCGAAGATGGTCATCATGGACGAGCCGACGGCGGCGCTCGGCGTCAAGGAGAGCCGCCGCGTGCTTGAACTGATCCTCGACGTGAAGAAGCGCGGCCTGCCGATCGTGCTCATCTCGCACAACATGCCACACGTCTTCGAGGTGGCGGACCGTATCCACATCCACCGTCTGGGCCGTCGACTGTGCGTCATCGACCCCAAGCAATATACGATGTCCGACGCCGTTGCCTTCATGACCGGGGCAAAAACACCCCCGGAGGCGGCATTGGCGGCCTGACTGCCAACTTGCCGCAGGGTAAGTAGATGACGGCGTTCTCTAAATCGATTGAAAAGATGTTGCAATGCACTAGGGTGGGCTGGGAGAAACGGTGAAAGCCGGTATGATCAGGCCAAACCGAACGAGAGGCGATATGACATCCGCCATGACGATCGAAGCCCCCGCTCTCGACAATCCCGATCCCAAGACGCTTGCTGAAGAAGTCTTGATGTCGCTCAAGTACCGGGTCGGCAAGGACACCACCGTCGCGACCCAGTACGACTGGCTGACCGCCACGATCAAGGTCGTGCGCGACCGCGTCGTCGACCATTGGATGCAGGCGACCAAGGAAGCCTACGACCAACAGGAAAAGCGCGTTTATTACCTGTCGCTCGAATTCCTGATTGGGCGTCTGATGCGCGACGCCTTTTCCAACCTCGGCCTGATGGAGAACATGCGTGAGGCGCTGTCGTCGCTCGGCGTCGATCTCGACCTGATCGCGGCGCTGGAACCGGACGCGGCCCTCGGCAATGGCGGCCTTGGCCGGCTCGCCGCCTGCTTCATGGAAAGCATGGCCACCGTCGACATCCCCGCGCATGGCTACGGCATCCGCTATGCCAACGGCATGTTCCGCCAGGAAATCCACGATGGCTGGCAGGTCGAGTTGCCCGAGACCTGGCTTGACCACGGCAACCCCTGGGAATTCGAGCGGCGCGAGCGCTCCTTCGAAGTCGGTTTCGGTGGTTCGGTCGAATCGATCACCTCGAAGGACGGCCGCCTCGAACGCCATGTCTGGAAGCCGAGGGAGCATGTGCTTGCGGTCGCCTATGACACGCCCGTGGCTGGCTGGCGGGCCAAGCGCGTCAACACGCTGCGCCTTTGGTCCGGCATGCCGATCGACCCGATCCGGCTCGACAAGTTCAACGCCGGCGACCACATCGGGGCGCTGGCCGAAAGCAACAAGGCCGATGCACTGTCGCGGGTGCTCTATCCAGCCGATTCCCACATGGCCGGCCAGGAACTCAGGCTTCGCCAGGAATACTTCTTCTCCACCGCTTCGCTGCAGGACATCCTGCAGCGCCATCTCAGCCAATATGGCGATCTCAAGTCTCTGCCCGACAAGGCGGCGATCCACCTCAACGACACCCATCCGGCGATCGCCGTGCCCGAGCTGATGCGGCTCTTGATGGATGTCCATGGCATGGATTTCGATCTCGCCTGGGATGTCACCAAGCGCACCTTCGGCTACACCAACCACACGCTGTTGCCAGAGGCACTGGAAAGCTGGCCCGTGCCGCTGTTCGAGAGGCTTTTGCCCCGCCACATGCAGATCGTCTACGCCATCAACGCGCAGGTGCTGCTCGAAGCGCGCGCCACCGATCAGTTCTCGGACGAGCAGATCAGCCGTATCTCGCTTATCCAGGAAAATGGCGACCGCCGGGTGCGCATGGGCAATTTGGCCTTTGTCGGCTCGCATTCGATCAATGGCGTGTCGGCGCTGCACACCGAGTTGATGAAGGAGACGGTCTTCGCCGACCTCCACAAACTTTATCCCGATCGCATCAACAACAAGACCAACGGCATCACGCCGCGGCGCTGGCTCATCCAGTGCAATCCAGGCCTCACCGCGCTTGCCCGCGAGGCGATCGGCGACCGCTTCATGGATGACATCGAAGCGATCAAAGGGCTTGATCCCTTAGCCGACGACACCGCCTTTCGCGAAAAATTCGCCGCCGTGAAACGCCAGAACAAGGTGAGGCTTGCCAATCTGGTCGCCGATCGCCTTGGCATCAAGCTCGACCCTTCGGCGCTCTTCGACATTCAGGTCAAGCGTATCCACGAATACAAGCGCCAGCTGCTCAACATCCTCGAAGCGATCGCGCTCTATGACCAGATCCGTTCGCATCCCGAACGCGACTGGATGCCACGCGTGAAATTCTTCGGCGGCAAGGCCGCGCCCAGCTACCATAACGCCAAGCTGATCATCAAACTGGCCAACGACGTCGCCAGGGTGATCAACAGCGACCCTTCGGTGCGCGGCCTGCTGAAGGTCGTGTTCGTGCCGAACTACAATGTCAGCCTGGCCGAGGTGCTGATGCCAGCCGCCGATCTTTCCGAGCAGATCTCGACCGCCGGCATGGAAGCCTCCGGCACGGGCAACATGAAGTTCGCGCTGAACGGCGCGCTGACCATCGGCACGCTCGACGGCGCCAATGTCGAGATCAAGGAGCATGTCGGCGACGACAATATCTTCATCTTCGGCCTCACCACCGAAGAAGTCGCCGAGCGGCGCAACAATGGCTACAATCCGCGCGGCGTCATCGAGGCATCGCCCGAACTGGCGCAGGCGGTTGCGGCCGTTTCATCGGGCGTCTTCTCGCCCGATGATCCCAATCGCTACCGCGACCTCATCAATGGCCTCTATGACAGCGACTGGTTCATGGTCGCGGCGGATTTCGACGCCTATGCCGCTTGTCAGCGCGAGGTGGACGCTGTCTGGCGCAACAGCCCGGACTGGTACGCGCGCGCCATCCGCAACGTCGCGCGCGTCGGCTGGTTCTCCTCCGATCGCACGATCCGTCAATATGCGAAAGAAATCTGGAACGTACCCGTCTGATATGATTGCATAAGGCCACGAACGATGGCCGCAAAAACAAACACTTGGTGCCCGGGGAGGGCGACCGCCTGATGAGGAAGCCGCGCGCGACCGCTGCGACAAGCGGGCCGGACGGACTGGCGCCAGCCAGCGATGTCGAGGCGATTGTCGCCGGTACGCACGGCAATCCCTTTGCGGTTCTCGGTGTCCAGGAGGCCGGCAAGAGCCTGTTCGCACGCTGCTTCGTTCCGCACGCGGAGTCGGTTACGGCCTACACCCTGACCGGCGTCGAGGTCGGCGAATTGACCAGGCGCGACGAGGCCGGATTCTTCGAAGGCAAGCTGTCGATCAAGAAGCGCCAGCCGCTGCGCTACCACGCCCGCAATGCCGGCGGCGACTGGTGGCTGACCGACCCCTATTCGTTCGGTCCGGTACTCGGTCCGATGGACGATTACTACATCGCCGAGGGTTCGCACCTCAGGCTGTTCGACAAGCTCGGCGCGCATGTCATCGAGCACGAAGGCGCGTCCGGCGTGCATTTCGCTGTATGGGCCCCAAATGCCAGGCGCGTTTCGGTGGTCGGTGACTTCAACGACTGGGACGGCCGCCAGCATACGATGCGCGACCGTCGCGACACCGGCATCTGGGAGCTGTTCATTCCCGATATCGGTGCCGGCCGGCCCTATAAATATGAAATCATCGGTCCCGATGGCGTGAGGTTGCCGCTGAAGGCCGATCCGTTCGCCTTCAAATCAGAGCTGCGCCCGGCAACCGCCTCGGTGACCGCGATGCCGCCGGCGCATGCATGGGGTGACGAGGCGCATCGCAATTTCTGGCGCAACGCCGACCCTCGCCGCGAGGCCATCTCGATCTACGAGGTCCACGCCGGGTCCTGGCAGCTTGGCGATGACGGCTCCTTCCTGTCATGGGATGAACTGGCCGACCGGCTGATCCCCTATGTGATCGAGACCGGTTTCACCCATATTGAATTCCTGCCGATCTCCGAGCATCCCTATGATCCCTCCTGGGGTTACCAGACAACCGGCCTCTACGCGCCATCGGCCCGCTTCGGCGATCCGGACGGCTTTGCCCGCTTTGTCGACGGCGCCCACCGTGCCGGCGTCGGCGTCATCCTCGACTGGGTGCCGGCGCATTTTCCTGTCGACGAGCACGGTCTGGTCCATTTCGACGGCACCGCGCTCTACGAGCATGCCGACCCGCGCAAGGGCTTCCATCCGGACTGGAACACCGCGATCTACAATTTCGGCCGCCGCGAGGTGGTGTCGTTCCTGGTCAACAACGCGCTGTTCTGGGCCGAAAAATACCATGTCGACGGTCTTCGCGTCGACGCGGTCGCCTCGATGCTCTACCTCGACTATTCGCGCAAGGCCGGCGAGTGGATCCCCAATGAGAAGGGTGGGCGCGAAAACCTCGAGGCGGTCAGCTTCCTGCAGAAGATGAACAAGGAGGTGTACGGCCACCATCCGGGCGTCATGACCATCGCCGAGGAATCGACGTCATGGCCAAAGGTCTCGGCGCCTGTCCATGAAGGCGGGCTGGGCTTCGGCTTCAAATGGAACATGGGCTTCATGCACGACACGCTGGAGTATTTTTCCAAGGAGCCGATTTTCCGCAAGCATCACCACAACGAGCTGACCTTCGGCCTGACCTACGCCTTCTCGGAGAATTTCGTGCTGCCGCTCTCGCATGACGAGGTCGTGCACGGCAAAGGCACGCTGCTGGGCAAGATGGCCGGCGACGACTGGCAGAAATTCGCGACCTTGCGTGCCTATTACGGCTTCATGTGGGGTTATCCCGGCAAGAAGCTGCTGTTCATGGGCCAGGAATTCGCGCAGCGCCGCGAATGGAGCGAAGCGCGCGCGCTTGATTGGGACCTGCTCGATTTCCGCCCGCATCGCGGGGTCTGGCAGACGGTGCGCGACCTCAACTATCTCTATCGTTCACGCCCGGCCCTGCATGGCCGCGACTGCGAGCCGGAAGGGTTTTCCTGGCTGATCGTCGACGACAGCCAGAATTCGGTTTTCGCCTGGGTGCGCAGCGCTCCCGGCGGCGATCCGGTCGCCGTCATCTCCAATTTCACACCGGTGCCGCGCGACAATTATCGTGTGCCGCTGCCGAAGGCCGGCAAGTGGCGTGAGATCATCAACACCGACGCTTCCGAATATGGCGGTTCCGGCATGGGCAATGGCGGCATGGTCGAGGCAAGGGCGGAGGGCAAGGGCATCTCGGCAACGATGCTCCTGCCTCCGCTGTCGACGATCATGCTTGAACTCGCTGCCGACTGAACTCGTTAAGGCTGGTTAGCGCATCGATACGAGTAACTTGGGAGGGTATAAATGGCAGACTTGAAGAGAACGCAGCCGCTGGCCCGCGACGCCATGGCCTACGTGTTGGCCGGCGGGCGCGGCAGCCGCCTCAAGGAACTGACCGACCGGCGCGCCAAGCCCGCGGTCTATTTCGGCGGCAAGACACGCATCATCGATTTCGCGCTCTCCAATGCGCTCAACTCCGGCATCCGCCGCCTCGGCGTCGCCACCCAATACAAGGCGCATTCGCTGATCCGCCACCTGCAGCGCGGCTGGAACTTCCTGCGGCCCGAACGAAACGAGAGTTTTGACATCCTGCCGGCCAGCCAGCGTGTATCGGAAACGCAGTGGTATGAGGGCACGGCGGACGCCGTCTACCAGAACATCGATATCATCGAGGCCTATGGCCCGGAATACATGGTAATCCTGGCCGGCGATCACATCTACAAGATGGACTACGAGATGATGCTGCGCCAGCATGTCGATGCCGGCGCCGATGTCACGGTCGGCTGCCTCGAAGTGCCGCGCATGGAGGCGACCGGCTTCGGCGTCATGCATGTCGATGCCAAGGACAACATCATCGCCTTCGTCGAAAAGCCCGCTGACCCGCCCGGCATTCCGGGTAACCCGGAATTCGCCTTGGCCTCGATGGGCATCTACGTCTTCAAGACCAAGTTCCTGATGGAGCAACTGCGCCGCGATGCCGCCGAGCCGGGCTCCAGCCGCGACTTCGGCAAGGACATCATCCCCTATATCGTCACGCACGGTAAGGCGATCGCGCACCGCTTCACCAAGTCCTGCGTGCGTTCGACCGCCGAAAACGAGGCCTACTGGCGCGATGTCGGCACGGTTGATGCTTATTGGGAGGCCAACATCGACCTGACCG
Organism: Mesorhizobium sp. CO1-1-11; assembly: GCF_020164995.1. NCBI lineage: Bacteria > Pseudomonadati > Pseudomonadota > Alphaproteobacteria > Hyphomicrobiales > Phyllobacteriaceae > Mesorhizobium > Mesorhizobium sp. CO1-1-11. The sequence goes on from NZ_JAIUHE010000027.1 coordinate 58,164, forward strand.
ACGTGACGCCCGAACTCGACCTCTACGACCGCGATTGGCCGATCTGGACCTATGCCGAACTGAAGCCGCCGGCAAAGTTCGTGCATGACGAGGACGGCAGACGCGGTTCCGCCATTTCGTCGCTGGTGTCGGGCGATTGCATCGTCTCGGGCGCTTCGCTGAAGAAAAGCCTGATCTTCACCGGCGCGCGCATCAATTCCTATTCGACGCTGGAAGAGGTTGTCATGCTGCCCGACGTTCATGTCGGCCGGAACGCAAAGTTGAAGCGCGTCGTCATCGACCACGGCGTAAGGATACCCGAAGGGCTGGTGGTCGGCGAGGATCCCGTCCTCGACGCCAAGCGCTTCCGGGTTTCGGAAAAGGGTATCTGCCTGATCACACAGGACATGATCAACAAGTTGTCAACCTGAACAGGTGATCAACAAGCTGTCACTTTAGGGTGTTTTGTGCATGTCGTGGTCCAAACCGCACACGGTTTGGGCGGCATGGATGGGAAGCGGATCGTTAAGCGCATGCAGGTTCTGTCGGTCACTCCCGAAATCTTCCCGCTGATCAAGACCGGCGGGCTTGCCGACGTGACCGGGGCGCTGCCCATCGCGCTCGCGGCCAAGGGCGTGGCCATGCGTACGCTCGTTCCGGGCTTTCCTGTGGTGATGGGCGCCTTCAAGAAAAAGAAGGCCGTCTATCAGTATCCCTTGCTGCAAGGCGGCAAGGCCGCGGTCCATGCTGTCCAGGTCGCCGGGCTCGATTTGTTCGTGCTCGACGCGCCGCATCTGTTCGACCGCCCCGGCGGCCCCTATGGTAACGCCTCGGGCGCGGACTGGCCGGACAATTGGCGGCGCTTCGCGGCGCTGAGCCAGGCCGGCGCCGATATCGCCGGGGGCGCCATCTCGGGCTACCTCCCCGACATCGTCCATGCCCATGACTGGCAGTCGGCGATGACGCTGGCCTATATGCGCTATGGCAAGGCGGTCGGCACCCCATCCATGATGACCGTCCACAATCTCGCCTTCCAGGGCCAGTTCGGGGCCGGCATCTTCGGCGAGCTCGGCCTCCCGGCCGCGGCGATGGCGCTTGATGGCGTCGAATATTATGGCGGCGTCGGCTTCCTTAAGGCTGGCCTGCAGGCCGCCTGGGCGATCACCACGGTGAGCCCGACCTATGCGCAGGAGATACGTTCGCCGGAATTCGGCATGGGCCTCGACGGCCTTATCAATATGCGTTCCAGCGATCTCCATGGCATCGTCAACGGCATCGACACCGCCATCTGGGATCCGGCAACCGACAAGCATCTGGTATCTACCTATACGGCCGAAACGTTGAAGGCCCGCGCGCCGAACAGGGCCGCGGTCGAGGACCGTTTCGGCCTCGACCGCGACGGCAGTCCGATTGTCTGCGTCGTCAGCCGCCTGACCTGGCAGAAGGGCATGGACATATTGGCGACGGTGGTCGACGGCATCGTCGCGACAGGCGCAAGGCTGGCCATCCTCGGCTCGGGCGACGCCGGCCTCGAAGGCGCGCTGCTGGCCGCGGCCGCACGCCATCGTGGCCGCATCGGCGTGGTCGTCGGCTATGACGAGGGGCTGTCGCACACCATGCAGGGCGGCTGCGACGCCATCGTCATCCCGTCGCGCTTCGAGCCTTGCGGGCTGACGCAGCTTTACGGCCTGCGCTATGGCTGCGTGCCGGTCGTCGCCCGCACCGGCGGCCTGGCGGATACCATCATTGATGCCAATGAAGCAGCGTTTGCCGCCGGCGTGGCGACCGGCTTCCAGTTCGCCCCCAACAATGGTGGCGCGCTGCTGCACGCGATCCGACGCCTGGCCGACGCCCACGCCAGTCCCGCAATCTTCGAAACCATCCAGCGCCAGGGCATGAAGACCGATGTGTCGTGGGATCGAAGCGCCGAAAAATACGTCGAACTCTATCGCCTGCTGCTTTCGAAAAGGGTTGCCTGAAGCATGATACGCACCGTTTCCACCAAGCCCTATTCCGACCAGAAGCCCGGCACGTCGGGCCTGCGCAAGAAGGTGCCAGTGTTCCAGCAGGAGCACTATGCCGAGAACTTCATCCAGTCGATTTTCGATGCGCTCGACGGGTTCAAGGGCAAGACCCTGGTGATCGGTGGCGACGGCCGTTTCTATAACCGGGAGGTCATCCAGAAGGCCATCGCCATGGCGGCCGCCAATGGCTTCGGCAAGGTGATGGTCGGGCAGGGCGGCATCCTGTCGACGCCCGCGGCCTCGCATGTCATCCGCAAATACAAGACCTTCGGCGGCATCATACTCTCGGCTAGCCACAATCCCGGCGGCCCGCACGAGGACTTCGGCATCAAGTACAATGCCGGCAATGGCGGCCCGGCGCCGGAAAAGCTGACCGACGCCATCTTTGCCAAGACCAAGACGATTTCGAGCTTCAAGATCGCCGACATCGACCCGATTGACATCGATACGGTCGCGACAGTCGAGGCTGCCGGCATGACCGTCGAGATCATCGATCCGGTTACCGACTATGCCGAGTTGATGGAGAGCCTGTTCGATTTCGATGCGCTGCGCAAACTGTTCAAGTCGGGCTTCCGCATGCGCTTCGACGCCATGCATGCGGTGACCGGGCCCTACGCCAAGGAAATCCTCGAACACCGCCTCGGCGCACCGAACGGCACCTGCCGCAATTTCAAGCCGCTGCCCGATTTCGGCGGTCATCACCCCGACCCCAACCTGGTCCATGCCAAGCACCTTTATGATGAGATGATGGGACCGGACGCGCCCGATTTCGGCGCCGCCTCCGATGGCGATGGCGACCGCAACCTGATCATCGGCAAGGGCATTTTCGTCACCCCTTCGGATTCGGTCGCCATGCTCGCCGCCAATGCCCGCCTGGCGCCGGGCTACAAGGACGGGCTGAAAGGCATCGCCCGTTCGATGCCGACCAGTGGCGCGGCCGACCGCGTCGCTCACAAGCTGGGTGTCGGGATTTACGAGACGCCGACCGGCTGGAAGTTCTTCGGCAATCTGCTCGACGCCGGCATGGCGACGATCTGCGGTGAGGAAAGTGCCGGCACCGGCTCAAACCATGTCCGCGAAAAGGACGGTCTGTGGGCGGTCCTCTTGTGGCTCAACATCCTCGCCGCCCGTGGCGAAAGCTGCAAGCAGATCGTCACCGAGCATTGGGAGACCTATGGCCGCAACTACTACTCGCGCCATGATTACGAGGAGGTTGAGAGCGACCGCGCCAATGCGCTGGTCGACGAACTCAGGGCCAAGCTCGGCTCCCTACCGGGCACCAGCGTGCGCGGCCTGAAGATCGCCAATGCCGATGATTTCGCCTATCACGACCCGGTCGACGGCTCGACCAGCGAGCACCAGGGCATAAGGGTGCTGTTCGAAGGCGGCTCGCGCGTGGTCTTTCGGCTTTCGGGCACCGGTACGTCTGGCGCGACCTTGCGCGTCTATATCGAGCGCTACGAGCCGGACAAGTCGAGGCACGACCTCGACACGCAGGAGGCGCTCGCCGACCTGATTTCGGCGGCCGACGACATTGCCGGGATCAAGAGCCACACCGGGCGCAACAAGCCGAGCGTCATTACTTGAGGGCGGTGGAGCGCTCTTGACCCAGCTCGGCCCCACCATCACCAGCGAAGGCATCCGCTTCGCCGCATGGTCCTCGTCGGCAAGACGGCTCTGGGTTTCGATCTTTGACGAGCAGGGAAACCGCGAACTCGATCGTCTCGAGCTGGCGTCGGAAGGCAACGGCGTCCATTCACTCTTTGTCTCCGGCCTGGCCGCGGGCGCGCGCTATGGCCTGCGCGCCGATGGCGACTATGCGCCCGAGCGGGGGCTGTGGTTCGACCCCGACAAGTTGCTCACCGATCCCTACGCCGTCGAAATCGACCGGGCCTACGCCTATCACTGGCGGCTCGCCGCGCGGCGCAATGAGGGCGCCGACACCGCGTCGCTGATGCCCAAGGCCGTGACCAAGGCCTCGCCCACGGCTCCACCGATCCTGCCGCCCCTGTTTCGCCCGGGCGGCCTGATCTACGAACTGAACGTCCGCGCTTTCACCAAGCTGCATCCGGATGTACCGCAAGAAAAGCGCGGTACGATCGCCGCTCTTGCCCATCCGGCCATCATCGAGCATCTGCAAAGGCTCGGCGTCTCCGCCGTGGAACTGATGCCGATCACGGCCTCCATCGACGAGCGGCATCTGCCGCCGCTGGGCCTGAGCAACGCCTGGGGCTACAATCCCGTCACCTTCATGGCGCTCGACCCGCGTCTCGTGCCCGGCGGCCTGACGGAATTGCAGGACACGGTCGCCGCGTTGCGCCGGGCCGGCATCGGCACCATTCTCGACCTCGTCTTCAACCACACCGGTGAAAGCGACAGGCTGGGGCCGACGCTCTCGCTGCGCGGCCTCGACAATAAAACCTACTATCGGCACCGGCCGGATGGCGGGCTGGTCAATGACACCGGCACCGGCAACACGATCGCTTGCGACCATCCGGTGATGCGGGAAATGGTGCTCGACACACTTCGTCACTTCGTTCGCCAGGCCGGTGTCGACGGCTTCCGTTTCGATCTGGCTCCGGTGCTGGGCCGGGTCGATGGTGCCTTCGATCCCGAAGCGCCGCTGCTCCAGGCCATCACCCATGATGCGGTGCTTTACGACCGCGTGCTGATCGCCGAGCCTTGGGACATCGGGGCAAACGGCTATCAACTCGGCAATTTCCGGCCGCCTTTCCTTGAATGGAACGACAGCTATCGCGACGATGTCAGACGCTTCTGGCGCGGCGATGCCGGCATGGTCGGTGCTCTCGCAACGCGCCTTGCTGGTTCGTCCGACGTGTTTAACAGGGCAGGGGAGCCGGCAAGCCGCGGCGTGAATTTTATCGCCGCCCATGACGGCATGACGCTGGCTGACATCGTCGCCTATGAGCGCAAGCACAACGCGGCCAATGGCGAGCAGGACCGCGACGGCCATAACGAGAACCTGTCCTGGAACAATGGCGTCGAAGGCGAGACGGACGACGCGGCGATCGTCAAGGCCCGTTTCGACGACCAGCGCGCTCTGCTCGCCACGCTCTTCGCCTCGCGCGGCACCATCATGCTGACCGCGGGCGATGAATTCGGTCGCACCCAGAAGGGCAACAACAACGCCTACGCACAAGACAACCCCACCACCTGGCTTGACTGGGCAGGCCGCGATCAAGCGTTGGAGCATTACGCATGGACGCTCGGAGCCCTTCGCCAGGCGGTGCCCGCATTGTCGGACACGCATTTCCTGACCGGAGAACCGATTGAGGCTTCAGGCGTTCCCGACGTCGCCTGGCTGACCGAGACCGGTGAGCCGCTCGACGCGACCGACTGGAACGACACCAGCCGGCATCGCCTCGTCATGCTGCTTGGCGGCGAGGAACGCAGGCTTGCCGTCCTGATCAATGGCGACCGCCGCCAATGCGTCTTCACCTTGCCGGCGCGGGAAGGTTTTCGATGGCATCCGGCGATCGAAACGCACGTGACTGACCTTGCGCGCCCGCTGCCGGGGCGCAGCGTCAATTTCGTGATCGAGAGCCGAACCGGAAACGGCGGCGTCAGGAAGGGTTCGTGATGACCGGTGAGAGTTTGGGGCAGGGAGCCGAATGGTGGCGCGGCTGCGTCATCTATCAGGTCTATCCGCGCTCTTTTCAGGACACGACCGGTGATGGCAGCGGCGATCTCGGCGGCATTACGTCGAGGCTCGCTTATATCGCCTCGCTCGGCGTCGACGCTGTCTGGCTGTCGCCCTTCTTCAAGTCTCCGATGGCCGACATGGGCTATGATGTATCGGATTATCGCGACGTCGACCCGATGTTCGGCACATTGGCCGATTTTGATGCGCTGGTCGCCGAAGCCCATCGGCTCGGCCTGAAGATCGTCATCGACCAGGTGCTGTCGCATTCATCCGACAAGCATGAATGGTTCATCGAAAGCCGGGCCAGCCACGATAATGCCAAGGCCGACTGGTACGTCTGGGCGGATGCGAAGCCCGACGGTGGCGCGCCCAACAACTGGCTGTCGGTCTTCGGGGGGCCGTCCTGGGAATGGGACGCGACCCGCCGCCAATATTACATGCATAATTTCCTTGCCTCGCAGCCAGACCTCAATTTCCACAACCCGGAAGTCCAGGATGCGTTGCTTGACACGGTGCGGTTCTGGCTCGATCGCGGTGTCGACGGCTTCCGGCTCGACACGGTCAATTACTATGTCCACGACCGCTGGCTGCGCAGCAATCCGCCCTTGGCGTCGAGCGTCGCCGGCACCAACACAGAGACCAACACCTATCTCTATCAGGAGCATCTGTTCGACAAGACGCAGCCCGAAAACCTGGCGTTCCTGCGGCGCTTCCGCGCGTTGCTCGACGAATATGGCGACCGCGCCGCCGTCGGCGAAATCGGCGACGAGGGCCGCTCGCTGCAGACGCTCGCCGCCTACACCTCCGGCGGCGACAAGCTTCAGATGAGCTACACTTTCGACCTGCTCGGTTCGCAGTTTTCGGCGGCGCATGTGCGTGGCTGCGTCGAGGCCTTCGAAAGCGCGGTGGCCGACGGCTGGGTTTGCTGGGCGTTTTCCAACCATGACGTGGTGCGCCATGTCAGCCGCTGGATGCGGCCTGCTGGCGATCCCGATCTTGTGGCCAAATTCTCGATCATGCTGCTCGCCTGTCTGCGCGGCTCGATCTGCCTCTATCAGGGCGAGGAACTCGGCCTTGAGGAGGCGGAGCTTGCCTACGAGGATCTGCGCGATCCGGTCGGCATCCGCTTCTGGCCCGGCGTGAAGGGCAGGGATGGTTGCCGCACGCCGATGGTCTGGGAGGCCGACGCCGACAATGCGGGTTTTTCCACTGCAAAACCCTGGCTGCCTGTGCCGGCAAGCCATCGCGCCCGCGCTGTCGATGCGCAGATCGGCGACGAGCAATCGGTGCTGTTGGCCTACCGCTCGGCGCTTGCCTTGCGCAAACAGCATCCGGCGCTGGTCGGCGGCTCGATCCGCTTTCTCGATACCGAGGGCGACGTGCTCGCCTTCATCCGCGAAGGTGGCGGGGAGAGGTTGATCTGTGTCTTCAATTTCGCTGAGGAGCCGGCGACCTTGCCGTTGGTGGGTGATATCGGACCCGTCACGGCTATCTTCGGCGGGACCGCTTCTGTCGAGGAAAACACCCTCTCGCTGCCAACTCTCGGCTGCTTTCTCGGTCGGCTCGACTGATTGGCACTTCGGTTGTGGCTAGGCGGTCCTACTGAACGAGCACCGCCCGGCCGCAGGTCGCGCCGGTGACGCGCACGTCGGCCTGGCCGACACGCACACCAAGGGCTCCGAGCAAATTGTAAACCAACTCGTCGACCGGTGCCGCCACGCCGTTCAAGAGCGCAACCACTGCCGGCCGCACGGTGGAAAGCAAGGTATTCAGATTCAGCAGCGGCAAGCCCAGCAAATTGGTCGTCAGCGACAGATCAGTGATCAGGGAGGTCGTCAAAGACTGTGTCAGGTTTTGCGTGGAGACTGTCTTTATCGTTTTGGCGTCGATGTCGGCCTTGTTGAAGGTCAATGCGGTCGGCGCGTTGTTGGCCATTTCAAATGCCGCTGAGCCCGTCACTGAAAGTAGATTGATCAGAAGACTGACCTTTGCGATTTCAGTGTCGGAGAACGATTCCGGTTTGGTGAAATCGGCAAAGCCGGAGCTACTGCTGTCGGCCAAATGCGCTTCCACAACACCGGGGCGGGCAGAAACGGTGACCTTGATGCTGTCGGGACCCGTAGGACAGCTTATGTCGGTGAGTTTGGCTTCAGCGTAGGCGACTTCCACATGCAGTGGCAGGTTGACCGACACCAGAGTAATGCCCCCACCGACATTGCCGCCTGCGCCGCCGACTGTCGCGGCTACTTTGATGCGCGTCTGGGCGGTCCGCACGACAGTGCCGATACCATCGATCGCCAGCCAGGGCGAGGACTGCATCGGCTCGCCGATGGCGATGCTGAGTTTGGTGGAGAGCAGCCCCGGGATGGTGGCGCCGAGATCGATCGCGGCCTGGTTGGTACCGTTGGCGAGCACGGCGGCTGCCGTCAGCATGCCCATGGCGCTTGCGTCTACCCCAAGCCCGGACGGCTGTTGGCCGAGGCCCAGGCTGCCGACCGAACCAAGGTCGACAAGGCTGCTGAGCGGGATCTTGACGGTGCTGGTCGATTTGGAGGCGATGGTCTGCAGGGCGACCTTGGCCGTATTGCCGAGGCCGGGAACATTGGCCATGGCGGTAGCGATCTGGCCGACCGTCGCCTTCGATGCCAGAACGTCGGAATAGGTACCGGCCGTGATGTTCAGTTGCGTAGCGAGCGCACTGATGAAGGAAAGCACGCTCACATCCGCCGAGATCAGCCCGTTGTAGTCCATGACGCTGAGCGAGATGTTGCCGCCGAGAAGTCCGCTCAAAAGTGCGTTGAGGATGCCGCCATTGACGCTGAGCAACCGCGATCCGACCGAGAACGTCGCCAGCGGCGTCATGCTGGCCGTGGCCTGGGTGCCGATGACGGGAGTGGGGATCAGCGAACTTGCGAAATAGCGGTTCGGAATCTTTGCCAAAGTGACGCGGACGGCATTGTAAGGCGTCACACCCGCCTGGAAGCGCTGGCTGACATTGGCGGTCGATGAGGCGTATCGGCCCTGCGTGACCGTCACCACCGTTTTGCCGGTGGCCGGGGCAATGGTCTGGCCCGAAGCTTGAACGACGACGCCCGGCATGCCGTTGTCGGTCAGTGTGGCGACGACCGCGGTGTTGACGTTGTTGATGTTCGAGGCGGCGGTAATCGCCGCCAGGTCGACCATCGCCTGGGCTTCCCGGCGCTCGGTATAGATGGAGGCTTCGTCAATGGCCACCGCTGCCAGCGCCAATGCAACCGGCGCGCTCAATGCGGTCATGACGGCGAAGTTCGCCTTCCTGTCTCCCATCATCGACCGTGCAAGCCGACCCATACCCTTGCCCGCCCGCCGCAGCATTCAGATACCCCCGACCCTGATCGTTGACTGACGCTTGATGGTCGTCCCTGGCATGGCTATGCCGGGGAACAGGTTCCAGATCGGCAGGTTGCGGGCATCGTAGGAGATGGACACCACGAACTGGCTTCCGTCGGCGATGCTGTCGTTGGCCTGGTAGGTCAGTTTGCTGGCGTCCACGAAGGGGTAGCCGCCGGCATTGTTGGTGAGATAGCTGGCCACGAGCGTCTGCCGCTCGGTCTGGTTCACCCCAGCGATGGCTGTTCGGGCAGCGTCGGCTGCAATTTGCTGGATCGAATTGGCGGCGCCAAAATAGATGCCGTATGCAACCATTCCGAGTAGAAGAAGAATGAAAAGCGGTGACAGCAAAGCGAACTCGACGGCTGAAGTTCCCGAGTTGTCTGATCGGAAACGGCGACTTCGGGCCTCGAAAATGGGGTGGTGAACCATGGCACCAGCATGCCCAAATTCGCATGCAGAAAGCGAAAACTCTGGGTGCAACCAAAGGGTGCGGTCGATTGAAAACGAATCTCTAATTTAGCCGTTGCTTTCTCGACAATGGGGATTGACTTAGGGTCAATCAGTACTCGGTTGAAAAGAGCTTACCTCCTGTCTAGTCTCCTGCCACCAGCCGCCGGAGGGAACCGGGGGCGCGCTCAAAGGAGCCAGTCATCGGCTTCGGGGCGTCAACACGTAAGGCGCGCCGATGGCAGCGCCGACAGGGAGAACTTCATGCTGAAAAACATGCTGAAGGCGACGGTATTCGCCACCACCATGGCGGTAACCGCCGGCGCATTCTACACGCCGGCTTTCGCGGAGAGTGTCTATAACAGGGGCACCGCCGCTGAATCGGAGTCGGTCGATCCGCACAAGACCTCGACGGTCTATGAAGCCAATGTGCTGCGTGACCTGTTCCAGGGATTGGTCATGCAGGACCAGAAGGCGAACCTCATTCCGGGCGCGGCCGAAAGCTGGACGGTATCGGATGACGGCACCGTCTACACCTTCAAGCTGCGCAAGGACGGCATGTGGTCTGACGGCAGCCCGGTGACGGCGGACGACTTCGTCTATGCCTTCCACCGGCTGGAAGATCCGGCGACCGGCGCCGAATATGCCTCGATGCTGTATCCGGTGAAGGGCGCGGAGGACGTCAACACCAAGAAAGGCAAGCCCGAGGACATGGGTGTCAAGGCGATCGACGCCGGCACCCTGGAGGTGACGCTGAAGGCGCCGACGCCGTACTTCCTGGAGATGCTGACCCATCAGGCGACCTATCCGGTCAGCAAGGCCTCGATTGAAAAGCTTGGCGCCGACTGGATCAAGCCCGGCAATCTGGTTTCGAACGGCGCCTATACGCTGGCCGAATGGGTTCCCAACGACCACATGAAACTGGTCAAGAATCCCAAATTCTGGGACGCCGCGACCGTCAAGTTCGACGTGGTCAACTACATTCCGACCGAGGATCGTTCGTCGGCGATGAAGCGCTTCGAGGCCGGCGAACTCGACAGCTATGACGATCTGCCGACCGAACAGCTCGCCGACCTCAAGACCAAGTTCGGCGACCAGATCCATGTCGGGCCGTATCTCGGCACCTACTATTATGCCATCAAGACCGACAAGGCGCCGTGGAACAACCCCGAACTGCGTAACGCCATCTCGATGGCGATCGACCGTGATTTCATCGCCGAGAAGGTCTGGCAGAATTCGATGCTGCCCGGCTATTCGATGGTGCCTCCCGGCATCGAGGGCTATACGCCCGCAATGGCCAAATACGCCGACATGCCGCAGATCGACCGCGAGGACGCGGCCAAGAAGATCCTCGAGAAGCTTGGCTACACCCCCGAACATCCGCTGAAGATGGAAATCCGCTACAACACCTCGGAAAACCACAAGAACACGGCAGTGGCGATCCAGGAACAATTGAAGCCGCTTGGCGTCGACGTCACGCTGCTCAACACCGACACCAAGACCCACTACTCCTTCCTCGAGCAGAAGGGCGACTATGACGTGGCGCGTGCCGCCTGGATTGCCGACTATAAGGATCCAGAGACCTTCCTCGGTATCACGCGCAAGGCCAGCGGCAACAACTATTCCAACTACAACAGCCCGCAATACGAAGCGGCAATGGACAAGGCGGCGGCCGCGGGCGGCAAGCCCGAAGAGCGCATGAAGGACCTCTCCGCGGCCGAGCGCATCCTCATCGACGACGTCGGCCAGATCCCGCTTCTCTACTACAGCTACCACGACATCGTTTCCTCGAAGCTGCATGGCTTCGTCGACAATGTGATGGACGTGCATCCGTCGCGCTTCGTCAGCAAGGACTGATCCCTGGCCAAGCCGCCGCGCTCTAAAGAGCGCGGCGGTGCTGGTTTGCCATCGCATCGGCCCGGGAAGCGGAAATCGATTTTCGGAACATCCGGTGCGAAGATTTGAAGGCTGGAGCGCAATCGTCCGAGTGGAAGGGCGTGCTCTGGATCAAGTGGGGCACCGATGCTGCGATACGTATTCCGGCGGCTTTTGACCGCCATCCCGACGCTGTTCGTCATCGTGACGATGGCGTTCTTCCTGATGCGCGTCGCGCCAGGCGGTCCATTCAACCAGGAGCGGGGGCTGAGCCCAGAGATCAAGGCCAACTTGGAAGCCCAGTTCGGCCTCAACGATCCGCTCTGGCTGCAATATGTCCATTATCTCGGCAATCTGCTGCGCGGCAATTTCGGCCCGAGCTACAACATGCCGGATTTCACCGTCACCGAACTGTTTGCCAAGGGCCTGCCCATTTCCGTGCAGCTCGGAGCCTCGGCGCTGATCCTGGCGCTGCTGCTCGGCAGCGTGCTCGGCACCATCGCCGCGCTCAATCAGAACAAGCTTGGCGACTATACGGTGATTGCCCTGGCGACCGCCGGCAGCACCATCCCGACCTTCGTCATCGCGCCGGTGATCCAGCTTGTCTTCGGGCTGACCTGGAGGCTGCTGCCGATCGGCGGCTGGGGTGACGGCGCCTTCATCAACAAGGTCGGCCCGGTGCTGACACTTGCCTTACCGCAAATCGCCATCGTTGCCCGCCTGATGCGCGGCTCGATGATCGAATCGCTGCGATCCCATCATATCCGAACGGCGCGCGCGCTCGGCCTTTCCGACTGGTCGGTGGTGGTCAAGCACGCGTTGCGCGGCGCCATCCTGCCGATCGTCTCCTTCACCGGCCCGGCGGCGGCGGCACTGCTGACCGGCTCGGTCATCGTCGAGACGATCTTCTCCATTCCCGGCGTCGGCCGCTATTTCGTCGATGCCGCGCTCAACCGCGATTATACGCTGGTGATGGGAACGGTGGTGGTGATCGCCATTTTTACCATCGTCTTCAACCTGATCGTCGACGTCATGTACGCGGTCGTCGACCCGAGGGTGCGCTATGACTGACATCGCAGCCACGGCCCCCGCAATCGTTGGTCGCTCGCTTTGGGGCGATGCCTGGGCGCGCCTCAAGGCCAATCGCGCCGCCATGTTCAGCCTCTACTACCTCGTTCTGATTGGGATCATCAGCGTCTTTGGCCCGTGGTTCGTGCCGCATCAATACACGACCATCTACGCCGACTATGTGCGCATGCCGCCAAGCCTCTCAGCCTATCCGAAACCCGACATGATCGAGACGGCACTTACCGAAGCGATCAAGCGCATGCGAGTCGACATCAAGGACTGGCACCAGGAGGGGAGCCAGGTCTTCGTCACGGTCAAGTCGACCAAGCCGATCGACGACCGCAACATCCGCTACCTCGACCGGTCCGATGCCTTCGACGACACCAAGATCGAAAACAAGTCGCCCGACGGCCTCGAAGTGACGATGAGCGCATCGGTCAAGCAGCAGTATTTCCTGTTCGGCACCGACAATACCGGCCGCGATCTTCTCTCCCGCACGCTGATGGCCGGGCGCATATCGCTGGCCATCGGTCTGCTGGCCGGTGTCGTGGCGGTGGTGATCGGCGTGATCTACGGCGCCGCCGCCGGCTTTTCCGGAGGGAAGGTCGATGAAGTGATGATGCGCATCGTCGACGTGCTCTATTCCTTGCCGTTCATCTTCTTCGTCATCATGCTGGTGGTGTTCTTCGGCCGCAACTTCGTGCTGATGTTCCTGGCGGTCGGTGCCGTGCTGTGGCTCGACATGGCGCGCATCGTGCGCGGCCAGGCGCTGTCGATTCGCCGGCAGGAATATGTCCAGGCGGCGGAAGCCATGGGCATTGGCCAGCGTGGCATCCTGATCCGCCATGTCATCCCGAACCTGCTTGGCCCGGTGGTGATCTACATGACACTGCTGGTGCCGCAGGTCATCATCCTGGAGAGCTTCCTGTCGTTCCTCGGGCTTGGCATCCAGGAGCCGATGACCAGCTGGGGCGTGCTGATCTCGGTCGGCGCCAAGAACATCGGCACCGCCAACTGGCTGCTCCTGTTTCCCGCCTTCTTTCTGGTCTCGACGCTGTTCGCCTTGAATTTCGTCGGCGACGGCCTGCGCGACGCGCTCGACCCACGGGATCGATAAAGATGGGGACCGCTGAAATGGCTGCTTCCGAAACGATCCTCAGCGTCAAGGACCTTCGCGTCCGCTTCCGCACGCTCGACGGTACGGTCGAAGCGGTCAAGGGAATCAACATCCACGTCAACGCGGGCGAAACGGTTGCCGTGGTCGGCGAGTCCGGTTCCGGCAAGAGCCAGACGATGATGGCGGCGATGAGCCTGCTGGCCTCCAATGGCGAAGCGTCAGGCCATGTCGACTATCGCGGCCGCAACCTGCTGACCCTGAGCAAGTCCGAGCTGAACAAGGTCCGCGGCCGCAAGATCAGCATGATCTTCCAGGAACCGATGACTTCGCTCGATCCGCTCTATTCGATCGGCAACCAGCTGATCGAGCCGATCCGCCGCCATCGGGGCCTGAGCGCCGCCGCAGCGCATGAAGAGGCGCTCAAGCTGCTGCGGCTCGTGCATATTCCCGATCCGGAGCGACGGATGAAATCCTATCCGCACGAAATGTCCGGCGGCCAACGCCAGCGCGTGATGATCGCGATGGCGCTCGCCAATGACCCCGACATCCTGATCGCCGACGAGCCGACGACGGCGCTTGACGTCACCATCCAGGCGCAGATCCTGATGCTTTTGGCCGAACTGCAGCGCAAGCTCGGCATGGCGATCGTCTTCATCACCCATGACCTCGGTATTGTCCGGCGCTTTGCCGACCGTGTCTATGTCATGCGCCAGGGCGAGGTGGTCGAGGAAGGCGAGGCGGAAGCCATTTTTGCCAATCCGCGGCACGCCTACACCAAAATGCTGCTGGCGGCCGAGCCGACGGGAACCAAGGCGCCGCCGCCAGGCGATGCGCCGGTGGTGCTCGAAGGTAGGAATGTCGAAGTCACATTCAGGATCGGCGGTGGGTTTCTGGCCGGCGAACCGCTGATGCTGCGGGCCGTCGATCACATCTCGATCCGGCTGCAGCGCAACCAGACCATCGGCATTGTCGGCGAATCCGGCTCGGGCAAGTCGACGCTCGGCCGCGCCTTGCTGCGGTTGCTGCCGAGCGATGGGCTCATTCAGTTCGGCGATCGCGATATCTCCACTGCCGACCGGCAGCAGATGCGGCCGCTGCGGCGCCAGATGCAACTTGTCTTCCAGGATCCGTTCGGCTCGCTGTCGCCGCGCATGACCGTCGGTCAGGTCGTCACCGAAGGGCTGCTGGTGCATGAGCCCAACCTTTCAGGAAAGCAGCGCGACCAGCGCGCGGTCGAGGCCCTGCGCGAGGTCGGCCTCGACCCCAATGCCCGCAACCGCTACCCGCACGAATTTTCCGGCGGACAACGGCAGCGCATCGCCATTGCCCGCGCCATGATTCTGAAGCCGAAGATGGTCGTGCTGGACGAGCCGACATCGGCGCTTGACCGCTCGGTGCAGAAACAGATCGTCGAACTGCTGCGCAAGCTGCAGGCCGACCACGAACTGTCCTACCTCTTCATCAGCCACGATCTGTCGGTCGTGCGCGCCATGGCCGACTACATCATCGTCATGAAGCAAGGCAAGATCGTCGAAGAGGGGCCGACGGAAGAGATCTTCAGCAATCCACGGGCGCCTTATACGCAGACGCTGATGAACGCCGCGATCGACGTCACACGGTTTCGACTGAGCGCGTAAGGCGCCGGCAGGGGCAATTGTCGTGGCGTCGTCTGTCGCTCAGCTCGCGCACTTGCGCGCGCGCACAGCGACAATGGCATCCTGCTGTCGCTTCAGCCGGTCGATCCTGGCCGTTTCACGGTTGGCGACCGCGGTCTTGACGCGCGATCCGCCCAGCAGCCAGCGCGGCACGCTGGTGTTGGCGACCTTGCCGCGGGTGATCGCCGTCTGCGAGATGTCGCGCGCGCTGCTTCCCAGCGCACTGTTGAGGTCGCTACAGCTCATGCTCTCGTATTTGGCCGGATCGGCCGTCCTGCCGATCGATGAGCATCCGGCAACCATGAAGGCCGCAGCCAGAAGAGCGGGTGCCGACCTTGTCCTTGAAATCAAACTCATGCGCGCGTCCGGCCCGGCCGTTTTTGCCGCCTCCCTGATCTTCATCGATCAACCTAGCGCTGATAGCCAATTCGTCAAAGTTTCACCGGCCGGCCAGTGCTCGCGTTCTGCACTGGCTATCGGCCAATTATCGCTGTCGGAATTTTTACGCTGCTTGGGCGGCCAATTCGGTCATGGAGTCACAACCGCCGAGCATCATCTGGGCAATGTCGGTCGCATTGTCGTCGACATGCGCCGTTACCAGCACAATCCCCCCGCCAATACTTGGCCGCTCGGGTCTTCTGGCGGCCGCGACAATGGCTTCGAGCAATCCGCCAAGGCCGCCGCAGAACACGCTGGCCAAGGCTATTGCCGATAGGCCGGTCGGGAAAAGGTTGATGTCGTAAACAGCAACGGCGCCGAGGCACGCCAACAGCCCGGCGGCAGCGCCCAGCATGACACCCGGAGACCTCAGGACATCGATTTCGTCACGGTAGGGCCCGATAATGGCGACCTGTACGCGCGGAACCCCGGCCGCCAACAGGTCGCCGGCAATCCGCGCCGCTTCGGCATGGGATTCGAAAAGCTTACTGATTGTTGGCATGGTTACTCGGACATCGCGTCCGTCAGCGTGTCGGTAACGAAGGATGCGGCGATCAGATCGTCGCCGTCGATGCGGCCTCGCCCGCCTTCAATCACGGCCGCTACCTTTTGGAAGGTCTTCATTTCACCCTCGGTGATCTGAGCGTGTTGCATTCTGGTTTTGAGGCTATCTATGCGCATCCCCAACACATGGGATGTTACAGTCTCATGGTTCGACATGGTGGTGCTCATCCGTTCCCGCTTCGCTGGGTTTTCCCGCGCCCGATCTCGAACTTGGGCCGAGCGGAAACGTTCCCAGGGCAGGGCTTCGGTCGGGCGGAGGTCGGACCTAAGTCTGGGCCTGGAACGCATTGGTCTTGCCAAGCGGGCCGGCCGGAACAGTCGCTCTTCGTCACCGTTGTCTGCTGCAAATACGGGAGGAATTTGATGGAGAAGAGTGTTGGTCAGGCGCGCTGGTTGCTCGCACCGATTTTCGCGGTTGCCATCACCTTCATGGTGGCTGGAATAGTCCTCAGCTAGTCTCTTGGCACATTGGCGCAGCCCAGTTCTTTCCTAGGCCGATAGGCTTCGTCCGTCGCATGCAAGTGTGAGCGAGCATGGATCTGGCGAACCCTGAAGTCTTGGCCAGGCCAGCTCAATGACCTGGTCAACCAGCAGAATTCCCACGCTTCCGAGCGGTATGGGAGATTCGAAGTTGAAACGATCGCTTCGCATGGTTGCATTTCAGCCGCGGGCGAGAACTCGAAGCTATTCACATGAAACGCGCGCGAGCGTGCTAGGCAAAGTCACCTGGTGGCCGGGCTCGCGAGAGCCGGGCCACCAGTTGGGCATCAGTAACCGCCGTTTTCCATTACCACCGGATGATGGTGACGGTGGTGGGTGGAAACGGAGCCGGTGACGACGACTGCATTCCGATCGTGATGCCGGCGGCCATGGTCATAGAACGCCACCGTCCCGTGGTGTCGGTGATGCAGGCGCTGGCCTTCCTCATTGATGATCCTGACGTTGTGGTGGTGCCGATGGTGGGTCCTGATGACGACGTCGGCCTCGGCTGCCGAAGCCAAAGCGGGCAATCCCATTGAAAGCGCCAAAGCGCACATGATCATTGTTTTCATTGCAAGTTCTCCAACTGCTTTGATTAGCCCTTCGTTGGTTACAACTGCTGCTGATCCCTTTGGTTCCGGTTCCCCGGGGGACAGCCGCACGCAAGCGAAGGGCTGGCTATCGCGTCGCCACGATTGGCAAAGGGGAGGCTTGCTTCCGGCCATCTGCCCAGGCGGCGGCAAACGTCACCCGCGTTCTGTCACTGCCAGGGAGGAACGCTCTGCCGCAATTGTTAAGACAGTTCGCCCACCTGTCGCCAGATCCCCATCAGGCGACGGAACATTAGGCCGGCCTAACAGTTCTTCCCGCAGCGGACATCACGGTTTGGTGTTCGCTGAAGATCAGCAGGCAAAGGCTGATCGGCCCGCGTCCTCCGCCAGAGGCGCGGGCTTCACCAGGCAACAGGAGTGAGATTATGAACAACATCATTTGGCTTGTGGGAGCGGTGGTCGTCGTCATAGCGGTATTGAGCTTTTTCGGCCTCCGTTAAACGCCTGCATATGGGGGCAGGGACTTCGTGGCCCATGCCCCAAAGAGGAACGAATCTCGTGTCCGTTCCCTAGGAACAGGCATCATCTTGGACAAGGCTCTATCTCTGGTGAATCTCGGGTGGAGCGCCAAAGTCGGGATGCGCTAACACATTGTTGCCCTTCCCGAGAGATGGGTGACAGTTCATTCCGGATAGATGGGTTACACTTTCGGCCCTTTGCAAGGAGAGCAA
>NZ_JAIUHE010000028.1:0-73402 GCF_020164995.1 Mesorhizobium sp. CO1-1-11
GGCTGTCGCCGTGGCGGGGGCGGCTGGGGTGGCTGGGGCCGTTGCCGCGGCCGGCGCCTTGGCCTGCACGGGTGTCGAGAAAGCGCCGCCGACGACGCCGCCCCTAATGATCATCGGGCTCTGCGCGAAGGAGTGCCTCGCCTCGGCCTTGCCGGGGATTGCCGCGACCTTTTCGTAGGTGACGTCAGGCTCGCCAAGCGCAACGACGGACACAACGTCGCTCGCCTTGCCGTCGGCCGCCTTCAGCGCAAGGATGGAGGGTGTCGAGGCCGGCGCACCGGGAAAGACCAGCGACGAGGCCTGAGCCCCGCCTCCCATTGAGGCCAAAGTGATGGCAAGCGCTCCCCAGATACGAACAGACACCGACATAGCTCCCATTGCCCAGAAGCCGCACGATAGTACTCGGCGATTGATGCCGGCTTTCGTGGAAAGATAGCATTTTAGGAATTGATGAATTGCCAATGCCCGCTTGCCCCGGCGGCCCCGTCGTATTACGCAGCCGGCATCCGCGAGGTGACGAGAGTGGTTGAAATACTTGCCGTCGGCGAAGCGATGGAACCGGCGTTGGCGCTGCTTGAGGGCGGCGATGTCGTCGCCATTCCAACGGAAACCGTGTACGGGCTTGCCGGCGATGCCACCAACGGCATTGGCGTGGCGCGCATTTTCGAAGCCAAGGGGCGGCCGCGTTTCAATCCGCTGATCGCCCATGTCGCCGACATGGCGATGGCCGAGCGCATCGCCTCGTTCGATCCGCTGTCCAGGAAGCTCGCGCTTGCCTTCTGGCCGGGTCCGCTGACGCTGGTGCTGCCACAGCGCCCCGGCAACGGCATTCATCCGCTGGTTACGGCCGGGCTCGACACGATCGCCGTGCGCATGCCGAGGGGTTTTGGCGGCGACCTGATCGCTAGGCTTGGCCGACCGCTTGCCGCGCCCAGTGCCAACTCATCCGGCAAGATCAGCGCGACGACGGCGCAAGCGGTGGCTGCGGATTTAGGCGGGCGCATCAAACTGGTGGTCGATGGTGGCGCCACGCCGGTCGGGCTGGAATCGACCATCGTCAAGGCCGAAGGCGAAAGATTGCGCCTGCTTCGGCCCGGCGGCATTGCCGCCGACGAGATCGAGGCGGCCATCCGCATGGAGCTGCAGCGCGGCGGCATTGCCGGCGTCGAGGCGCCGGGCATGCTTGCCTCGCATTACGCACCGGGCGCGGCTGTTCGGCTCAATGCCGGCACGGTTGGTGAAGGAGAAGCGTTGCTTGCCTTCGGCGACCAGCGCGCGGAAGGCTGGCGCGGCGCAACCGCTTTCCTCAACCTCTCCCGGTCAGGTGACTTGCGTGAAGCGGCAAGCAATCTCTTTGCCTACATGCAGGATTTGGACCGTAGCGGCGCGCGGATTATCGCCGTCGAGCCAATTCCCTTTGACGGGCTCGGCGAGGCCATCAACGACCGGCTCTCCCGTGCCGCCGCTCCTCGTGACAACGCACAGCCCACAACGTAGTTTTCCCAGATGACCGCAACCGCAAAGACACTCGATCCCGCTCTCATCGATCGTTTCGCGGCGATCGTCGGCGACAAATATGCGCTGCGCGACCAGCAGGACATCGCGCCTTATCTGATCGAGCGACGCGGCCTCTGGCACGGCGCGACGTCCCTGGTGCTGCGGCCGGGCAGCGTCGACGAGGTCAGCCGGATCATGCGGCTGGCGACTGAGACCGGAACGCCGATCGTGCCGCAAAGCGGCAACACCGGGCTGGTCGGCGCGCAAGTGCCGGACAGATCCGGTCGCGAGATCGTCCTGTCGCTGTCGCGGCTGAACCGCATCCGCGAGATCGATGTCCTGTCCAATACGGTCACGGTCGAGGCCGGTGTCATCCTGCAGACCTTGCAGGAAGCGGCCGATGCCGCCAACCGGCTGTTTCCGCTGTCGCTCGCCGCGCAAGGCTCCTGCCAGATCGGCGGCAACCTGTCGTCCAATGCCGGCGGCACCGGCGTGCTGGCCTATGGCAATGCGCGCGAACTGTGCCTCGGCGTCGAGGTGGTGCTGCCGACCGGCGAGGTGTTCGACGATTTGCGCAAACTGAAGAAGGACAACACCGGCTACGACCTGAAGAACCTGTTCATCGGCGCCGAAGGCACGCTCGGTGTCATCACCGCCGCCGTGCTCAAACTGTTCCCGAAGCCGAAGGGGAGGGACGTCGCCTTCGTCGGCCTGTCGTCGCCCGACGCCGCCCTTTCCCTGTTCAGCCTGGCCATGGACCGCGCCGGGGCCGCACTCACGGCCTTCGAACTGATCGGCAAGCGCCCGTACGACTTTACCCTTGCGCACGCCCAGGGCGTCGTGCGGCCGCTTGCCGAAGACTGGCTCTGGTACGTGCTGATGCAGATATCGTCCGGCCGCTCAGCGGAGGATTCTCGGGCGCTGATCGAGGATGTGCTTTCGGCGGGTCTCGAGCAGGAATTCGTCGGCGATGCCGTCATCGCCGCCAGCCTCGGGCAGGGCGATGCCTTCTGGGATTTTCGCGAGCTGTTGCCCGAGGCACAGAAGCCGGAAGGCGCTTCGATCAAGCACGACATTTCGGTGCCGATCGCATCGATACCGCGCTTCATCGCGGAGGCCGCCGGCGCGGTGGCGTCAGTGAGCGCCGGCGCCCGCGTGGTCTGCTTCGGCCATATGGGAGACGGCAATCTCCACTATAACATTTCACGGCCCGCCGACGGCGACGACGAGGCGTTCCTGGCGCTCTATCATGCGATGAACAAGGCCGTGCATGACGTGGTGCGCAGCCTGCACGGTTCGATCTCGGCCGAGCACGGCATCGGTCAGTTGAAGCGCGACGAACTGATCGCCACCGCGCCGCCGATGGCCATCGATCTGATGCGCCGGGTAAAGGCTGCCTTCGATCCGGCGGGCATCATGAATCCTGGTAAGGTTATCTGATCCTTTCAACATCCCGTGGCTGGTGGCATTCCGATAACCATCCCTGCGATCAGCAAAATTTAACCGACTTTCTTAAGCGCGGCGGTAAGGAGCCGGCGCTACTGTTTCCCCATAACGAGGCCGGGAAAACTGGCCCGGAGAGAACCGGACACCGGCTCTCAGGAGACAGACAGGAAGGCGCTCTATGAACGTGAACACTGGACTGAAGCCAGTCTGGGCGGGACGCAACATGCGTCTCGACCCATTCCGCCTGCCGCAGGTGGTGAGCTATGCCACGCGCGACGATTATGGCGACGTAACCTTCACCATCGACCAGCGCGGCGCCGTGATCCGCCGCCTGCTCGAGATGAGCGGCCTGCCGGCGATCATCGTGCTGCCCGCCAATGCATTTCGTGGCGTCGCCGCCCGTGCGATGGAGGATCCGGAAGGCAATGTCACGGTGACCCTGGAACTCCTGCACAACGATCCGATGCTGTCGGTGCCGCTGCTGGTGGCCGACGATCTCGAAGACGTCGCCGCCGACTGGCGCGCCTGGGCCGACGCCTACCGTCTGCCGATGCTGCTGATCGAATCCGATGGCGTCGCCCGCACCCTGGAAGAATCGCTCGGCGCCGCCATCAAGACATTGCCGCCGCGGGAGCGCCGCAAGGGCCGCGTTTCCAATATGCGCCGCCCCCGCTTCCTTGCCCGCCGCAGAGCCGGTGACCTCGGCCTCAGGCTGGTGATCGGCGGCGAGGAGATCATTTCAAGAGACTAGCGTTCTTCTCCCCGTCACTATACGGGGAGAAGTGCCCGGCAGGGCGATGAGAGGCAGCGCTGGCATGATTTTTTGGCCTTAATTGCGTGTGCGCTGGTTCGTCGATGAACCCTCGCCTCGCCACCAAAGGTCGGCGCTGCCCCTCATCCGGCTGCCGCCACCTTTCCCCGTATAGAGACGGGGAGAAGGAAAAGCCGCTACACCAGCGGCTTCAGCGCCACCCACAGTGCGCCGCCGATCAGGCCGAGGAAGATCAGCCAGCCGACCTGGTTGTTCGACCTAAACAGCCGCAGGCACTGGTCTGGATCGTCGATATCCAGAACCGCGATCTGCCGCGCCATGTGGGCGCCGGCGGCGATCAATCCCGCCAGTGCCACCACCGGGGCTTGCGCCGAGGCGAAGGCGATGGCGAAGCAGATCAGCGTACCGCCATAGAGCCCCGCGAGCCATGCCTTGGTGTTGTCGCCGAACAGCCGCGCGGTCGAACGCACGCCGACAATGGCGTCGTCTTCCTTGTCCTGGTGGGCATAGATCGTGTCATAGCCGATCACCCACAGGATCGAACCGATATAGAGCATGATGGCGGGGCCATCGAGATCACCGAACTCGACCGCCCACCCCATCAGCGCGCCCCAGGAAAAGGCGAGGCCGAGAAACAGTTGCGGCCAGTTGGTTATCCGCTTCATGAATGGATAGACGGCGACGATCGCCAGCGAGCAGACGCCGAGCAGAATGGCAAAGCTGTTGAACTGCAGGAGAACCGCCAGGCCGACCAGGGCCTGCAGGACAAGAAACAGCCAGGCCCGCCGGCGCGTGGTCTGACCGGACGGTAGCGGGCGTGAGCGGGTGCGTTCGACCTGGTTATCGATGTCCTGGTCGACAATGTCGTTATAGGTGCAACCGGCGCCACGCATGGCGATGGCGCCAATCAGGAAGAGCACAAGGTACAAGGGCGCCGGCAGCAGCGAGAGCAGCGGGTCGCCTGGGCGCGGATAGGCGCTCGCCGCAAGTGCCGCCGACCACCAGCATGGCCACAAAAGCAACTGCCAGCCGATCGGCCTGTCCCACCGCGCCAGCTGCGCATAGGGCCAGATCGCGCGCGGCAGCACGCGATAGACCCAATGGCGGTTCGGCGCATCGGCGACGCGACCCTGGGCCGCTTTTGACTGGACAGGTTCCATCGGCATGGAGTGGCAGCAGCGGCGGAAACCGTCAAGCGGCAAGCGGCGGAGCGGCGGCCGCCAACCCGTCACGACGCGAAGATGTCGCGTGTGGAAAACCAGACTTTCGCCACCGCGATGAAAGCCAGCGCCGCATTCGACACGCGCTGATGCGTATCATGGGTGAGAATGATGCGCTGCATGGGCAGCGGATCCGACAGCGGTTTGCAGACGAGGCGCAAGCCGTCATAGCTGCGGTCGCCATGCGGGCGGGTATAGCTGACCGCGACGCCGAAGCCGTTGGCCACCATGCTGCGCTGGAGTTCGAACGAACTTGTTCGCATGTCGGCCACCGGCGACAGGCCACGGCCGCGGAACAGGTCGAGCATATGCTGCCAGCTATGCGGCTGGTCGGTCGTGATCAGCGGGTAGGCGGCCAGATCCGCCAGGCTGACCTCGGGCCGGCCCGCCAGTGCATGGCCCGCCGGCAGCAGCGCATGCGGCCGAAGCTCGTGCAGCAGGATGCGGGCGAAATGCGACGGCAGGCCGAGATCGTAGCTGAGGCCGAGGTCGACGGTAGCATCCGCCAGGCGTCGCCCGAGCGTCTCGAACGTCTCGTCACGGACGACAACCGCGACCGCTGGATGGCGTTCGGAGAAGGCGCGGATGAGGCCCGGCGCGAAGAAGGGCGCCAGATCCTCGAAGCAGCCGAGCACCAGCTCGCCACCGATGGCTGAATTGCCCGAACCCAGGCTCATGAGTTCGTCGGTCTCGGCAAGGACCTGCTTTGCCTTCGCTACCACGACACGGCCGAACGAGGTCAGCGAAACGCCGCTTCCCCGCTGGCGCACAAACAGCTTCTGGCCGAAATCCCTTTCGATGGCGTCGATGGCCACTGAAATCGACGGCTGCGAAATGTTGATCGCCCGCGCCGCGCCGGTAACGCTGCCATGGCGGGCGACGGCAATGAGATAGCGGAGTTGCGTGAGCGTAAGGCTCATAGCCAAAACCTATGTGTCAGATGAGAAGTTATTATTTTACTGAATGAGAGGAGATTGCGATAGTGGCCTCGATCCTAAGAGGAGGACACCATGGCTTCCCAAACCGCAGCGCAGCCAATCGACACCGAAATCATCGATGCGCGGACAATTGCCGACTACCAAAGTGACGGCGCGGTCTGCATCCGCGGCGCCTTCAAGGGCTGGGTCGACACCATTGCCGCCGGCATCGAGCGCAACATGCGGAGCCGCAGCGCCACCGCGTCCGACATCGCTGGCGGCAAGGGCAGCTTCTTCGACGATTACTGCAACTGGGAGCGTATCCCTGAATTCGTCGATGTCGTGCGCAATTCGCCGGCGGCGCGACTGGCGGCCGCGGTGATGCAGTCGCGCACCGCGCAGTTCTTCCACGACCATGTGCTGGTCAAGGAGCCCGGTACGCAGAAGCCGACGCCGTGGCACCAGGACATCCCCTATTATTTCGTCGACGGCCAGCAGACGGTGAGCTTCTGGATCCCCATCGATCCTGTGAAGGAGGCGACGCTGCGCCTGATCGCCGGCTCGCACAAATGGGACAAGATGATCCTGCCGGTACGCTGGCTGGACGATGGCAATTTTTACGCCGCCGAGGGCGATTACCGTCCGGTGCCCGATCCCGACACCGATCCATCGATGAAAGTTATCGAATGGGAGATGGAGCCGGGCGACGCCATCCTGTTCGACTTCAGGACGGCACACGGCGCGCGCGGCAATATGACCGCGGCCCGGCGCCGGGCGTTGTCGCTGCGCTGGGTCGGCGACGATGCCCATTATGTCGAGCGACCGGGCCGCACCTCGCCGCCCTATCACGGCCATGGCATGCAGCCGGGACAGAAGCTGCGCGAGGATTGGTTTCCGGTGGTCTTTCAGGGCTGAACGAGCGCCGGAATAGGGGCGGCGGTGGCCGGCGCCCTATTCGACAGGGATAACGTTCCCGTGCGCAATCCACCCTGACGCCTTGACCCGTCGCCCAGAGAGCAATAGCGGGTTGTTCTCTCTATGGGATCGGCGGCATCAAGAGGTGGCCATGAACGTTCTTCTTCTCGGCTCCGGCGGCCGCGAACATGCGCTGGCCTGGAAGATCGCCGCTTCGCCGCTGCTGACCAAGCTCTACGCGGCCCCCGGCAATCCGGGCATTGGCAGCGAGGCCGAACTGGTGAAGCTTGATATCACCGATCACGCCGCGGTCGCCGCCTTCTGCCGGGAGAAAAAAATCGATCTCGTCGTGGTCGGCCCGGAAGGGCCGCTCGTCGCCGGCATCGCCGATGATCTGCGCGCCGAAAACATCCGCGTCTTCGGGCCTTCGAAGGCCGCCGCGCGGCTGGAAGGCTCGAAGGGTTTCACCAAGGACCTCTGCGCCCGGTACAACATTCCGACCGCCGCCTATGGCCGGTTCGGCGACCTGGCCTCGGCCAAGGCCTATGTCGAGAAGACAGGTGCGCCGATCGTCATTAAGGCCGACGGGCTCGCAGCTGGCAAGGGTGTCACCGTAGCCATGACGATGGACGAGGCACGGGCGGCACTCGCTTCCTGCTTTGACGGGTCCTTTGGTGCTGCCGGCGCGGAGGTGGTGGTCGAGGAATTCATGACCGGCGAGGAGGCGAGTTTCTTCTGCCTCTGCGACGGCACCACGGCGCTTCCCTTCGGCACCGCGCAGGACCACAAGCGCGTCGGTGATGGCGACGTCGGTCCCAACACCGGCGGCATGGGTGCCTATTCGCCGGCCCCCGTAATGACGCCTGACATGATCGAGCGCACCATGCGCGAGATCATCGAGCCGACCATGCACGGCATGGCCGAGCTTGGCGCGCCTTTCGCCGGGATTCTGTTCGCCGGACTGATGATCACGGAAAGCGGGCCGAAGCTGATCGAATACAACACCCGCTTCGGCGATCCGGAATGCCAGGTGCTGGTGATGCGGCTCAGGGATGACCTGCTGGTGCTGCTCAATGCCGCGACCGATGGCCAGCTCGCGCATATGTCGGTGCGCTGGCGTGACGAGGCGGCGCTGACCGTCGTGATGGCGGCCAGGGGCTATCCCGGCACACCGGAGAAAGGCTCCGTCATCCGCGGCGTCGAGGACGCCGCCGGTGAAGGCGTCCAGATTTTCCATGCCGGCACCGCAATCAATGGCGGTGCGCTGGTCGCCAACGGCGGCCGTGTGCTCAATGTCACGGCGAGCGGCGCCACGGTCGGAGAGGCGCAGGCGCGGGCCTATGCCGCCCTCGACCGCATCGACTGGCCGGACGGGTTTTGCCGCCGCGACATAGGCTGGCAGGCCGTGGCGCGCGAGCAGGCCGGCTGAAGCTCCGACCGGGTGGCGGCTATTGCTGACCTCGGTCGAGGGTTGTCGAAGCGGTGCTGACCGGGTCGGCCGCGGCAAAGGCGGCGTCAAGCTGTTCGGGGGAACGCTGCCCGCCCCGCTTCCAGGCCACATATTGGACAATGCCGAACCCCGGTCGTCGCGGCACCGTCTTCACGACTGGCATGCGGAACCCGTCGCGAAATTTTGACCAGCGCGAACCAAGCACGGCGACCATTTCCTCGAAGGTCGGCGGCGTCGCCACATCGGCATAAATGATGGTGGCCTTGCCGGCGAGCGCGGCTTCCCGCGAGAGCGGCACTGGTACGCTGGCAAGATAATCGGCAGGCACGTCGATCAGGCCACTGAAAGGCCATTGCTGGCGCAGAGTGACGGCATCCGCGGGCGCCACGTTGACGTCGATGTTGTCGGGTGTGCCGGCAACCCTGTAGGGGCAACGGAAGCGGCCGCAATTGGCCTGCGCCGAGAACTGCCAGAGCGCGTAGCCCTGCCAGTTGCCCATCGGAAAATGCACGTTGATGTCAGGCTTATAGCGCGCGTACCAAAGCGGCAGCCGCGACAAGAGCCGGTATTTGTAGCGGTTGTCGGCGATATATTGGGCGGTCTTGCCGTTGGTGTAGAGCACCGGGAAGCGGCCGATGCGCCGATGCACCTGGCGGGCGAACTCCTCGGCATCGTCGAGCGACATCCATTGCGAGGGATCGATGCCCTCGATGTCGAGGGCCATGAGGTCGTCCGGTGCGGGGTTGGCGAAATCGAGGAAATTGTTGGCCTGCTCGACCGGATTGCCGGGACGGGCGAGATGATAGGCGCCCCATTTCATGCCGAGCGCCTTGGCCACGACCCTGCGTGTCTGGAACAATTCGCGCGTCACCGCGTGACGTTTCCATAGCGCCTTGCACAGTTTCACGTCAGTGTCGCCGCCGAAACAGAAATAGGGCGGCGGCATGCCATCGGAAGCCTTGTTGATGAAGGCGACGATGCGCTTGTCGGTGACAAGCTGGGCCCAGTCGATGGAATTGTATTCGTAGGCGTCGATGACGAGCGCGCGGTCAGCGCTCTTCCACGGCTCGGAGAAGTCCGAAGCCTTTGCCGCCGTGCCCAGCACAATCGCTGCCGCGAAAGCGAGAAGCGCCGTGCGGCGAAGGAGGCGCGCCGTCCTTTTCAAAACAGGGAATCCCCGTTGATCAAGGGTAAATCCTGGACCGCTATGGTTAAGAAAATGCTTCTCGGACCCTGGTGCGGGATAAGCTAGCGCCGGCTGAACGGTTGAAATTCGAACGGGTCGGGCGCGGGCTCCTGTTGCAGCGTACCTTCGGCGGCGCGTTTGCGGTGGTGGGCAAGCGAGCATCGCGGCGAGCACAATATGCCGCGATCCGACCAGTAGGCGGCACCATTTCCCAGGTCGCCGTGATAATAGGAAAACCCGGTTGCCCGATAGGGCAAACCGCATTCGATGCAGCGATAGGCGTCAGGTCTGGCAAGCATGAGAATCTTCCGGTCGCTGGTTTTCCGTCGCCGGTCGATCTGGTCCGGCTATCTGTCGAATTTAATACAGCCCGGCCTGATTGCAAAATCAGCGTGACAAAATTTGACGTTTACGTAAAAAGGCGATGGGAGACCGCCCAAAGGCGGATGGTTTTGCGGCGGCACTGGCCCTAGGGTCGGCGAGGCCGATGCATAAGGGAGGATCGAGCGGCATGTATCGGGCACCGGTCGAGGATATCGCGTTCACCGTGAAGCATGTGGCCGGCATGAAATCCGCCATCGATACGGGAGCGTTCGGAGACCTCAGCGAGGATCTGGTCGACGCCGTCCTCGGCGAGGCCGGCCGTTTCGCCTCCGAGGAGGTGGCCCCCCTTTATAAAATCGGCGACGAGCATGGCGCCGTGCTCGGCGATGGCGCGGTCACCACCCCGCCGGGGTGGAAGGAACTCTATCGCCGCTGGATCGAAGGCGGCTGGAATGCGCTCTCCGGGCCGGAAGAGTATGGCGGCCAGGCGCTGCCGACCATGCTCGGCGTCGCCGCACTCGAAATGTGGAACTCCGCCGCTATGGCCTTCGGCATCGGCCCGACGCTGACCATGGGCGCGGTCGAGGCGCTCGACAAGCACGCTTCCGAGGAACTCAAGGCGACATATCTGGCAAAGCTCGTCTCCGGCGAATGGATGGGCACGATGAACCTGACCGAGCCGCAGGCCGGATCGGACCTCGCCGCCTTGCGCGCCCGCGCCGAGCCCGCCGGCGACGGCACCTACCGCCTCTTCGGCCAGAAGATATTCATCACTTACGGCGAGCACGATTTCACCGACAACATCATCCATCTGGTGCTGGCGCGGCTTCCCGATGCGCCGGCCGGAACGCGTGGCATCTCGCTGTTCCTGGTGCCGAAATTCCTGGTCGGCGACGATGGCTCGCTCGGTGCGCGCAACGACGTCTTCTGTTCCGGCCTCGAGCACAAGCTCGGCATCCATGCCTCGCCGACCTGCACCATGATCTATGGCGATGGTTTTCAGGGCGCCAGGCCTGGCGCCATCGGCTGGCTGATCGGCGAGGAGAACAAGGGCCTCGCCTGCATGTTCACCATGATGAACAATGCCCGCCTCGCCGTCGGGATGCAGGGCGTCGCGGTCGCGGAAGCAGCGACCCAGAAGGCGATTGCCTATGCCAATGAACGCCGCCAGGGCAAGGCGGCGGATTACGCCGGCGCCGGCATGGCGCCGATCGTCCACCACCCCGACGTGCAGCGCAATCTCCTGACCATGAAGGCGCTAACCCAGATCGCGCGGTCGATCAGTTATTCCTGTGCCCACGCCATCGACATGGCGCGCGTGTCGTCAGGCGGCGAGGCGGCGCATTGGCGCGACCGTGCAAATTTGCTGACTCCGCTCGCCAAGGCGTTTTCGACCGATGTCGGCGTGGAAGTTGCCTCGCTTGGCGTCCAGGTGCATGGCGGCATGGGCTTCATCGAGGAAACGGGTGCGGCCGCGTACTATCGCGACGCGCGCATCGCGCCGATCTATGAGGGCACGAACGGCATCCAGGCGATCGACCTGGTGACCCGAAAACTGCCGCTTGGCGGCGGCGAGCATGTGCATGGCTACATCGACGAACTGGCCGGTATCGCCAATGCGGTGCGAACGTCGAACCTCGAAGGTTTTGGCCGCACCGCCGACACTCTCGATCAGGCGCTCTCCGATTTGACGCAAGCGACGCGTTTCCTGCAGAAATTGTCGGCCGAGGGCCGGACGGAGGAGGCGCTGGCCGGTGCGACACCGTATCTCCGGCTGATCTCGCTTGCCGCCGGCGGTGCCTATCTGGCGCTGGCCGCTCTTGCCGACCAGGGCCGCATCGCGCTTTGCCGCTTCTTCGCCGAAAACCTGCTTGGCGAAGCCAGCGCGTTGAAGGAGCGCGTCATCGATGGCGCCGATAGCCTGGCTGCTGCCGCCGAGGCACTGATTTCCGCCTGACCTTCACAAGGAAAACACCGTGACAGACCACATCCTCGTCGAGCGCCAGGGCGCCATCCAGCTCATCCGCATGAACCGGCCGGACAAGAAGAACGCGCTGACGCGTGCCATGTATGCGAAAATGTCGGCGGCCCTTGCCGAAGGCGACGCCGATCCGGCGGTCCGCGTCCATGTCTTTCTCGGCGTGCCCGGCGCCTTTTCCTCCGGCAACGACCTTGCCGATTTCATGGTCGTGGCCACCGGCGGCGATGGCGGCACCGAAGTCTGGGATTTCCTGATCGCCCTGGCCGGGGTCGAAAAGCCCATCGTGTCCGGCGTCGACGGTATCGCGGTCGGCATCGGCACCACGATCAACCTGCACTGCGACCTGACTTTCGCCACGCCGCGCACCGTGTTTCGGACCCCCTTCGTCGATCTCGGCCTCGTGCCCGAGGCAGGATCGAGCCTTTTGGCGCCCCGCATCCTGGGCCAGCAGGGTGCTTTCGCCCTGCTCGGTCTCGGTGAGGGATTTTCGGCCGAGCGCGCGAAGGCCGCCGGGCTGATCTACGAGGTGGTCGAGGAAGGTGGGCTGGAGGCTTCGGTGCTTGCAGCGGCCGGCCAGATCGCGGCCAAGCCACCGCAAGCGCTCAAGATCGCGCGCGACCTGATGCGTGGCTCACGCGACGATCTGGTTGCCCGCATCGGGATAGAGAGCGAGCATTTCCGCGAGCGGCTGAAATCCGACGAGGCGCGCGCCGCTCTCACGGCATTCATGACCAGGAAAAAGGGCTGAAGTTTTTTTCAGGGATAGAGCCTGGCCTTGTCCCAGCCGCCTGCCGCGTTGCGTGAAAAGACCACGCGGTCATGCAGCCGGAACGGCCGGTCGTGCCAGAATTCGATCGTCTTCGGCACGATTCGGAAGCCCGACCAATGTTTCGGTCGCGGGATTTCGCCGATGGCATAACGCGCCGTGTATTCTGCGACCGCCTTTTCCAGCGCGAAGCGGCTTTCCAGCGGGCGCGATTGCTTCGACGCCCAGGCGCCGATGCGGCTGCCGCGTGGCCGCGTGGCGTAATAGCTGTCGGCTTCCGCATCGCTGACGAGCTCCACCGGACCGCGAATGCGCACCTGGCGGCGCAGCGATTTCCAATGGAAACACATCGCCGCCTTCATGCTGCCAAGAATCTCCTGGCCCTTGGCGCTCTCGAAATTCGTGTAGAACACAAAGCCGCTTTCATCGAACCCCTTGAGCAGCACCATCCTTACGTCCGGCATGCCCTCGGCATCGACGGTCGCCAATGCCACGCCATTGGCATCGTTGATTTCGCTCTTGGTAGCGTCGTCCAGCCATGCGGCAAAGAGGCGAAACGGCTCGGCCGCCTCGGTAAAGTCACTGCTTGTTAACTCTGTGTCACTCATAGTTTTTCTCAAATTGTCACGAGACCAGGGAGGTCGCCGATTGTCGCGTATCGCGCAAGCTTTTGACAGCAGGCAATGGGGCGTTATCGCTTCAGCCAGCACGAAAGCGGCGATCGTGGCAGTCGCCCTGCCGCTCGCGGCCTGCGGTGCAGGTGGCTTCAGCCTGGAAAAGGCCGAAGTCGACCGCTCGATCCTGACCAGCAGCACATCGGCTTCGCCCAAGCCGGCCGATTCGGATCGCGACTCCGACCAGACGACGATCGGCAATGCGGTATCGTCCGCCGATATCGAGCAACTCGGCGGCCAGGCGGTGCCGTGGGCGAACACCGGCACCGGGTCGCGCGGCTCCATCACCGAACTGGCGGAATTGAAGGACAGCGGCCAGACCTGCCGCCGCTTCAAGGTTTCGCGCGAAAGCTTTGACGGCGTTGCCATGTTCCAGGGCGAACTCTGTCTTGCCGGTGCCGGCGGCTGGCGCATGCAGGGCTTCAAGGCACTCTGATTTTCCGCCGTCGATATGAAGGTCCGCTACTGGAATTTCTTCCTATGCGAGCGCATATAGGGGGCAAGTATGGACTCAACTCATTTCCAGGGCAGGAAGCATGCGCGACCCCTATGAGGTGCTGGGCGTTGCAAAGAACGCATCGGCCAAGGACATAAAATCGGCGTACCGGAAACTCGCCAAGAAGCATCATCCGGACCAGAATCCGAATGATCCCAAGGCAAAGGACCGTTTTGCCGCGGCCAATCAGGCCTATGAGGTCATCGGCGACGAGAAGAACCGTGCGGCTTTCGATCGTGGCGAGATCGACGCCGACGGCAAGCCGCGTTTCCAGGGTTTTGAAGGTGCGGCCGGCGGTGGCGACCCCTTTGCCGGGTTCCGCCGCCAGCAACAGGGCGCCGGAGGCTCGCGATTCGAGTTCCGCTCGGGCCGTCCGGGCGGCGATCCGTTCGACGGCAACAGCGATATCTTCAGCCAGATCTTCGGCGATGCCTTTTCAGGCGCGCGCGGGCCAGGCGCGGGCGACCGCCGCCAGACGGCGACAGCAGCCGACCTGAACGTCACGCTCGACGTCACCATCGAGGAAGCGGCCAATGCCGAGAAGGTGACGGCGATGTTCCCGGATGGCCGCAAGGTTGCGGTCAAGCTGCCGGCCTATGTCGAGGATGGCCAGACCATCCGGCTGAAGGGCCAGGGCGAGCAGGGACCGGGCCAACCCGGCGACGCACTGGTCAAGATCCATATCCGCCGGCATCCGCGTTACCGCATCGAAGGCCGTGACCTGCACGCTGACCTGCCGGTTTCGCTGGCCGATGCGGTGCTGGGCGCCAAGGTGCCGGTCGAGACGCCGACCGGCAGGCTCGCGGTCAACGTTCCCGCCTGGTCGAGCTCGGACAAGGTCCTGCGGCTCAAGGGCAGGGGCTTGCCGGAGAAAGCCGGCGGCCATGGCGATCTCTATGCCCATGTGCGCATCATGCTGCCGGAAGGCGGCGACAGCGCGCTGGAATCGCTGTTGCGCGGCCAAAAAGGCTGATCGAGAGCTTTTGTCCCCCGAACTGTCCGCTTTGAACGCTTGAAGGGGCTGTATGCCTGTGCGATAGGCACTCCACAAAGCAGATATCTTGCGGAGAACACGCATATGGCGGGTGGACAGGGCCTGATGGCCGGCAAGCGCGGCCTGATTCTTGGCGTCGCCAACAACAGGTCGATCGCTTATGGCATTGCCAAAGCCTGCGTCGATCACGGCGCCGAGATAGCGCTGACCTATCAGGGCGAAGCCTTCAAGAAGCGCGTCGAGCCGCTGGCGGCGGAACTGGGCGCCTTTGTCGCCGGCCATTGCGACGTAACCGATCCGGCGAGCCTGGACGAGGTCTTCGCCAATGTCGCCAAGCATTGGGGCAAGCTCGACTTCCTCGTGCACGCCATTGCCTTTTCCGATAAGGACGAGCTGACCGGCCGCTATGTCGAGACGACGCGCGACAATTTCCTGCGCACCATGGACATTTCAGTCTATTCCTTCACCACCATCGCCAAGCGCGCCGAAGCGCTGATGACCGAGGGTGGTTCGCTGCTGACGCTGACCTATTACGGCGCCGAGAAGGTCATGCCTCATTACAACGTCATGGGCGTCGCCAAGGCCGCACTCGAGGCCAGCGTGCGTTACCTCGCCGTCGATCTCGGGGCCAAGAAGATCCGCGTCAACGCGATCTCTGCCGGCCCGATCAAGACGCTGGCCGCCTCCGGCATCGGTGACTTCCGCTATATCCTGAAGTGGAACGAGTACAATTCGCCGCTGAAGCAGACGGTCACGCAGGAAGAGGTCGGCGATTCCGGCGTCTATTTCCTGTCCGACCTGTCGCGCGGCGTCACCGGCGAAGTGCATCATGTCGATTCCGGCTATCACGTCGTCGGCATGAAGGCGGTCGACGCGCCAGATATTTCGACGGTCAAGGATTAGGTCTCCCCGCCTTTCCTCCTTCCAGGCCCTGGCCCGATCTCCGGAAGAGCTGATGTACCCGCTGGTTTATATCGTGCGCCACGGCCAGACCGCGTGGAATGCCGAGTTCCGGCTTCAGGGCCAGGCCGATACCGATCTCAATGCTCTCGGCCGCGAACAGGCGAGCGCAAACGGGCATCGGCTGGCCGAACTCGTCGGCGCTCCCCAGGAATTCGACTTCGTCGCCAGTCCAATGAGACGCACGCGCGAAACGATGGAACGCATCCGCGCCGCGATGAGGCTCGATCCGCTCGCCTATCGAACCGATATCAGACTGATTGAAGTCAATTTCGGCAATTGGCAGAGTTTTACCTTCGCCGAGCTTGAGAGGCAGTCGCCCGGCGCGAGCCGATCCCGCGCACTGGACAAGTGGAACTTTCAGCCGCCAGGTGAAGGCGCGGAGAGCTACCAGATGCTGCTCGAACGGGTGAAGCCATGGTTCGACGAGCTTCGGGGGCAGACGATTTGCGTGACGCACGGGGGCGTCATGCGCACCCTGTTTCGCTTCGTGCTCGATATGCCCGAGGACGAGGCCGCGAACCTGGAGATACCGCAGGATCGCGTGCTCAAACTTGAAGGCAGGAGCCTGGAGTGGCTTTAAGACGCCGGTGACGCCAACTCCTAGTTCGTGTCGCTGTCACCCGGCAGTTGCATATCGGTGACGACGTTTTCGCCATCGGTCACATCGTAAGCGATGACGATGTCCATCCCCGGCTTCAGCGCATCGAGATCGGTTTCGGCATTCAGCTTGTAGGATTTGCCGTCGTCCAGCGTCAGCGTCAGCGCGTCCTTGTCGATCTTCTTGATCAGGCCTTCGGTCTGCCCGGCAAAGGCGGCGGTGGAGAGCAGCAGCGTGGCGGCGACAGCGCCAATCAGGGTACGCATCATCGTCCTCTTTGGTCATTGCGCCGGCCTGGGTGGCGGCGGATCCTCAACGGCGAATGGAGGAGAGCAGAAACCAACCGAATGTGTCAAAACTAAATCCGTCGGATCACAGTTTGACCACTGTGGAAAACGCCAATAGAAGGCTGTCTTCAGCCGGTTTCGATGCCGGGCAGGGCACTTTCCATGTCTCACAACACGTTCGGTCATCTTTTCCGCGTCACCACCTGGGGCGAGAGCCATGGCGCGGCGCTCGGCTGCGTGGTCGATGGTTGTCCGCCGGGTATCCGTTTCACGCGCGATGAAATCCAGGCCGAACTCGACAAGCGCCGCCCGGGTCAGTCGCGCTTCGTCACGCAGCGCCGCGAGCCGGACGAGGTGAAGATCCTCTCAGGCTTCGTCCTCGACGAGGACGGCGCGACGATGATCACCACCGGCACGCCGGTGTCGATGCTGATCGAGAATGTCGATCAACGCTCGAAGGACTATGGCGAGATCGCCCGCCAGTTCCGGCCGGGCCATGCCGACTACACCTACGACGTCAAATACGGCATACGCGACTATCGCGGCGGTGGCCGCTCCTCGGCGCGCGAGACCGCTGCCAGGGTCGCTGCCGGCGCGCTCGCCCGCAAAGTGGTGCCGGGCATGGTGGTGCGCGGCGCGCTCGTGTCGATGGGCGAAAAGTCGATCGACCGCGCCAACTGGAACTGGAATCTCATCGGCGATGCCGAGAACCCGTTCTTCACGCCGGATCCGGCTTCGATTCCTGTTTTTACGCGGTATCTCGACGGTATCCGCAAGGCCGGTTCCTCGGTTGGCGCGGTGATCGAGATCGTCGCCGACGGTGTGCCTGCCGGCCTCGGCGCGCCGATCTACGCCAAGCTCGACCAGGACATCGCGTCCGGCTTGATGTCGATCAACGCCGTCAAGGGCGTCGAGATCGGCAATGGTTTCGAGGCCGCCCGCATCACCGGCGAACAGAATGCCGACGAGATGCGCATGGGCAATGACGGCAAGCCGGTGTTCCTGTCCAACAACGCCGGCGGCATCCTGGGCGGCATCTCGACGGGCCAGGCGATCGTCGCCCGTTTTGCGGTGAAGCCGACTTCGTCGATCCTGACGCCCCGGAAGTCGATCGACAAGGACGGCAACGACGTGGAGGTGATGACCAAGGGGCGCCACGATCCCTGCGTCGGCATCCGAGCCGTGCCGATCGGCGAGGCCATGGTTGCCTGCGCCATTGCCGACCACTATCTGCGGCATCGAGGACAGACGGGGAAGGGAATAGGCGGTAGGGAATAGGCAGTAGTCAGTGGTCAGCTGCCAGCCCGACCCTTTTATTCCCCTAACCCCTACTGCCCAGTCCCTATTCCCTGCGAGCGAAGCGAGCATTCCATGTCTTACGACCAGAAGAAGATTGTCGAAGCCATCCGCGCCTTCGAACGCGGCGAGATCGTCGTCGTCATGGACGATGACGGGCGCGAGAACGAGGGCGACCTGATCGTCGCCGCCGTCCATTGCACGCCGGAGAAGATGGCCTTCATCGTTCGCAACACGTCGGGTATCGTCTGCACGCCGATGCCGCGCGAGGAGGCTAAGC
Source organism: Mesorhizobium sp. CO1-1-11 (assembly GCF_020164995.1). NCBI lineage: Bacteria > Pseudomonadati > Pseudomonadota > Alphaproteobacteria > Hyphomicrobiales > Phyllobacteriaceae > Mesorhizobium > Mesorhizobium sp. CO1-1-11. The sequence continues at coordinate 18,063 of NZ_JAIUHE010000028.1, forward strand.
GGCTGAACCTCGCGCCGATGGTGGCCGACAATGATTCGGCCCACACCACCGCCTTCACCGTCAGCGTCGACTTCAAGCATGGCACGACGACAGGCATTTCGGCCGACGACCGCACGCTGACTGTGCGTAACCTCGCCAACGGCAATGTCGGTGCCTCCGATTTCGTCCGCCCTGGACACATCTTCCCGCTCATAGCGCGCGAGGGCGGCGTCTTGATGCGCTCGGGTCATACCGAGGCGGCGGTCGATTTGTGCAAGCTCGCCGGCCTGCCGCCGATCGGCGTGATCTCGGAACTGGTCAATGACGACGGCACCGTCAAGCGCGGCCCGCAGGTCGCGGCCTTCGCCGAGGAGCATGGCCTCAAGCAGGTATCGGTCGCCGACCTCATCGCTTACCGGCAGCGCAAGGAGACCCTGGTCGAGCGCGTCGCCTGCTCCGACATCGAGACGCTGGGTGGCAAGGCCCAGGTCTTCACCTACACGCTGCCCTGGGACACGATGCATCACGTCGCCATCGTCTTCGGCGACATCCGCGACGGCGAGGAGGTGCCGGTGCGGCTGCATTCGGAGGATGTGGTGACCGACGTGTTCGGCACCAGCCACCGGCTCGACGGCATCATGAAGGCGATGGGCGAGCGCAGGCGCGGCGTCATCGTCTATCTCAGGGAAGGCTCGGTCGGCGTCGCCCACCAGGAGCGCAACCGGCCGGCGCCAGGCGACCGCGAGGACCATGAAGAGGCGCGCCGGCGCGAGAGCGAATGGCGCGAGATCGGTCTCGGCGCCCAGATCCTGAAGGACCTCGGCATTTCCTCGATCAACCTGATTGCCTCGCGCGAGCGCCACTATGTCGGCCTCGAAGGCTTTGGCATCCACATCGCCAAGACCGAGATCATCTGAGCTCGACAAACCCTGCCTGTCACTCGGCCGGGATTGCCGCCTCGCATCGTTCCAACTCGCATTCGTGGGTGGCGAGGCTGCGCTGGCCGAGCAGCACCGTGATCAGCGCGATAGCGCCTGACGTCACCGAGACCCAGAATCCGTTCTGGGCGCCGAATGCATCCACCACGGCGCCGGCGGCGAAGGAGCCTAGCGCCATGCCGATGCCGATCCCGGTGGTTACCCAGGTGATGCCTTCGGTCAGCATCGCTTCCGGGACATGCCGCTCGATCAGGCCGAAGGCGGTGATGAAGGTCGGCGAGATCGCCACGCCACTGATGAAGACAGTCAGCGCGAGCGCTGGCACGGTGCTGGCGGTAAGCGGCAGCAGTGTGCCGAGCGCGACCAAGGCAACCGAGATGGCGAGCTGGCGCTGCAGCGGTGCTTTCAGGTTGAGCGCGCCGATGATGATGCCGAGCACGAAGGAGCCCAGCGCATAGACACCGATGACGAGACTGGCAGTGCCCGGCTGGCCGAGTTCCTTGGTGATCGCCACCGTGCTCACCTCCGTCGTCGCGAAGGTCGCGCCGATGAAGATCATGGCGAAGGTGATGATTTGAACCGGCCCCAGGCGGATTGCCGAGCGGCTGGAGCCATTGTCCACCGGCCGCACTTGCGGCTCGGTCGAACGCTGCAGAATGAAGGCTATCGAGCCCAAGGCGAGGAACAGCGTGCTGACGAGCACGCCCGCTTCCGGGAACAGCGCGGCGCTGAGGCCCACAGATAGCGATGCGCCGGCAATATAGACCAGTTCGTCCGCCGCCGACTCGAAGGCGAAGGCGGTGTTCATCTCGGACCGGCCCCGGAAAATCTCGGTCCAGCGCGCCCGCACCATGGCCGGCATGCTTGGCATCGCCGCGGCCAGCAGCGCCGACGCGAACAGCGTCCATACCGGCCAGCCTTGATTGGCCGATGCGATCAGGGCCGCGAATGCGAGCACGGAGATGATGGTGGTGGGTACGACAACCCGCGTCTGGCCGAGGCGGTCGACCAACCTCGATATTTGCGGCGCCAGGAAGGCATTGGCCAAGGCGAATGTCGCCGAAACCGCACCCGCCAGCCAGTATTCGCCACGCGTCTGCGACAGCATCGCCACGATGCCGATCGGCGCCATGGCGATCGGCAGGCGCGCCATGAAGCCGGCGGCGGCAAAGCCCGTGGCTCCGGGAGCGCGAAAGATTTCCGAATAGGGGTTTTGCATGATCCTGTTCCTCGACAAGGGGCGATTCGACAGTTACATACGAGACGTATAAGTGTTAAATAGAGCATACGTCGCGTATGTCAATTGGCATACGGAGCGTATGTAAGTAAGGCCAGAAGCATGCATCGACCGCGCAAGGAGATGATCGCCGAGACACGCGCCAAGCTGATCGCCGCGGCGCGCCAGGCTTTCGGCACCATCGGCTATGCCGAAGCGTCGATGGATGATTTCACCGCGTCGGCCGGGCTGACGCGCGGCGCCCTTTACCATCACTTCGGCGACAAGAAGGGACTGCTTGAGGCGGTTATCGCCGAAATCGACGCGGAAATGGCGGCCCGGGTGAATGAGGTCGCGTCGCGGGCGCCGACCCGCTGGCAGCATTTCGTCGACGAATGCACCACCTATATCGAAATGGCGCTGGAGCCGGAAATCCAGCGCATCATGTTCCGGGATGGTCCGGCTGTGCTGGGCGATCCGGCACTGTGGTCGAATGCCAATGCCTGCGTCGGTTCAATGACCGATCATCTGACAGCGCTGCAGCGGGAAGGGGTGGTCGTCCCCGGCGTCGACCCGGAGTCGGCAGCGCGGCTGATCAATGGGGCGAGCAGCCAGGCCGCGCAGCGCATCGCCAATTCGCAAGATCCCGAAACGACATCGAAGATGGTGGTGGCCGCGTTCAAGCAATTGCTCGAAGGCCTGCTGAAAAAGCCGGAAGCGCTTTCAAGATGAACCACCATGGCAGTCCCGCCACTGCCTGCAATTGACAATAGCCGGTTTGAGCGCATCCTCCGCAGCCATCTCTGAGGGGAGATTCGGGGCATGTGGGATTTCGATATCGGCAGGTCGGTGTCCATCATGATGCGGACCTGGCCTTTCATTGTCTTTCGCATGATCATCTATTTTGGGATCACCCTGGCCTACATCGTGGCCACCGGCACCGGCGCCTCCGTCGGCTATGGCGTCGGCCATATTTCCACCGATCCCGACGGACCATTGTCTTTTGCGATGTGGGGCGGCGTGGTCGGTTTCGGCATCGTCTCGATCGCCGTCTACTGGATCCGCGAATACATTCTCTACGTCGTCAAGGCGGGCCATATCGCCGTCATGGTGCATCTGATCGACGGCAATGATATTCCCCACGGCCAGAACCAGATCGCCTACGCGAAAGAGGTCGTGACCGAGCGTTTTGCCGAGGCCAACATCCTTTTCGTCGTCGACCAATTGGTCAAGGGCGCCATACGCGCCATCACCGGCCTGCTCGGCGGCATCGCGGCCTTCCTGCCCATTCCTGGCCTGAGCGGCCTGGTTTCGTTCCTCAACACGGTGATTCGCCTGTCGCTGACCTATGTCGACGAGATCATTCTCGGCTACAACATCCGCATCAGTTCGTCCTCGCCGTTCGAAACCGCGCGCCAAGGCGTTGTGCTCTACGCCCAGAACGGCAAGACCATGGTCAAGAATGCCGTCTGGCTAGGGGTCATCATGTGGGGCGTGTCGTTCGTGATTTTCCTGCTGATGCTGGCTCCGGCAGCCGCTATTCTTTACGTCATGCCCGGGCAGCTCGCCGGCTGGGCTTTCGTGCTGGCAATCGTCTTTGCCTGGGCTTTCAAGGCGGCCTTCATTGAGCCGTTCGCCATTGCCTGCCTGATGCAGGTCTATTTCAAGACCATCGAGGGTCAGGTGCCCGATGCCGCCTGGGACGCCAGGCTGGCCGAAGCCTCGTCGAAGTTCAGGGAACTCAAGGACAAGGCGCTCTCCACTTTCGGCGGTTCGCGCTGGGGCACTGCCGGCGCGACGAGCTGATCAACCGGCCTCGCCGGCGCACCGGCGACGGTGCCGAGGCGCGCCACTGCTGATTTGAGCGGCGCTTCGCCTTGCCCGCGAAAAGTCTCGCTCATGATAAGCTCGGGCAACGGCAGCCGCCGGCCCCAGCCGTGTGTTTCGAGCTCCGGCTTCGGTGCGAACTCGGAAACACGGCCGACGCAGAGATAGGCGATCGGTGTCACCTGGTCGGGAATGGCCAGCAAGCTTTTCAGCGCTTGCGCCTCGATGATGCTGACCCAGCCGACGCCAACGCCTTCGGCGCGTGCCGCCAGCCAGAAATTCTGCACCGCGCAGACCGTGCTGTAGAGATCCATCTCCGGATTGTGCCAGCGCCCCAGCGGCGAGCCTTTCGAGCGTTCGCGGTCGCAGGTGATGCAGATGTTGAGAGCGCTTTCGCAAATGCCTTCGAGCTTGAGCTTGCGGTAGAGCGCCTGCCGTTCTGCCTCGATTTCAGGCAGTTCCCGTTCTCGCGCGGCCAGGAACAGGTCGCGCACTTCCGCCCGCCGCGCGGCATCGCGAATGACGATGAAATTCCAAGGTTGCATGAAGCCGACCGACGGCGCGTGGTGGGCGGCAAGCAGCAGCCGCGCCAGCACCTCGTCGTCGATGGCCTCCGATGTAAAATGGCTGCGGACGTCGCGCCGCGTGAAGATGGCGCGGTAAACAGCGTCGCGCGCAATCTGGTCAAATCCATCGCCCATTGGAGTGGTCATAGCTTCCGGCATCGCTTGTCCCCTTGCGATTGCAATCGATGTCATCCGCCTGACCATGCGGATGACGATGCCTGCCAGGCCGGTCTTCTGGCTCGGGATCAACCCGCGTCCGGTGCCTTCCCGTCATCGACAGTGGCATTTACCGGCGCGGTCCCCCTCACAGCGTTGGGCACGCCACGGAGTTCAACCGTGTTCCCGATTCTCCCGCCAGGGCATTTGCAGCCAAGTGGAATCACTTGGCGTCGCAAAATGCGGCTAAAACAAACAGCCCGGCGGGCACCAGGCAGTGGTTGCGACCTTACGCCGAAGGGCCGGCGCCGCCAATGCCCGCAGCGACATGAATGGACGCAGGTTCGATTTTCCCCAGCGATCAAGCCGCAACGCATGGCCATCACGACGCCGGGGCACTAGATAGGGGGCATGGCCACCCGTCTCTACACGCACCCGATCTTTCTCGAACACATCACGCCGCCCGGTCACCCCGAGCGGCCCGACCGCCTGCGCGCCATCGAGCGCGTGCTCGACGACGAAGCTTTTGCCACGCTTGACCGCGTCGAGGCACCGCACGGCGACGAGGCGACCATCCTCTACGCGCATCCCGCCGATTTCGTCGCGCGTGTCCGCGCCGCCATCCCCGACGAAGGCATTGCCCGCATCGACGCCGACACCACCGCCAGCCCGAAAAGCTGGCAAGCGGTGATTACGGCGATCGGTGCCGCCAATGCTGCCGTCGACGACGTCTTTGCGGGCCGTGCCGACAACGTTTTCGTCGCCGCCCGTCCGCCCGGCCACCATGCCGAAAAGACCACGGCCATGGGCTTCTGCTTCTTCAACACGGCGGCAATCGCAGCGCGCCATGCGCAGAAGAAGCACGGCGCCGAGCGTGTCGCGGTCGTCGACTGGGACGTGCACCACGGCAACGGCACGCAGGATATTTTTTGGGACGATCCCTCGGTGCTCTATTGCTCGACGCACCAGATGCCGCTTTATCCCGGCACGGGCGCGAAGAGTGAGACCGGCGCCGGCAACATCGTCAATGCGCCGCTGGCGCCTCGGACGGGCAGCGAGGTGTTTCGCGATGCGTTCCTGTCGCGCGTGCTGCCGGCACTCGACAATTTCGCGCCGGATCTGATTATCATTTCGGCCGGCTTCGATGCGCACCATCGCGACCCGCTGGCGGAAATCAATCTGACCGAGGACGATTTCGACTGGGCGACCGGCCAGCTGATGCAGCGCGCCGCACGCCACGGCGGCAACCGGCTCGTCAGCCTGCTCGAGGGCGGCTACGATCTGCAGGGATTGGCATTTTCGGTCGCCGCCCATGTCGGGCGACTGATGAAAGGATGAATGATGACCGGTGAGATCAACGAAGACGTCAAGGCGATGAGCTTCGAACAGGCACTCGACGCACTGGAGAAGATCGTCGACGATCTAGAGCGTGGCGACGTGCCGCTCGACCAGTCGATCCGGATTTACGAGCGCGGCGAGGCGCTGAAGGTCCATTGCGACCGGCTGCTGAAGGCCGCCGAGGACAAGGTCGAGAAGATCAGGCTGTCGCGCGACGGCAAGCCGGTTGGAACCGAGCCGCTCGACGCGGACTGAGGTCCGGAGCAGCCTACCGGTTTTTGGACACGATCATCATTGAGGATACAGTTCGTCCCGATTGAAACGGACAAGAGGAGATACGGAAGCGATGTGCAGAAACATCAAGACCCTGTTCAATTTTGATCCGCCGGCAACCAACGACGAAGTCCGCGACGCGGCACTGCAGTTTGTCCGCAAGCTGAGCGGCACGACGCGGCCTTCTGCCAAGAACCAGCATGCGTTCGATCATGCCGTCGAAGCCATCGCGGCATCCGCACGCGAATTGCTCGATTCCCTCGAAACCCACCAGCATCCGCGCAATCGCGAAGAGGTGGCAGCCAAATTAAAAGCAAAAGCGGCGATCCGGTTCGCCTGATATGCCCAAGCGCCACTGACCGCTGACGAGGAGAGTTCATGAGCTTCTTCCCCGGCAAAGACCCTGAGGCCGGCGATGCCTTCGCCAGCGACCAGATCGAGCTGATGGTTATCCCTAACGCCAAGGACATTGGCGGTTTCGAGGTGCGTCGCGCCTTGCCGACCGCCAAGCGGCGCCTGGTCGGGCCGTTCATCTTCTTCGATCGAATGGGTCCCGCGATCATGCGCGCCGGCCAGGCGCTCGATGTCCGTCCCCACCCGCATATCGGCCTGTCGACCGTGACCTATCTGTTCGACGGCAAGATCAGGCACCGCGATTCGCTCGGCACCGAGATGGTCATCCAACCCGGCGACGTGAACCTGATGACGGCCGGTCGCGGCATCGTCCACTCCGAGCGCACGCCGCAGGAATTGCGCGGCGCGCCGATGTCGATCTCCGGCCTGCAGACCTGGTTGGCTCTGCCGGACGGCAAGGAAGAGGTGGCACCGGTGTTCGAGAACACCGCGGCGCTGCGGCTTCCTGAAATCGACGCCGAAGGCGTCAGCGGCCGGGTCGTCATCGGCGATTTCCAGGGTTTGCGGTCTCCGGTGCGGGCCGATTCCGAGACACTCTATGCAGATTTGCGGCTGGCGCCCGGCGCCAGCGTCAAAATCCCGGCCGATGCCGAGGAGCGCGCCATCTACACGCTGGAGGGCGAGGTCTCGATTTCGGGTGATGCGTTCCCAGCGGAACGGCTGCTGGTATTCCGGCCCGGCGACGAGATCGTCATATCGTCATCGACCGGTGCGCATTTCATGCTGTTCGGCGGCGCCTCGCTTGGTTCGAAGCGCTACATCTGGTGGAATTTCGTTTCCTCGTCCAAGGAGCGCATCGAGCAGGCCAAGCAGGAATGGAAGACTGGCCGCTTCGATATCGTTCCTGGCGATGAGAAAGAATTCATACCGCTGCCGGAAGGCTGAGAAGATCGGTGAGGCGCTGACCGTCCGCGTCAGCGACACGCATTTACTTTCGCCGGCCGGCGGCCTATCCCGCCGATGAACAGAAAGTCTGGGCCCAACGTGAACGCAACGCCGCATACGCCGCTTCTCGATAGGGTTCGCGTCCCGGCCGACCTGCGCACGCTGGCCGAGAGCGACTTGCCGCAACTGGCATCAGAGCTTCGCCTCGAACTGATCGACGCGGTGTCGCGCACCGGCGGCCATCTCGGTGCCGGCCTTGGCGTGGTCGAACTGACGGTGGCGCTGCATTATGTCTTCAACACACCCGATGACCGGCTGATCTGGGATGTCGGCCACCAGGCCTATCCGCACAAGATACTGACCGGCCGTCGCGACCGCATCCGCACCTTGCGCCAGGAAGGCGGGTTGTCGGGCTTCACCCGCCGAGCCGAGAGCGAATACGACCCGTTCGGCGCCGCCCACTCCTCGACATCGATATCGGCCGGCCTCGGCATGGCCGCCGCCCGCGACCTCTCAGGCGGGCGCAACAATGTCATCTCCGTCATCGGCGACGGCGCCATGTCGGCCGGCATGGCTTATGAGGCGATGAACAATGCCGGCGCGCTCGATGCGCGCCTCATCGTCATCCTCAACGACAATGACATGTCGATCGCCCCGCCAACCGGCGCCATGAGCGCCTATCTGGCGCGTCTGGCTTCCGGCAAGGCCTATGTCGGCCTGCGCGACTTCGGCAAGAAGCTGACCTCCTATCTCGGCAAGCGAGCCGATCGAGCCATCACCCGCGCGGTCGAGCATGCGCGCGGTTACGTCACCGGCGGCACCTTGTTCGAGGAACTCGGCTTCTATCACATCGGCCCGATTGACGGTCACAATCTGGAGCATCTCATCCCGGTCCTGAAAAACGTCCGTGACAACGGCAAGGGTCCGGTGCTGATCCATGTCGTCACCCAGAAGGGCAAGGGCTACGCGCCGGCGGAAGCGGCCGCCGACAAGTATCATGGCGTCAACAAATTCGACGTCATCACCGGCGCACAGGCCAAGGCGCCGGCCAATGCACCGGCCTACACCAAGGTGTTTGCCGAAAGCCTGATCCAGGAGGGCCGCGAGGACGACCGCATCGTCGCCGTCACCGCCGCCATGCCGGGCGGCACCGGCCTCGACCTGTTCGGCGAGGTGTTTCCGTCAAGGACTTTCGACGTCGGCATTGCCGAGCAGCATGCGGTGACCTTCGCCGCCGGCCTGGCGACGGAAGGCTACAAGCCCTTCGCCGCGATCTATTCGACCTTCCTGCAGCGCGCCTACGATCAGGTCGTCCATGACGTCGCGATCCAGAAACTGCCGGTGCGTTTCCCCATCGATCGCGCCGGCTTTGTGGGCGCCGACGGTGCCACCCATTGCGGCGCGTTCGACACCACCTTCCTGGCAAGCCTGCCGGGCTTTGTCGTAATGGCCGCGGCCGACGAGGCGGAATTGCGTCACATGGTGCGCACCGCCGCCAGCTACGACGACGGGCCGATCGCCTTCCGCTATCCGCGCGGCAACGGCGTCGGCGTCGACATGCCCGAGCGAGGCTCTGTTCTGGAGATCGGCAAAGGCCGCATCGTCCGGGAAGGCAGCAAGGTTGCCCTCCTGTCCTTCGGCACAAGGCTGCAGGATTGCCTCATCGCAGCCGAGGAACTCGGCGCGGCCGGGCTTTCCACCACGGTCGCCGATGCCCGTTTCGCCAAGCCGCTCGACCAGGATCTGATCCGGCGGCTGGCCCGCTCGCATGAGGTTCTGGTGACGGTGGAGGAGGGCGCCATTGGCGGCTTCGCCAGCCATGTGCTGCAATTCCTCGCCCATGAAGGACTGCTCGAAAGCGGCCTGAAGGTACGCCCGCTGGTGCTGCCGGATGCCTTCACCGACCACGCCAAGCCAGAGAAGATGTATGCCGATGCTGGTCTCGACGTCGCCGGAATCGTGCGCACCGTATTCACCGCGCTCGGCCATACGGTCCGCGCCCAGCGCGCCTGAATCAAAACCTCAACGGTTTGAATCAGTTTGCCGGCTCGATTTCGTAACATATTGTTAACGTTGCTGTTTGGCGTTTTGCTTACCCTGTCCCTTGGCCGTTTTTCAACGCCGCCCTGCTAGATCACGGCCAGGCAGGGAGACAACGAGAATGAAGACGCTTCTATGCGGCGTGGCCTTGTTGGCGGTTATGGTCGTACCGGCTGCCGCCGAAACGCCCTACGACCGCAATCTCGAAAAGGCGGCGATAGGCATTGTCGCCGGCAAGATGGGCGATATCCGCGGCGGCTTTTCCTACAAGCAAATTCCGCAGCTTGTGGTGCCGCCGGATCCTTCGCCTGTATCACCTGTTGCGACCGGGCATGCGCGTGAGCAGGCTTCAGGGGCTCGAGACGACGGTCTGTCTCCAGCCATCGAGCGCCAGGCTCCGCGAACCATCTTCTAAAACCACATGTGGCGTACGCAGCGGCCGTCGCGCGGCAGATCGTCGTACGTGTCGAGGCCATCGAAATGGTCGATCGGCAGATCGGCGACGGCCTCGGGGGGCGCCAACCGGACATTGACGGCCATGCGTCTTCGACCCGAGGCGCTGGCGCGCAGTCCGCGCCAGCCGAGCACGCAGGCGCAGCGCGGGCAAAACAGGATCTCAAGCGACGGCTCTTCCTTTCCAGCGCGCGTATAGCTGCCCATCGGCCCCGAAACGCGAATGCGTTCGTCGACATAATCATAGGCCCAGAGCGCGCCATAGCGGCGGCAAAGCGTGCAGTTGCAGGCCGTCACCGGGCCGGGGTCGCCCTCCAGCGTCCAGTGGGCGGCGCCACAGTGGCAGGTTCCCGTCAGCATTCGTTCTCCTTCGAGTTGCGACAAACAGAGGGCTCTTCGTGGCCAATATTCTGCCGGACCCGGCATGATGGGCGCAAGCCGCGGCCTGGTTCGATGCACCAGCCGCTCTCGTAGGATCACTTTGGTCCATCTAATGTCCTTGCCTTCACCGCGGGCTTTCGTCAGAGAAGGCCGATGAACTCGCCTCTGCCAGCCAGCACACGCCAGCGGCTCGACGACCTGCTCGTCCAGCGCGGGCTGTTTGCCAGCCGCTCGCGCGCCCGCGACGCGGTGGAGCGCGGCACGGTGACGGTCGACGGCGCCATAGCCCGCAAGCCCGGCCAGAACGTTTCGCCGCAATGCGTTGTCGCCATCGACGATCCGGCGCAAGCCTATGTCTCGCGCGCCGCGCTCAAGCTGATCGCCGGGCTCGACCATTTTAGCCTCGACCCGGCCGGTCGCGAGGCCCTCGACATCGGCGCCTCGACCGGCGGTTTCACCCAGGTGCTGCTCGAACGCGGCGCGTCCCATGTCACGGCAATCGATGTCGGGCATGGCCAGATGCATCCTGATGTCGGTGGTGATCCGCGCGTGACCGTGATCGAGGGCCTGAACGCGCGCGATCTCACCGTTGCCGATCTTGCCGGCCGCAATCCGGATTTCATCGTTTCCGACGTCAGTTTCATCTCGCTGAAACTGGCGCTGCCGCCGGCACTCGCCATTGCCAAGCCCGGCGCCGGTGCGATCTTTCTGGTCAAGCCGCAATTCGAGGCCGGTCGCGAGGCGATCGGCAAGGGCGGTTTGTTGAAGGATCCCTTCGATGCCGCCCGTGTCGCGGGCCTGCTGCAGGATTGGCTGGATGCCGTTCCCGGCTGGCGCTCGCTTGGCCTGCATCTGTCGCCGATCGAAGGTGGCGACGGCAATCGCGAATTCCTGCTCGGTGGGATCAAGGACCGATGAGCGTACGCTTCACAATACGAAAGCTCGGATCGCAGGGCGACGGCATCGCCGAGACCGAGAGCGGCGATCTGTTCATTCCCTTCACGCTGCCGGGCGAGATCGTCACCGCCGCGCGCGAGCGGGATCGCGCCACGCTGATGGCGGTGCTGGAAGCCTCTCCGCTGCGCGTCGAACCAGCCTGCCGCCATTTCACCGAATGCGGCGGCTGTGCCCTCCAGCATTTCGAGACCGAAGCCTATCGCCGATGGAAACGCGAAAAGGTGGTGCACGCATTGAAGGGCAAGGGCATCGAGTGCGAGATTGGCGAACTGGTCGCCTGCGCGCCGCAGTCGCGCCGCCGCGTCGTGCTTGCCGCCCGGCGCACGGACGCAGGCATGCTGCTCGGCTTCAATCGCCATCTGTCGCCCGAGATCATCTCCATATCCGAATGCCCGATCTCACTGCCCGAGATCGTCGCGGCACTCGGCCAGCTGAGGGCGCTGGCCGAATTGATATGCGCCACCACCAAATCGTTCCGGATGGCGGTCACCGTTACGGGTTCCGGCCTCGACATCGCGGTGCACGAGTCAGGCAAGCTCGGCGAACACCAGCGCCGTATCGCCTCCAATTTTGTCATTGCGCAAGGCTTTGCCAGGCTGTCCATCGATGACGAGATCGTCATCGAACCAAGGAAGCCCGTGGTCATGTTCGGCAGTGTTGCGGTCGCCGTGCCGCCCGGCGCCTTTCTGCAGGCGACGGAGGCCGCCGAACGGACCATGGCCGAGATCGTCGGCGGACATCTGAAGCGTGCAAAAAAAATTGCCGATCTCTTTGCCGGTTGCGGCAGCTTTGCCTTGCGGCTGGCGACGAAATCGGAAGTCCATGCGGCCGAAGGCGACGCGGCCGCGCTTTCGGCGCTCGACCGGGGATCACGTTTCGCGACCGGCCTCAAGCGGGTGACGGGCGAACGACGCGACCTGTTTCGCCGGCCACTGACCTTCAAGGAGTTGAACGCCTTCGACGGCCTTGTCTTCGATCCGCCGCGCGCCGGCGCCGAAGACCAGTCGACGCAGATCGCCCGCTCGGACGTTCCATACGTTGCCGCGGTGTCCTGCAACCCGGTGACGCTGGCCCGCGACCTGCGCATTCTCATCGACGGCGGCTATACCTTGACCAGCGTGACGCCAATCGATCAGTTCCTGTGGTCGCCACATGTCGAGGCGGTCGCCTTGCTGGAAAAACCCAGGAAGAGGCGCGGCTGAGCACGTTTCGTTCAGACTACTGAGCCACAGAAAACCGCGCTTCCCAAGCGCTGCTGCGGGATCCTCCGGTTAAAGCGACTCCAGGAAGAATGGGTAGCGGTTTTCCGTCCGGAATTGCGTCGAAATGAAGAGAGAGCGGTTCAGCGATTCTATCAAACACCGAACCGCTCTAAAAAAGCCGCCGAACGCCTGTAATGCCTGAACCGTACGGTCCAGGCAGGCTCAATCTACGAGCTTTGCAGCATTCGCGAAGGTTTTCGGCGTGCCGCCTCGCTGGTTGACCGACTGCCAGACATTCGGATTCTGCTGCGATTGACGTTTCAGGAAGTAGTAGCCGGTTGCATTCCAGGGCCTGATTTGGTCGACCATATTGTCGAGGACAAGATCGCCTTTATCGGTTTTCACCGTCAGGATGGTGTGGCCCTCATTGTTGAGATCGCGCACGACCGTCATCAACAGCGCTTGCCGGGGAAATCCAGCCTCTTGAAGGAGCTTGCGTTTGTAGAGTGCGTAGATCTTGCAATCGCCTTTGCCGTCAACCGGATAATCCCAATGGTCCGCCATCGTGCCCCAGTGATCGAAATTGCTGACGGGTTTGATGGCGCTGTTCGCCTTCTGATTTATCCGCTTGAGGATGCGGAAGGTCCGCGCTGTCAGCTTGACATTCGCGGCCGGCAGAGCCGGCACCTTGCACTCTTTTGGGCGGCGATGACAGAAATCGATCCAACCGTAGGGGACGCTGGTGCTTCCACCCACGGAGGCAGAGCGTGATCCATCCATGGAAGATTGGGTCGATCGCGACTTGAACAAAGTCGACTGGGCCGACGCCGGACTGGCTAGCAGCGATGCCGCACCAATCAACGAAACAAAGCCAAGCAGGAGAGCCAGGAGGGGGGAGTGCCGCATTGCCAAAACCACCACCGCACCGAGGAACTGGTGCTGCGTTCGTGCGTGAGAGGCAGCCCAGGCAGTCAAAGACCTAATAATTTGTTAATGTGGATTGTGTCCACTTCAAGGTCCCGGCCGCCGAAAAGACGGCCCCTGTCAGGCCGGCCCCTGTCAGGATGACAATGGGCATGGTGGAGGGCGCCTGCATCCGGAAACGTCACGGCGGGTGATGACACCGGAACGGCACCGAGTTTCAAACCCGCGTGCCGCCGACCGTCATCTGGTTCATCCTGAGATGCGGCTGGCCAACGCCGACGGGTACGCCCTGGCCGGCCTTGCCGCACATGCCGATGCCGTTGTCGAGCTTCATGTCGTTGCCGACCATCGAGACGCGGTGCATGGCATCAGGCCCGTTGCCGATCAGCATCGCGCCTTTGATCGGCTGCGTCACCTTGCCGTTCTCGATCATGTAGGCCTCGGTGCAGCCGAACACGAATTTGCCCGACGTGATGTCGACCTGGCCACCGCCGAAGGATACGGCGTAGATGCCGTTCTTGACGGAGGCGATGATTTCGTCCGGCTCCATGTCGCCTGAGGTCATGTAAGTGTTGGTCATGCGCGGCATCGGCTGGTGCGCATAGCCTTCTCGCCGGCCATTGCCGGTGGCTTTCATGCCCATCAGCCGGGCATTCTGCCGGTCCTGCATGTAGCCGACCAGTTTGCCGTCCTCGATCAAGACGTTGCGGGCCGAAGGCGTGCCTTCGTCGTCGACGGTGAGTGAGCCGCGCCGCTCTGGGATGGTGCCGTCGTCGACGACCGTCACCCCCTTGGCGGCCACCTGCTGCCCCATCAGGCCGGCGAACGCCGACGTTTTCTTGCGGTTGAAATCGCCTTCAAGACCATGGCCGACGGCTTCGTGCAGCATCACGCCCGGCCAGCCATTGGATAGCACGATGTCGAAAGTGCCTGCCGGGGCCGGGATTGCCTCCAGGTTGACCACCGCTTGCCGGAGCGCCTCCCTGGCGGCGTGCTTCCAACTATCCTCGATCAGGAATTCGCCGAATGCCTTGCGCCCGCCCATGCCATAGGAGCCGCTTTCCTGGCGGTCGCCGTCGCCGACGACGACCGAGACGTTGACGCGGACCATCGGCCTGATATCGCGCACTATCTGGCCGTCGGCACGAACGATCTCGACATGCTGCCAGGACGCGGCGATCGAGGCCGTCACCTGGCGCACGCGTGGATCCTCGGCGCGCAGCCAGGCATCGATTTCTTGCAGCAGCTTCGCCTTGGCCTCGAAGGAAGGCGAGGGGATCGGGTTCTCGTCGCCGTAGAGATGGCGGTTGGTACGGGCGGGGGCTGCGGCAAGCGTGCCGGAATAGCCACCCTTGACGGTCGAGACGGCTTCGGCCGCGCGCAGCAGCGATGCCTCGGACAGGTCGCTGGAATGAGCGTAGCCGCTGGCCTCGCCGGCGACGGCCCGCAGGCCAAAGCCCTGGTCGGTGTTGAAATTGGCGGTCTTCAGCTTGCCATTGTCGAACATCAGCGCTTCGCTCTCGCTGTATTCGAGGAAAAGCTCGCCGTCGTCGGCGCCCTTGATGGTGTCTGCGACGATCTGCTTGATGCGGTCGTCTGAAATGTCGAATTGGCCGATCAGGCTGTTCATGGCGCGTCCGTCCGTGGGATGTTTGCTTTCCCCCGATGTAGGCGTGAAGCCGCGCCCACACAATCGGCAATGAGGAATCGGCGCCGACGAATGATTTCGTTCGCTGAACGCAGGGCATGCGTCTGGGGTCGGCAAAAGCCGCGTCCAGGCCTGGTACAGCGCGAAGCCGCGATCAGGGCAGAGCGGCGAAGCCTTCGGCGAAACCCTTGAGGTCGACGGGAATGCCGATACCCTCTTCCGGAGTCTGGAAAACGATGAATGTTGCCGACGTACCGGTCTTCAGCGTGTCGAGCAGCGGCTTTTCGAGAATGACCTCGGCATAACAGCCGTCCTGGAAGCAGCGCACGAAATAGGCGCGGCCAATGTCCTTGCCGTCGACGTTGAGCCCGAGGCCGTTCGGCAACAGCACGCCGAGCGGCGCCAGCACGCGCAGGATCTCGGCCTTGTTGTCGGCGGTGCGCAGCACGACGACCGAAAGCCCCATCTCCGGACGATCCTCGGCGACGACGTTCTGCATCATCACGCATTGTTCCGAGGTGGCGCCGGCCGGCGTGTCGCAGATGATCGACCATGCGCCATGGGTCGAGCGCACCGTGCCGCTTGGCTGGGCAGCATTGGCGTTGCCGGCGATGGACAGACCGGCCGCGCACAGGACCGCGAGAAACAGGGCGTTTGCCAAGGTTCTCGAAAGGCCCAGTCGCGTATGCCTCAGTCTCGAAAGCCAAGAGTTCATGACGGCTCCATTGCGAATCACGGCACTTTAAGCCGCGCCAATGCCAAGTAAAGGACGAGACCGTGGCCGAACTGTCCCTAAAAAGGCAATGCGGCGCTTTTCCTTGCCAAATTCGCCTGAATTACGACGCTTTGCGGGTGTCGCCGGCACAAGGCGTGCGGCCCGCCGAACATACGCGATTCGCCACTACGGCCATTGCCCCGGAAGAGCCACGTCAGCTT
This sequence comes from Mesorhizobium sp. CO1-1-11, assembly GCF_020164995.1. Classification (NCBI taxonomy): domain Bacteria; kingdom Pseudomonadati; phylum Pseudomonadota; class Alphaproteobacteria; order Hyphomicrobiales; family Phyllobacteriaceae; genus Mesorhizobium; species Mesorhizobium sp. CO1-1-11. Next base: position 34,196 of record NZ_JAIUHE010000028.1, read on the forward strand.
GCGCGCAAAAATGCCGCACGGTTTCGACCGCTCCTTTCTTGCGGAGGGAAAAAGAGTATGGTTTGAACCAGCTTGAGACTGTCCGGGATTCCCGTCCCGGCATTGTTCGTTATTCTCGCGGGCACAGCCGGTGAGAGACTGGGAGACGAAGAGGGCGATGAGAAAATTCCTAGCGAGCACCGGTGCTGCTGCCACGTTCCTCGCCTGCGGATCCGCTTATGCGGACCAGCCCAGGCCGTGGGAGACCGGCTTCCAGGCGCCTGCGACCGACATGATGCGGCAGATCGAGTGGTTCGGAAACTACACGATGTGGTTTATCATCCCGGTCACGGTCCTTGTGCTGTTTCTGCTGATCTACTGCATCGTCAAATTCCGCGCGAGCGCCAATCCGACCCCGTCCAAGACCAGCCACAACACGCTGATCGAGGTGATCTGGACCATCGGCCCTGTCGTCATCCTGCTTTGCCTCGCCATCCCCTCGTTCCAACTCCTGACTGCCCAATATACGCCGCCGGAAGAGGCCAAGCTGACCGTCAAGGCAACCGGCAACCAGTGGAACTGGGATTACGAATACCAGACCGACAACACGCTCGCCTTCAATTCGGCCATCCTTCAGGATGGCGATCGTGCCAAGGCCGGCAAGGAGGATCGCGCGGTCTATCCGCGCCTGCTCGCCGTCGACAACGAGCTGGTCGTGCCGGTCAACACGATGACCCGCGTGCTTGTCACCGCGACCGACGTGATCCATTCCTTTGCCGTGCCGTCTTTCGGCATCAAGATCGACGCCGTTCCCGGCCGCACCAACGAGACCTGGTTCAAGGCGGAGAAAGAAGGCCTCTATTACGGTCAGTGCTCGCAGCTCTGCGGCAAGGACCATGCCTTCATGCCGATCGCCGTTCGTGTGGTGTCGGACACGCAGTTCAAGACCTGGCTGGCCGCGGCCAAGACCGATCTGCCGGGTGCCAACAAGACGCTCATGGCCGAGGTCGATGGCCAGAACAAGGTAGCGGCCGCCGGCAACTGATGTCGCGGGTTAGCAAGATTTAGGGAACGGAGCGGAACATGGCAGACGCTGCAGCTCACGACGGGCACGACCACAAGCCGTATCATGGCTGGGTGCGCTGGGTTTATTCGACCAACCACAAGGATATCGGTACGCTCTACCTGATCTTCGCGATCATGGCCGGCATAATCGGCGGCGCGCTTTCGGTCGCCATCCGCATGGAGCTGCAGGAGCCTGGCATCCAGATCTTCAGCGGTCTTGCGCAGATGGTCTATGGCATGAACGGCGACGCCGCGATCGACGGCGGCAAGAGCATGTACAATGCGTTTGCCACCGCGCACGCGCTGATCATGATTTTCTTCATGGTCATGCCGGCCCTGATCGGCGGTTTCGCCAACTGGATGGTGCCGATCATGATCGGTGCTCCCGACATGGCGTTCCCGCGCATGAACAACATCTCATTCTGGCTGCTGCCGCCGGCGTTCATCCTGTTGCTCACCTCGATGTTCGTGCCGAGTGCGCCTGGCGCCTTTGGCGTGGGCGGCGGCTGGACGCTCTATCCGCCGCTGTCAACTTCGGGCCAGCCCGGACCGGCCATGGATCTGGCGATCTTGTCGATCCACATCGCCGGCGCCTCCTCGATCCTCGGTGCCATCAACTTCATCACCACCATCTTCAACATGCGCGCGCCAGGCATGACCCTGCACAAGATGCCGCTGTTTGCCTGGTCGGTGCTGGTCACCGCCTTCCTGCTTCTGCTGTCCCTCCCAGTTCTGGCCGGCGGCATCACCATGCTGCTCACCGACCGCAACTTCGGCACGACCTTCTTCGCGCCTGACGGTGGTGGTGACCCGATCCTGTTCCAGCACCTGTTCTGGTTCTTCGGTCACCCGGAAGTCTACATCCTGATCTTGCCGGGCTTCGGCATCATCAGCCATATCGTTTCGACCTTCTCGAGGAAGCCGGTATTCGGTTACCTCGGCATGGCCTACGCCATGGTCGCGATCGGCGCGGTCGGCTTCATCGTCTGGGCGCACCATATGTATACGACGGGCCTGTCGCTCGATACGCAGCGCTACTTCGTCTTCGCCACCATGGTCATCGCGGTGCCGACAGGCGTGAAGATCTTTTCCTGGATCGCAACCATGTGGGGCGGATCGATCTCGTTCAAGCCGCCGATGCTGTGGGCGCTGGGCTTCATCTTCCTGTTCACCATCGGTGGCGTCACCGGTGTCCAGCTGGCCAATGCCGGCCTCGACCGGTCGCTGCATGACACCTATTTCGTCATTGCCCACTTCCACTACGTACTGTCGCTGGGCGCGGTGTTCGCCATCTTCGCCGGCTGGTACTACTGGTTCCCGAAGATGACCGGCTACATGTACTCGCCCGTCATCGCCAACACCCATTTTTGGGTCATGTTCGTCGGCGTGAACCTGATCTTTTTCCCGCAGCACTTCCTCGGCCTCGCCGGTATGCCGCGCCGCACCATCGACTATCCTGACGCGTTTGCGGGCTGGAACATGGTTTCGTCCTACGGTTCGTATATTTCGGCCGTCGGTGTGGTGATCTTCCTCTATGGCGTGTTCGAAGCCTTCCAGAAGAAGCGGATCGCCGGGGCCAACCCGTGGGGTGAGGGTGCTACCACGCTCGAATGGCAGCTGCCTTCGCCGCCGCCGTTCCACCAGTGGGAGCAGCTGCCGAAGATCAAGTAAGGCGGCTCCCGCTCGAATACAAAACCGCCGGCCCGCCGGCGGTTTTGGCCAACGGAATGATGGACTTGAGTACGCATGGCCCTAGTCGACAAAACCAGCATTGACGAAGCGGGCTTCCGTATGTCGGAAGCTACGGCGGGCGATTTCTTCGCCCTGCTGAAGCCGCGCGTCATGTCGCTGGTGGTGTTCACCGCCTTTGTCGGACTGGTCGCGGCCCCGATGACCATCAATCCGCTGCTGGCGGTGATCGCCATCCTTGCCATTGCGATTGGGGCCGGCGCCTCTGGCGCGCTCAACATGTGGTACGACGCCGACATCGACGCGGTGATGACCAGGACCGCTAGCCGCCCGGTGCCTTCCGGCCGGATCCAGCCGCACGAGGCGCTGAGCTTCGGCCTGGTGTTGTCGGTGCTGTCGGTGATGACGCTCGGCGTGTTGGTCAACTGGTTGTCGGCGACGCTGCTGGCCTTCACCATCTTCTTCTATGCCGTGGTCTACACGATGTGGCTGAAACGCTCGACACCGCAGAACATTGTCATTGGCGGTGCAGCGGGCGCCGTCCCGCCGGTTATCGGCTGGGCCGCGGTGACCGGGTCGGTCAGCCTCGAAAGCATCATCCTGTTCCTGATCATTTTCCTGTGGACGCCGCCGCATTTCTGGGCGCTCGCGCTGTTCAAGTCCGAGGACTATGGCCGCGCCGGCATCCCGATGATGCCCAACGTCGCCGGCCATGCATCGACCCGCCGTCAGATTTTCGCCTACGCGCTGGTGCTGGCCCCGGTCGGCGTGCTGCCCTGGCTGCTCGGCTATACGACGCCGTTCTACGGCGTGGCCGCCTTGCTGTTGGGGGCTGGTTTCGTCTGGTATGCCTGGAAAGTGCTTGGCATGGCCGACGATGACCGCGTCATGAAGCCGGCCAAGGCCCTGTTCGCCTATTCGCTGCTCTATCTCTTCGCAATCTTCGCCGCCTATCTGGCAGACAGTGTCGTCGAACGCGCGCTTGCCATGGGTGGGGCATGACCATGGCCGAGAAAGAACTCGAAACGGTCACCTTGACCGATCGCCAGAAGAAGGCCCAGCGCAGCCGTTCCATCGCCATCGGCGTGGCGCTGGCGGTGCTGGTCGTGATCTTCTACATCGCGACAATCGTGAAGTTCGGCCACAATTTGTCGGGCTCGATGTGATGAGCGCCGAGACGTCCAAGAAGACGGTAGGCAAGACCGGCAACCGCGTTGTCGCGGCTGTCTGCCTTGCTTTCTTCACCGGCATGATCGGCATGGCCTATGCAGCCGTGCCGCTCTACAAGATGTTTTGCCAGGCGACCGGCTATGGCGGCACGACGCAACGTGCCGAGAAGCAATATGCCGGCCGCGTGCTCGACCGCGAGATCACCGTCCGCTTCGATGCCAACATCGCCGGCGTGCCATGGGAGTTCCAGCCGGTCCAGCGCTCGATGACCATGAAGATCGGGCAGACCGTGCAGGCGCATTATCAGGCGACCAACAAGTTCGATCGCCCCGTCACCGGCCGCGCAACCTTCAACGTGCAGCCGGAACTGGCGGGTCCGTACTTCAACAAGGTCGAATGCTTCTGCTTCACCGACACGACGCTGAAGCCGGGCGAGACGCTGGACATGCCGGTCCTGTTCTATGTGGACCCCGACATCGTGAATGTGCCGGAACTGAAGGACGTGAAGACGATCACCCTGTCCTATACGATGTTCCCGGTCGAGAAGACCAAGCCGGTGGCGTCGTCCGGGCCGGCCCAGGGCAATAGCAAGACAGTTTCAGATACCGAAGGAAATCTCGGGGGTTGATATGGCAGACGCGCACGCAAAACCACACCATGACTACCATCTCGTCGACCCGAGCCCGTGGCCCTTCCTGGGATCGGTAGGGGCGCTTGTCACCGCTTTTGGCGGTGTCTGCCTCATGGAATACCTGAAAGGCGGCTCCTTCCCGATCTTCGGCGTCAACATCGCCAATCCGTGGCTGTTCTTCATCGGCATTGTGATCGTGCTGTACACCATGTTCGCCTGGTGGTCGGACACCATCAAGGAAGCGCATGAAGGCCACCATACGCGCGTCGTGTCGCTGCACCTGCGCTACGGCATGATCATGTTCATCGCCTCGGAGGTGATGTTCTTCGTTGCCTGGTTCTGGGCCTATTTCGATGCCAGCCTTTTTGCCGGTGAGGTGCAGAACTATGCGCGCCACACGTTTACCGGTGGTGTCTGGCCGCCGAAGGGCATGGAGGTTCTCGATCCTTTCCATTTGCCGCTCTACAACACCATCATCCTGCTGCTGTCGGGCACCACGGTCACCTGGGCGCACCACTCGCTCATCCATGGCGACCGCAAGGGCCTGATCAACGGCCTGGTGCTGACCGTCGGGCTCGGCATGCTGTTCACCATGGTGCAGGCTTACGAGTACATGCACGCGCCGTTCGGTTTCAAGGATTCCATCTACGGCGCCACCTTCTTCATGGCGACAGGCTTCCATGGCTTCCATGTCATCATCGGCACCATCTTCCTGCTGGTCTGCCTCATCCGGGCGATGAAGGGCGACTTCACCCCCAAGCAGCATTTCGGCTTCGAGGCGGCCGCCTGGTATTGGCACTTCGTTGACGTGGTCTGGCTGTTCCTGTTCGCCTCGATCTACGTCTGGGGATCGGTCGGCGCGGTGATCGAAGGCCACTGATTCAGCCTTCTGGATTTCGAGTTCGTTAGGGCGGCCGCGGCGACGGGGCCGCCTTTCTTCTTTTCGGCGCAAGGATCGCCAATCGATGAAAGATGCGGCTGACTTCAATTTGCGCATTTTATCGTCTTGGCATTCCGGCTCTTGCCCGAGAAGGTCTTGCGCGTCGAGGAGGCGAAGCGGCTTCAGCTAGTGGGGCTGGCTGCTTCAATTGGTCGACTGGACCGATGACTGCATTGGGGCTACGGAGTCCGATATGGACAAATCTGGGCGATCGTGGCCGATGGGACGCCGATCGAGATCGAGCAATAGCCATGAATTACGGCACTACGCATGAGTGAAGACAAGGCGATCTGGCCTCCGATCGATCCGATTTCGGCCGGCCTGCACGGCCGCTGCCCGCGTTGCGGCGAGGGGCGGCTGTTTTCCGGCTTTCTCACCGTCGGCAAGCGCTGCGTCAATTGCGGCCTCGACTATTCCTACGCCGATGCCGGCGATGGACCGGCCGTGTTCGTCATCCTGATCATCGGCTTCATCATCGTCGGTCTGGCGCTCTGGGTGGAAGTGACGCTGAGCCCGCCGCTCTGGCTGCATCTGCTGATAAGGATCCCACTGGCCCTGGTGCTGTGTCTCACGGCGCTTCGGCTGATCAAGGGCGTGCTGCTCACCCTGCAATACAGCAACAAAGCAGCCGAGGGTCGGCTGGATCGCGGCGAATGAGCGAAGCGTCTCTGAAAGACCGCGGCCATTCGCGGCCACGATCGGCACTGTTGTTCGTCCTTGGCCTTGTGCTGTTCTTGATTCTGCTGGCGCTGGGCACCTGGCAGGTCCAGCGCCTGCACTGGAAGGAAGGCCTGCTGCAGACCATCGACCAGCGCACCCATTCGGCGCCACGACCGCTTTCCGAGGTCGAGAAGGAATTCGCCTCGACCGGCGACGTCGACTACACGCCGGTCACGGTCACCGGCACTTTCCTGCATTCCGGCGAGCGGCATTTCTACGCGACCTGGGAAGGGGATGCCGGCTTCAATGTCTATACGCCGCTGGCCCTAGACGACGGCCGTTTCGTCCTGATCAACCGCGGCTTTGTTCCCTACGACCTCAAGGATGCGGCGAAGCGCGCCAAGGGACAGGTAACGGGCAGGGTCACTGTCACCGGCCTTGCCCGCAACCCGCTGCCGGCAAAGCCCTCCATGATGCTTCCCGACAATGATGCGGGGAAGAACATCTTCTACTGGAAGGACCGCGACGTCATGGCTGCGAGCGCCGGCCTGCCGGCTGGGCTCACCTTGGTCCCGATCTTCATCGATGCCGACAAGACGCCAAATCCCGGCGGCCTCCCGGTCGGGGGCGTCACCATCATCGACCTGCCGAACAGCCATCTGCAATATGCCGTCACCTGGTACGGGCTTGCCGCGGCACTCGCCGCGGTGCTTGTCCTCCGGCTTCGCCGGCCCGCGAAAGAGGAATGAACGCAAGCGACGCCTCTCTTTCCACCGATACCCTTGACAGGGCAGGGGTAGGCACCTCATTTCGGCGCTGACCAACGGGCAGGATTTGATGCTTCACACAATCGCCAAGCCTCCTCTGACGATCCGGCTCTGCCAGCCGCGCGGTTTTTGCGCGGGCGTCGACCGTGCCATCCAGATCGTCGTGCTGGCGCTGAAAAAATATGGCGCCCCGGTCTATGTCCGCCACGAAATCGTCCACAACCGCTATGTCGTCGAGGGGCTGCAGAGCCTTGGGGCCGTCTTCATAGAGGAACTTTCCGAAATCCCGGCCGAACATCGGCAGTCGCCGGTCGTCTTCTCCGCGCACGGTGTGCCCAAGTCCGTGCCGGCGGATGCGCAGGCGCGCAACCTGTTCTATCTCGACGCAACCTGTCCGCTGGTCTCCAAGGTCCACAAGCAGGCGATGCGTCACCAGCGGCTTGGCCGCCATGTGCTGTTGATCGGTCATGCCGGGCACCCCGAGGTGATCGGCACAATGGGGCAGTTGCCGGAAGGCGCGGTAACGCTGATCGAGACCGAAGCCGACGCAGCCCGGCTTGTACCGGCCGATCCAAAAGCACTTGGTTTCGTCACCCAGACCACGCTCTCGGTCGAGGATACCGCCGGCATCATTCGCGCGTTGCAGGAGCGCTTTCCGGACCTGCAGGCGCCGGCGGCGGAATCGATCTGCTACGCCACCACCAACCGCCAGGAAGCGGTCAAGGACACCGCCCCGGGTGCTGATCTCTATCTGATCGTCGGCGCCCCCAATTCCTCGAATTCGCGCCGCCTTGTCGAAGTTGCGGAACGGGCAGGTGCCTCGATGTCGCTTCTCGTGCAGCGCGCCGCTGAAATTCCGTGGAATGATATCGGCACCATTTCGACGCTCGGCCTGTCGGCGGGAGCATCGGCGCCGGAGATCATCGTCGACGAGATCATCGACGCGTTCCGCCAGCGTTTCGACGTCACCATCGACCTGGCTGTCACGGCCACCGAAACAGAGGATTTTCCGGTCATGCGGGTACTGCGCGATGTCGAACTGACGCCGGCCGACATGGCCTTCGTCAATGGGACCGCGTGAACGGCCATGGCGGTCTATACCGACGTTGCGGAGGGCGAACTCGGCGCTTTCCTGAAGCACTACCCGGTCGGCGATCTCCTATCCTACAAGGGCATCGCCGAAGGCACCGAGAATTCGAACTTCCTGCTGCACACCTCGAGCGGCTCCTACATCCTGACGCTCTATGAAAAGCGGGTCGAGAAGGCGGATTTGCCGTTTTTCCTCGGGCTGATGGGCCATCTCGCCAGCAAGGGGGTGTCCTGCCCGCTGCCGGTGACCGCGCATGACGGCAGCGTCATCGGCACGCTGGCTGGCCGGCCGGCCGTGATCATCACCTTCCTCGAAGGACTTTCGCTGCGGCGACCGGCCGCAACGCATTGCGCCGAGGTCGGCAAGGCGCTGGCGGCGCTGCACTTGGCCGGCGCCGACTTTCCGATGACGCGTCCGAACGCGCTCGCCCTCGACGGCTGGCGCAAGCTTTGGGATGCGTCTCGCGGCCGCGCCGACGAGGTCGAGCCGGGCCTTGCGGCCGAGGTCGATGCCGACTTTGCCGATTTCGAGCGGAACTGGCCCAAGGGCCTCCCCGAGGGAATCATTCATGCCGATCTGTTCCCGGACAATGTCTTTTTCCTGGGCGAGAAGCTTTCGGGGCTGATCGATTTCTATTTCGCCTGTGACGATCTCTATGCCTATGATGTCGCCACCTGTCTCAACGCCTGGTGTTTCGAGAAGGATTTTTCCTTCAACCTTACCAAGGGCAAGGCACTGCTTGCCGGTTATCAAAGCGTGCGCCCCCTGAGCGATGACGAGAAAGCGGCGCTACCGATGCTGGCGCGCGGTTCGGCGCTACGCTTCATGCTGACCCGGCTTTACGACTGGCTGACCGTCCCCGATGGCGGACTGGTGATGAAACGCGACCCGTCCGAATATATCCGAAGGATGCGGTTCCACCGGGCGATCAGATTTCCTTCGGAATATGGATTGGCCGAAAACGGGGTGTCATGAGCAAGCAGGTTGAAATCTTTACCGATGGCGCCTGTTCGGGCAATCCCGGTCCCGGCGGCTGGGGCGCCATCCTGCGCTTCAACGGCACCACCAAGGAACTCTTCGGCGGCGAGGCCGAAACCACCAACAACCGCATGGAATTGCTGGCGGCCATTTCGGCGCTGAATGCGTTGAAGGAGCCTTGCACGGTCGAGCTTCATACCGACAGCAAATACGTCATGGACGGAATTTCCAAATGGATCCATGGCTGGAAGAAGAATGGCTGGAAGACCGCCGACAAGAAGCCGGTCAAGAACGGCGAACTCTGGCAGGCGCTGGACGAGGCCAACCGGCGCCACAAGGTCACCTGGAACTGGGTGAAGGGCCATGCCGGCCACATCGAGAACGAGCGCGCCGACGAACTGGCAAGGGAAGGCATGGCGCCGTTCAAGAAAGGGCCTTTCAGGCCGGTAGTGTCGGCGCCAAAGCCGGATGTCCAGGCAAAGCAGCCGCTGGCCCCGAAGGCGCGTCGTTCGACCCAGAGCTATTGAGCTTCTGGCACTCGCTGCGCCCGGCCGACAGGAGAATTTCTGTTATGCCGATCGCCTATTACATCACCCATCCTCAGGTTCAGATCGACGCCAGCGTGCCCGTGCCGGATTGGGGTCTATCCGACATCGGTCGTGCCAGGGCGCATGCAATGCTGAACCAGCCGTGGATCGCATCGATCGGGCGTGTGGTGTCGTCGGGCGAACGCAAGGCCGTTGAAACCGCCGAGGTGCTCGGGCGGCACCTCGACCTTGCGGTGCAGGTGAGGGAACGGATGCATGAGAACGACCGGTCGGCGACGGGTTTCCTGCCGCCTCCGGAGTTCGAGGCGGTCGCCGACCGGTTCTTCGCCAATCCGCACGAAAGCATTCGTGGCTGGGAGCGGGCCATCGACGCACAGCAGCGCATCGTGAGCGAGGTCGAGGCCGTCCTCGGTGCCGGCGGCAGCAACATCGCCCTTGTCGGACATGGCGGTGTCGGTACGCTCCTGCTACTGTCGCTCAGCGGCAGGCAAATCAGCCGCGAAGCCGATCAGCTGGCGGGCGGCGGCAACTATTTCGCCTTCGATACCCACACGCGCCAAATTATTCATGGATGGCGACCGATCGACAGGCTGTCCTGATCGGCGTACCGCAGCCGTACACGTAGCGCAAGGACAGGCTCTTCTCGCGACATCGCAGTTGCTCGAGGATGTGGATGGGAGTAATATTTCCCACTATCGAGCAATGCAAGAGAGGACGCAGCGTGGCGAACGTTGAAAAAATGAGCGTGGCTGTGACCCCACAACAGGCAGCCCTGATGCGCGAGGCCGTGGAGGCGGGCGAGTATGCCACTGCAAGCGAGATCGTGCGTGAAGCGATGCGGGATTGGCTGGCCAAGCGCGAACTGCGGCATGACGATGTTCGTCGGCTGAGACGGTTGTGGGATGAAGGCAAGGCCAGCGGGAGACCGGAGTCTGTGGATTTCGACGTGTTGCGAAAGGAAGCTCGGCGAGAGCTGACGGAAGCCTCGCGGAATGGCCGTTAGGCTAGTCTGGTCACCCGCGGCCAAGGCTGACCTCATCGACATCTACGTGACGTAGGCAGCGAAAACATACGGGCGGCCGATCGTTACTACGATCAGTTAGAAGCGCGGGCCATGCAGCTGGCAGACCAGCCGCGCATGGGTGTCAGGCGACCGGATATCAGGCCTTCCGCACGAATGCTGGTGGAGGCGCCTTTTGTACTGCTCTACGAAACGATTCCAAACACGGACGATGGCCCAGTGGAGTGGGTTGAAATCGTCCGTGTGGTCGACGGGCGGCGGGATCTGAACAGTCTGTTCTAGCTGTCTACCGGATCAGCAGCGCCGTACCGTAGAGCCCGAGCGCGAACACCGTGTGCGAGACCAGATTGAGGGCGCGGACCCGCATCGGATTCGGCCGCTTCGAGGCCGCCCAGCCGGCGCCCATGCCTGGCGCCAGCAGGAACCAGCCGGCGCCGACGGTAACGATGCCGACGATGAAGGCCGGCAGGAAGGTCGGCGCGGCCAGCCAGCCCGCGCCCGCCAGCATCACCAGGATTATGCCGTAGGCGATGCCGACGAAGTAATGGAAGGCCCAGCCCAGCGCCTGTTCATACGCGTAGGGCGCCGCATCGCCGATATCGTCGTGAAACACCTTGTCGCGGAGGTGCCAGACCCAGCGCCCGACCGGCCCCCAGTTCGGGCGTGGCTGGCCGAACGCCTTGTGCAGGAAGAAGGCCCAGAGATCCATCAGGACGGTCGCGCCGACGCCGATCGCGACAGCGCGCCAGAAGATGTCAAACATCGTAGGATCCCCCCGAAAACCGGCAATTCTGGAGCGCGGCTGCTTGTCACGCGAGGCCGGCCATTGCGGCCTCGCGTGATTGGCCGTCGAAGTTCAAAGCTGGCCCAGAATATGAGCCGCGCCGGACTCGTCGACGCCGGGTTTGGTCTCGACATTGAGCGCGGTAACCTTGCCGTCGTCGATAATCATCGAAAACCGCTTCGAGCGCAGGCCCATGCCGCCACCGGAATAGTCGGCGTCGAGGCCGACCGCCTTGGCGAAATCGCCATTGCCGTCGGCGAGGAACAGGATCTTGCCTTCGCCACCGGTGAAGCGCGCCCAGGCGCCCATGACGTGGACGTCATTGACCGAAACGACGGCGATGGTGTCGACGCCGCGCGCCAGGATCGCGTCATGGTTCTCGAGATAGCCGGGCAGGTGGTTGTTGCTGCAGGTCGGCGTGAAGGCGCCGGGAACGCCGAACAGCACCACTTTCTTGCCCGGAAAAATCTCGGCCGACGTGATCGGCTTGGCGCCGTCCGCGGTCATGGTCTTGAAGGTCGCCTCGGGCAGCTTGTCGCCAACGGAGATGGTCATGAATTCCTCGCTTGGGATGGGGAAAGACGCGTGCTTGCGTAACGAACTCGGCGGCTTCCTGCAACCATCGCGGCGCCATCAAGGGAAAGGCAGCAACCCTTCGACCGCGCCCGCCGAACTCGTCAACGTGTAGTGAAGCCCGCCGTCGGTCGGCGTCGTCGAAGGGCGATCGAGGATCGGCACGGTGAAGATCAGCTTGCCGTCCTTTTCCGAGCGGGAAGGTGTGCCGAACATATAGTCGCGCTCGCCGGCAACGAAGAAATCCGCTGCCTGCGGATCGCCAGGAAAACTTGCCTCGACAACCAGCGTCTCGTGATCGCCGGGCAGCACCTTGATGCCGAAGTCAGGCTTTGCCGCCGCCGGCAGTGCGGTGAAACTCGCCTTCACCAACGCCGCGTCGTCGGCATTATCGGGATCGGAAGCGGGGTCGACGCTCAGCCGTGTCTGCACGGGGATGCAGATGGATTCACAAATGCCGAGAAAGACGTCGGCATCGATGACCGCCGGCTGGTTCGGCGTCGCCAGCGTGAACGTCACGGGCAAGGAAACCGGATAATTGTAACCGGCCCATTTGCCATAGCCATCATCGTGGCGCTGCGGCGCGGGAAAAGACAGTGTCGCATCGGTTATATTGGTGCTGGCCGAGACGTCGAGCTGCGGCGGCACACCTGCATCGCCCGGGTCGCGCCAATAAGTCTTCCAGCCGGGTTTGAGCGCGATATCGAGAACACCGTGTATGCGGCCAGCGTCGTCCGGCTTGCCGGATGTCACCAGCCGCACCTTGCCGCCTTCGCTGTTGTACCAGGCGGATGAGGAGGCGCTGGCGGGGAGGGCGGCCGCCAATCCAATGGCGGCGCCGAGCAACAGGATTTTCAAGCTTTGCATGGCGGTGATTTGATCGTCCTTTCGTGGCCGCGCAATGATTTCATGGCCGTGCTGATATCATATTTGCGTGACCTTCGCGGGCAAGCCAAGGCCGGACTCGCAATATGAGCTTTGGTCGAATCCGCTATGGCGCATCTTTTCGGCGCCGGGGAAACGCGTTACCTTCCCTGGCATGGATTTGTTGCGCCACAAAAAGACAGCCGCCGGCCGCGGCTTTCTCGACGATCAGTTCCTGATTGCCATGCCTGGTATGAAGGACGACCGTTTCACGCGCTCGGTCATCTACATCTGCGCCCATAGCGATGAAGGCGCGATGGGCCTGATCATCAACCAGACGCAGCAGATGCTGTTCCCGGACCTTCTGGTACAGCTTGGCATCATGAACGAGCAGGAGGCGATCCGCCTGCCGGCACAGGCGCGCGATTTCGTCGTGCGCAATGGCGGGCCTGTCGACCGCAGCCGGGGCTTCGTCCTGCATTCGGGCGACTACCGTGTGGATTCCTCGCTCACCGTTTCCGACGACATCTGCCTGACCGCCACCGTCGACATACTGCGGGCGATATCGTCAGGGCGCGGGCCGCGCCGCGCGCTCATGGCGCTCGGTTATTCCGGCTGGGGCGCCGGCCAGTTGGAAACCGAGATCGCTGAGAACGGCTGGTTGACCTGCCCGGCGACGCCGGAATTGCTGTTCGATGCCGACATCGAACGCAAATACGACCGGATTCTCGCCTCCATCGGCATCGATCTCGCCCATCTCAGCCTGGCCGCCGGGCACGCTTGAGCCTCGTCTTTGCCGGCCAGGGTCCCTTCGCCAGGTAAGGCGCAGCCGGAACGCTGCGCCGTTAGCGCAATCTCATCCCATGGCGATGCGCGAGAGCTGTTCAGGCTTGGAATTGCGTAAACAGGCGAAACCGCGTGTCCGGCTTGTTATCCGCTATGCCGGCTCATAGCCGTACGCTCCGTCCTCACGCATCACGCGGCCGATGCCCGGCCAGCCAAGGTGCGCTCCGGCGATCCATGTTCCAGCCTCGGCCGCGTCGCGGAAAACCTTCTGGCGCGTTGCGCGTGCGATCGCTTGGTCGTCGTCATAACCCCAACTCAACGCGGGATTGCCAAACTGCAATGCCGGCACATGAACGATGTCCCCGAAGAACAGGAAGCGGGCCTCGTCCGTGTCGAATGCGTAGCCGATGTGACCGGGAGCATGACCCGGCAGGGCAACTGCTCGCAGTCGCTTGGCCACCTGGTCGCCATTCCGCACGGGCTTCAACATGGATCTGAACCGCGCAAGGTCTGTTTCGGCGAGAAAGCTCTCGACAGCCTCCTCGGCGATTACGATCGCCTTCAAATTCGGAAAGAGCACCCGGTCGTCCGGCGTCAAAAGCCCGTACACATGATCCTGGTGGGCATGGGTGAGCGCCAAGACCGTGATCAAGGCAGGATCGATGCTGGCTTCGGCTAGTGTCTGCTCGAGGCGTCCTGTTGTTGAGGCCCAGCCTCCTCCTCCACTGTCGATCAGAATGCCGTCAACGCCTGGACCTGCGAGGGCAAAGCAATTGACGGACAGGCGGAGCGCCCCTGCCTGCGCGACTTGCGGCACCGGTTTGTCGCGCGGATCGCGCAGAAGGTCCGCCGGCATCTCAATATAGCCGTCCGAGAGCGACCAGACCCGCCAGGCGCCGGCGGTACAGCCGAGGACGTTACCGCTGCGGAATGTTACGATCATAGAGTACCTCAATCTGCCGTTGCCGATCAAAGCTAGGACAGAGTCACCTATGAGGATAGGCCTGTTGCACAGCAAGGCCTCATGAGTGATACTCATGAATGATGAGAAGCGAACTGAACGAACTCGCCGCGTTCGCGATGGTCGCCCGGGAACGAAGCTTTACACGAGCCGCGGCAAAACTAGGCGTGTCTCAATCTGCGCTGAGTCACACTATCCGTGGGCTCGAGCAGCGGCTCGAGCTGCGGCTTTTGGCTCGAACGACGAAGAGCGTCGCGCCAACAGCCGCAGGGGCCGCTCTCTTGAAAGACCTGTCTCCGGCGCTTGAGCAAATCGCTGCTGCCCTTGACGGAGCGCGAAGCCTCAGGCGGCGCCCTGCGGGGCGCCTTCGAATTGTGATGTCACGCTCGGCCGCCGTAATGGTGCTGCTGCCACGGCTCGCGGCATTCGCCCAGGCCTACCCCGATATCGTTCTCGACGTTGTCACCACGACAGGCCCTGTAGACCTCGTTGCCGGCGAGTTCGATGCCGGTATCCAGCTCGGCGAGTATATTCAGAAAGACATGATCGCGGTCCGCGTCACGCCGGAGTTGCGGCTGGCTGTGGTGGGATCGCCTGGTTATTTCTCATCACGAAGAGTCCCCCAAAAGCCGAGGGATCTCAAGGATCATCAATGCATAGCCCTGCGTCTTCCAGGTGGTCCATCTCGGTGGGAGTTCGAGCGTGCGAGAAAGTCGGTCACGATCAACGCCAGCGGCTCGCTCATAATCGACGATACTCACCTGGTGATTGAGGCGGCGCTCGCCGGCGTTGGTCTCGGTCTCGCCTATGAAGAGCAAGTCGCGGAGTATATCGCGGAGCGACGGCTTGTCCGCGTCCTGGAGGAATGGACGCCGCCAATCGCAGGCTTTTTCCTGTATTATCCCAGTCGTCAGCTTCAGCCAGCGGCGCTGTCAGCATTGGTCAATGCGCTGCGACTCTCGCAACAATAGTGATGCATGTCGTTGTTCCGGAACCGAGGACACTTCCGGGTGACATGCATTAGGCCTGCGTGAGCGGATACTGCTCCTTCAGCGTCTTCAGCACCTGGTCGCCTGGCATCGGCGCGCCGAACATGAAGCTCTGGACATATTCGCATCCCATCTGGCGCAGCTCCAACGCATCGCGCTCGTCCGATATGCCCTCGGCGACCACCGAAAGGCCGAGCTCATGCGCCATGTTGACCATGGATTTGAGCAACACCGCGCGTTTTGGCGTGCTGTCGTCGACGAAGCTCTTGTCGATCTTGATGGTGTCGAACGGGAACCGCGTCAGATAGGCGAGCGATGAATAGCCGGTGCCGAAATCGTCCAGCGACAGGCCGATGCCGAGCTGCTTGAGCTTGGTCAGCACATGGGCCGTCTGCTCGGGATTGTCCATGACCAGCGACTCGGTCAGTTCGAGCCGGAAGCAGCGCGGCTTCAAATTGGCGCGCGCGATCACGGAACGCACGTCGCTGACCAGGTCGCGGCGGATGAGCTGGCGGCTGGACAGGTTGACCGACACCGACAGCGGCGCGTCGCCGATCTGCTTTTGCCATCCTGCCAGATCCTCGGCCGCCTGCTGCATGGCAAACAGCCCAAGTTGCACGATCAGCCCGCAGCTTTCCGCGACCGGGATGAAATCGGCCGGCGGGATCATGCCGCGGCGCGGATGGTCCCAGCGCAGCAGGGCCTCGAAGCCGGCGACGCTGCCATCCTCGAGCCGCACGATCGGCTGGTAGGCCAGCGTGAATTCGCGCCGCTCGATGGCGCGCCGCAGATCGGATTCGAACTGCAGGCGATCGGTGCCGACGGTGCGGAACGCCGGGCGGAACGGCTCGATCCTGTCGCCGCCGAAACGCTTGGCCTGATGCATGGCGAGCTCGGCGTCCTTGACCATGTCCTCGGCCGAGGTTTGCGCCGAGGTCCAGGTGATCAGGCCGATCGAGGCGGTCAGCACGATTTCGCGCTTGGCAAAGGTGATCGGATTGTTGATCGCATGCTTGATGGCGTCGGCCACGCCGGCGATGCGGGCAGGGTCCTGCTCGGACAAAAGCATCAGGGCGAACTGGTCGCCGGCGAAGCGCGACAGCGAATCCTTCGGCTTGAGCAGCCGGTGCAGGCGGCGCGCTATGGTGAGCAGGATGGTGTCGCCGGCCGAGATGCCGAGCCCGTCATTGACCTGCTTGAAGCGGTCGATATCGATGACGAAGACGGTCGGGCGCACCTTCTCTTCGGTGCGGGCGATCGAAATGATCGCCTCCAGCCGGTTCATGAACAATTCGCGGTTTGGCAGGCCGGTCAGATTGTCGTGCACGGCGTCGTGCAGCAGCCGTTCCTCGGATTTCTTCTGTTCGGTGACGTCGACCATGGTACCGACGCAGCGGATCACCTCGCCGTCCGATCCGATGACGGGTCGCGCGCGCAGGGCAAACCAGTGATAGTGCCCATCGGCGCCACGCAGGCGGAAATTCTGCGACACCCGGCCGCGGCGATGTTCCAGCACCACGTCGAGCGTGGTGCGGAATGTGTCGCGGTCGTCGGCATGCAACACCGGCAGCCAGTTGCGGGCGGCACCACCCAGGCTGTTGGGCGCAAGGCCGAGCTGGATGCTGACGTCGGGCTTGGTCACCACGCGGTCGCGCAGCACGTCCCAATCCCACACCGTATCGCCCGATCCCGCGACCGCCAGCGCCTGCCGCTCGAGGTCGGAGAACAGCCCCTGATGCAGCGCACCGCCAGCAAAGGCGTGCTGCATAACGGTGAAGCCGATCAGCAGGATGATCAGGATCAAGCCGCCGCCAAGTGCCGGCTGGGCGATGTCGTTATCAAGCATGCCGGTGATCGCCATCCACGATCCGCATAACCACAACAGCACCATGACCCAGCTGGGCACCAGCATAATCGCTCGGTCATAACCACGAATACCGAGGAAGATGATCAAGCCGAGCCCGGTCAGTGCGGTCGCGGCAAACGAGATGCGGGCGATGCCGGCGGCGACCGCCGGATCGACGATTGCGACACCGGCGATCAAGAGCAGCCCCAGAATCCAGACCAGCGCGCCATAGCTGAAATGGCCGTGCCACCGGTTGAGGTTGAGATAGGCAAACAGGAACACCACGAAAGTCGCCGCCAGCGCCACCTCGGTGCCAGCCCGCCACATCTGCTCGTTGCCTGGCGAGATCTCGATGACCTTGTTGAGGAAGCCGAAATCGACACAGATATAGGCAAGCACCGCCCAGGCGAGGGCCGCCGTCGCCGGGAACATCGACGTCCCCTTGACCACGAACAGGATGGTCAGGAACAGCGCCAGAAGGCCGGCGATACCGATGACGATGCCGCGAAACAGCGTGTAGGAATTGACCGAATCCTTGTAGGATTCCGGATCCCAGAGGTAGACCTGCGGCAGCTTCGGCGAGGCGAGTTCGGCGATGAAGGTGATCACCGTGCCGGGGTTCAGCGTCACCCGGAACACGTCGGCGTCGGGGCTGGTCTGGCGGTCGAGCGCGAAGCCTTCGCTGGGCGTGATGGCGGCGATGCGCGTAGAACCCAGATCCGGCCAGAAGATGCCGGAATTGACCAGCCGGAAGTGCGGCGCCACGATCAGCCTGTCGAGTTGCTGGTCGGTGGTGTTGGCGAGCGCGAAGACAGCCCAGTCGCCGGTCGAACGGGCATCGTTGGCTTCGACCTCGATCCGCCGCACGATGCCGTCCGGCCCGGGCGCGGTCGACACCTGGAAGTTCTCACCCTGGTTGCGGTAGATTTCGACGGCGCGCGAAAGATCGAGCGCGACATCGTCGCGGGCGATCTTGATCGGTTCTACGGCAAAGGCCGACGAAGCCGCGCACAGCGTCAGCATCGTCGCCAGAAGAAAGGCGAACAGCGGCCCGTTTCGCAGGGAATTCGTCAAAAATCAGTCCTTCGTTCCAGCGCCCGGCGGATCGTCGGCGATCCGGGCGTAGAGGTAGTGATCCTGCCAGATGCCGTTGATCCTGAGATAGGATCGCAGAAGTCCTTCGCGCCGGAATCCGGCTTTTTCAAGCACGCGGATCGACCTGATATTGTCGGGAATACAGGCGGCTTCGATCCGGTGCAACCTCAGCGTATCGAAGGCGAAGCGGGCCACCACCTTGACCGCGTCTGTCATCAGCCCGCGGCCGCCGAAGCGCTCGCCGATCCAGTAGCCGACATGGCCGCTTTGCGAGACGCCGTGGCGTATGTTGCCGAGCGTAATGCCGCCCGCGAGCTTGCCGCTCGCCTTCTCGAAGATGAAGAAGGCGATCGCGGTTCCCTGTGCGTAGTCCTCGCGATAGCGGCTGATGCGCAGGCGCCATGCCGTGCGGTCGAGTTCGTCCGGGGTCCAGCGCGGCTCCCATGGCTCCAGGAACGCCCGGCTTTCGCCGCGCACCGCCGACCACTCGCGGTAGTCGTTGGTGAACGGCACGCGCAGCGTGACGAGGTTGCCCTTCAGTGCCGGCAGGTCACGGCGAAAGAAAGGGAGCGCGAACACGGCGCTTGGGACTTAGACGGCGAGCCTGCGGGCCGTGGTCTGCGTGCCCGGAAGCGAATCGAGGATCGCTTCATATGGTGCCAGCGTACCCACGGGCCCGACAGCGGTAAGCGTCGGCTTGGTCGAGAACATCCGCGACGACAGGTCGGTAAGGCGCTCGATCGTCAGCGCCGCCAGGCGCTCCATCAGCTCTTCCTTCGCGATCGGCCTGCCGAAAAGGAGTAGTTGCCGCGCGATCTGCGAGGCGCGGCTGGCCGGGCTTTCGGCGGACATGATCAGGCCGGCCCGATATTGGGCGCGCGCACGGTCGAGTTCTTCCTGCAGGATGCTCTCGCCGGCCTTCTGCAACTCGTCGATGATGACAGGCACCAGCTTGGCGATGTCGCTTTGGCCCGTCGCGGCGTGAACGCCGAATATGCCCGTATCGGAAAAGCCCCAGTGGAAGGCGTAGACCGAGTAACAGAGGCCGCGTTTTTCGCGGACCTCCTGGAACAGGCGCGATGACATGCCGCCGCCGAGGATCATCGACAGCACCTGCGAGGCGTAGAAATCCCGCACATGGTAGGCGCGGCCCTCGAAGCCCAGCACGATCTGCGCGTCCATCAGGTCGCGGTTCTCGCGGAAGTCGCCGCCGACATATTGCGCGTATTGCGGGATGGTGCTGTCGGCCTTGCTGCGGAAACCGCCGAGCCGGTTTTCGACCTCGCGCACGAACTTGTCGTGCTTGATGTCGCCTGCGGCCACGATCACCATCCGCTCGGCGCCATACTGGCGTTCTATGAAATCGTGCAACTGCTTGGAGGTGAAGGATTTTACCGTTTCGGGCGTACCCAGGATCGAGCGGCCGATGGTCTGGTGGCGAAAGGCCGTCTCGGTGAAACGGTCGAAGACGATGTCGTCGGGCGTGTCGTGCGCGGCGCCGATCTCCTGCAGGATGACATGCTGTTCGCGCTCAAGTTCCTGCGGGTCGAATTCGGACTCCTGCAGGATGTCGGACAGGATGTCGACGGCCAGCGGCACATTGTCGGAGAGCACCCTGGCGTAGTAGGACGTGGTCTCGACGCTGGTGGCCGCATTGATCTCGCCGCCGACGTCCTCGATTTCCGAGGCGATCTCGAAGGCGCTTCGCCGCTTCGTCCCCTTGAACGCCATGTGCTCGAGCAGATGGGCCATGCCGTGCTCGTCTTCGCGTTCATTGCGGGCACCCGACTTGACCCAGGCACCCAAGGCAACCGATTCGATACTTGGAAGGGTTTCGGTGGCGACTGTCAGGCCGTTCGACAGACGGCTTACCTCAACACCCATATGGCTCGTACTCCCTAACGCGCCGCCCGCGCGCGGCGACTGACGTAATCTTCCACCATTTTGAGGTCGGATGGAAGTACCGTGTATTTTTCCTCGAATGTCATCAATCCCCCTAGCCATGCGGGCAGGGCGGGCGAGACACCGCTGGCGGCTTCGACGGCGGCCGGGAATTTCGCCGGATGGGCGGTGCCGAGCACCACCATCGGCACGGCGCCCGCAGCCCTGGCCGCCGCCACATGCATGGCTGCCGCCGTATGTGGATCGAGCAGGTAGTTGCTGTTTGCCAGCGTCGAGCGGATGGTGGCGGCAACCTCGTCCATATCTGCGCGGCCGGCGTCGAATTCGGTTCGCATACCGGCGATTTCCGCGGCTTCGATGGTGAAGGCGCCCGATTGTTTGAGGCCGGCCATGTAGCGCCGCACCGTTGCGGCGTCGCGGTTTGACGTCTCGAAAAGCAGGCGTTCGAAGTTCGACGAAACCTGGATGTCCATCGACGGCGAGGTGGTCGCAAACACCCCTTTGGTGCGGTATTCGCCGGTCGCGAAGGTGCGTGCCAATATGTCGTTGTCGTTGGTGGCGATGACCAGCCGGTCGATCGGCAGGCCCATCTTCTTGGCGGCGTAGCCGGCGAAGATATCGCCGAAATTCCCGGTCGGCACGGTGAAGGAGACCGGCCTGTCCGGCGCGCCGAGCGACAATGCCGAGGAGAAATAATAGACGATCTGGGCCATGATGCGTGCCCAGTTGATCGAATTGACCCCCGACAGCGACACCTGGTCGCGGAAGCCGTGATCGTTGAACATGTCCTTCAGCAAGCCCTGACAGTCGTCGAAATTGCCCTCGATCGCCAGCGCATGCACATTTTCAGCCTTCGACGTGGTCATCTGCCGCTGCTGCACCGGCGAGACGCGGCCATGCGGAAAAAGGATGAAGATGTCGGTGCGGCTGCGCCCGGCGAAGGCGTCTATGGCCGCGCCACCGGTATCGCCCGACGTGGCGCCGACGATGGTGGCGTGCTGGTCGCGTTCGGCAAGCACATGGTCCATCAGCCGGGCAAGCAACTGCATCGCCACGTCCTTGAACGCCAGTGTCGGCCCATGAAAGAGTTCGAGGACAAAAGTGTTGGCGCCGGTCTGCACCAGCGGGCAGACGGCCTCATGGCGGAAGGTGGCATAGGCTTCGCGGACCAGGCGCTCGAAGACCGGCGCGGCGATCTCGCCGCCCAGGAACGGCGTCAGCACGCGTATGGCGAGGTCGGGATAGGCGAGGCCGCGCATGGCTCGGATCTCGGATGGCGAGAAATGCGGCCATTCGCGCGGCACGTAGAGGCCGCCATCGCGCGCCAGGCCCGCCAGGATGGCGTCGGAAAATCCAAGCGCGGGCGCTTCGCCGCGGGTGCTCACATAATGCATGTCACAGATCCGTTTGCCGCCTGTTTTTCCGTTCACCACAAGGTGGTTAATTTCTGCACCGGCTCTAGTCGCATTTTTGCCGCGCGGTTGATATACGTCACCAGCTTTGCGAGAGGGAAGTGCAGTTTCATGGCGTTTCGTATATCAAGTGGTCGCTTTTTGGCGGGTCTTGCGCTCACGGGCTTTATGCTTGCCGCCGCGGGCTGCCAATCAGGCGACAATGGCATCCTGAACCTCGGTTTCGGCAAGAAGGATCCGACGGCGCCACCGCCGCCGCAGGATCCCAAGGTGCTGGCCAGCCAGCTGAACGCCTATTGCCCAAGGGTGACGGTGCGCGACGGCACGGCCTTCTTCAACACCTATGTCAACGAGGTGCAGAAGCCCAAGCCGAAGCTCAAGAAGACCGGCGATGCCGCTGCGGATGCCGCGGCCCAGGCCGCCGCTGACGCCGCTGCTGCTACGCCGCCCGACGATTCGGCGAGGATCATTTATCAGGCGTCGATCAGCGACGTGACCCGCGATTGCAGCCGTGCCGACGGACAACTGACGATGAAGATCGCGGTTGCCGGCAAGATCGTGCCGGGGCCGAAATTCACGCCAGGCACCATCACCATGCCGATCCGCACCGCGGTCATGCACGGCACCGACGTGCTTTATTCGCAGATCCACCAGTATCAGGTTCAGGTGACCGATCCCTCGGTCGCCACCCAGTTTGTCTTCACCGATTCCAATGTCGTCGTACCGGCGCCGACGGCGCAGGACTATCAAGCCTATGCCGGTTACGACGAAACCGCGCCGAAGGCGACGACCGACAAGCCGAGGAAGAAGACCCACAGGAAGAAGACGGCCGCGACGAACTAGGCGGCTGTCGGCCTGGCGTGCCTCCAGCCGGACGCACGCATCTCAGGCATCCGCCGACCACTCCGACAGAGCGGCAATGACACTCTTCAGTTCCGCCCAGCGGCGGATCACCGTCTCGGCACCGGCCTCTGTCAAGGCGTCGGCATGGCCGGAATAGCTGTGGCTGGCGCCCGTAAAGCCGATCACGCGCATGCCGGCGGCCTTGGCGCCGGTGACGCCGTGCACGGAATCCTCGATGACGAAGGTGTTCGCCGGGTTGACGCCGAGCTTTTCGGCGGCATGCAGGAACACGTCTGGAGCCGGCTTGGTCTTTCCGGTCGGCGTTTCCATCGCCGAGAAGATGCGCCCGGCGAAGAACGGCAACAGATGCACCTTCTCCAGCATGAACTCGATCCGCTCCGAACGTGAGTTGGAGCAGACGCAGCGTTGCGACGTGACCGAGGCGACCGCTTCGCGCACGCCTTCGATGGCGCGCACGTCGCTGCGCAGTTTGCGGTCGACCAGTTCCTCGGCGCGGTCGATCAGCGACACCTGGAACGGGATTTTGGACTTCTCCTCGATTCGTATCAGTATGTCCTTGAAGGTCAGGCCGGCATAGGTCTCGGCAATCTCCTCCGCCGAGATTTCGTATCCGGCCAGGGTTATCAGTTCAGCTTCGACCCGCGCGGCGATGATTTCGGAATCGACGAGCACGCCGTCGCAATCGAAGATGACAAGGTCTGGCTGGGGCATGGTGATCCGGACGATGGAGGGTGGAGGAATGGCCGCTCAGGGCTCAAGCGGCGCGGCATACACCAATGGACACGGCTTCGCAAACTCCTCCACGGCATCGATAAAGCTTCACCGAATATTTACGCTGATCGGTAACCATAACGGGCAGTAAACAGTAACGCGTGCCTTGGGTGTAAAAATGTCAGCCGTGCGTCTTCTCGACGAGCTCTCCCACGCTCCCCAGCAATCCGAATGGCTGGACACGATCCTGAAAGGCGACTGCGTCGCGGCGCTCGACCGCCTGCCGGAAAAGTCGATCGACGTCATCTTTGCCGATCCGCCCTACAATCTGCAGCTCGACGGCGACCTGCACCGTCCCGACCAGTCCAAGGTCGATGCGGTCGACGACGACTGGGACCAGTTCGAGAGCTTCGAAGCCTATGACGCTTTCACCCGCGCCTGGCTGCTGGCGGCACGCCGCGTGCTGAAGCCCAACGGCACCATCTGGGTCATTGGCTCCTATCACAACATCTTCCGCGTCGGGGCCAAGATGCAGGATCTCGGCTTCTGGATTCTCAACGACGTGGTCTGGCGCAAGACCAATCCGATGCCGAATTTTCGCGGCCGCCGCTTCCAGAACGCGCATGAGACGATGATCTGGGCTTCGCGTGACCAGAAGGGCAAGGGCTATACCTTCAACTACGAAGCGCTGAAGGCGTCGAACGACGATATCCAGATGCGCTCCGACTGGCTATTCCCGATCTGCACCGGCGGCGAGCGCCTGAAGAATGAGAATGGCGACAAGCTGCATCCGACCCAAAAGCCCGAGGCGCTGCTTGCCCGTATCATGATGGCCTCGACCAAGCCGGGGGACGTCGTGCTCGACCCGTTCTTCGGCTCCGGTACGACAGGCGCGGTTGCCAAGCGCCTCGGCCGTCACTTTGTCGGCATCGAGCGCGAGCAGGCCTATATCGACGCCGCCAATGAGCGCATCGATGCCGTGCGGCCACTCGACGAAGCGGATCTCACCGTGCTTACCGGCAAGCGCGCGGAGCCGCGCGTCGCCTTCGTCAGCCTGATCGACACCGGGCTGATGACGCCCGGCGCCACGCTCTATGACGCCAAGAAGCGCTGGGCCGCCAAGGTTCGCGCCGATGGGACCGTCGCGATCGGCGACAGCGCCGGCTCGATCCACAAGATCGGCGCCGAGGTGCAGGGACTGGACGCCTGCAACGGCTGGACCTTCTGGCATTATGAGCGCAGCGGCGGGCTTACCCCCATCGACGAACTGCGCCGCATCGCCCGGCTTGGCATGGAACGGGCAGGGGGCTGACCCCTGCAGCCTGCCTCATATTTATTGATTCAAACGCTCAACGGATCGTCGCAAGCGATGGAGATCACGTCCTGATCCCCAATCGCTCAAGGTCTGCTTTAAGCGTGCTGGCATCGGTGAACAGCACCGCTTGCCAGCCGGCGGCCTTGGCGCCGTCGACATTTTTCTGGCTGTCGTCGATGAACAGCGTCGCCGATGGCTCGAGGCCGAACGCGGCCACGTGATGGTCGTAGATGCCACGATCCGGTTTGATCTTGCCAATCTCGCCTGAGATGGTGACGCCGCGCGGACGATCGAGGAAATCGAAGCGTTCGCGCGCTTCGGCCAGCGTGTCGGAAGCAAAGTTGGTCAGCATCGTCACATCGTGGCCGCTGTCGATCAGGCCGAGCATGATGGTGACACTGTCGTCATAGGCATGCGGCACCATCTCGTGCCAGTGGCGACGGAAATTGCGGATGTTTTCGGCGTGCTCGGGGTGCTCCGCGATCAGCAGCGCTTCGGCCTCTTCCCACGTCCGGCCGCGATCCTGCTCTATGTTCCAGTCGTGCGTGCAGATATTGTCGAAGAACCATTTTCTCTCTTCGTCGTCGGGAATGAGGCGGCTGAAGGGAATGTTCGGATCGTAATGGATCAGCACCTTGCCGATGTCGAAAACGATGTGGCGGATTTCAGTCATGGGGCCTCTTTGCACTCAATGGCGACGGTTTTTTCGTCGCGCCGGGTATCGCAGCCTCGATTGCCTTTTTCATGACGGTGGGCAGCGCCTGGCCTGAAATCTCATGGGCGGGCGACCAGAAATACCCTGCCAGGGCATCACCTTTGATGTGGGCGCAAAAGACTTCGAGTTCGAGCGCGAAATGGGTGAACACATGCGCGATTGTCCCGGCGCGCCGCCAGTCGCCGGTAAAGGGCGCTGCCGCCTCTGTGGTGGCTCCGTCCACCCGCGCCGTCCAGGCGGTGGTCGGCACTTCCGTCATGCCGCCGAGCAGCCCTTTCTCAGGCCGCTTGCGCAAAAGAATGGCACCGTCGTCGCGCATGGCAACGAAAGCAGCCCCCCGCCGCAGCGGCTTGTCGGCCTTCGGCAGCCGCACCGGGAAATTTTCGGGATCTCCTGAAACAACGGCGCTGCAGTCCTCGCGCAGCGGGCACAGCATGCAGCGCGGCCGGCGCGGCGTGCATATCGTGGCGCCGAGATCCATCATCGCCTGGGCGAAGTCGCCGGGCCTTGTCGCCGGCACCATGCGCTCGACATGGACCCGTATCTCGGCCTTGGCTTCGCTGAGCGGCGTCGTGATCGAAAACAGCCGTGAGATGACGCGTTCGACATTGCCGTCGACGACGGCGGCGTGGCGGTCGAAGGCGATGGCCGTTATTGCCGCCGACGTATAGGCGCCGATCCCCGGCAATTCTCGAAGTCCGGTTTCGGTGTCTGGAAACCGGCCGCCGCGTGCCGCCACCAGATCGGCGCAGGCCTTGAGGTTGCGGGCGCGGGAGTAGTAGCCGAGCCCCGCCCAGGCTTTCATCACATCCTCCGTCGGCGCCGCGGCCAGCGCTTCGACATCGGGCCATTTCTCGACAAAGGCGAGGAAATACGATTTCACCGCTTCGACGGTGGTCTGCTGCAGCATCACCTCCGACAGCCAGATACGGTAGGGATCGGGCCGCACACCGCGTGCATGCTCGCGCGGCGTCACGCGCCACGGCAATTCGCGATGATGCGCGTCATACCAGGCGAGCAGGCGCGACGCCGTATCATCCGACATGACCTTGCTGGTCTGGGCCTTGCGGGTCTGGTCTGCTGGTGCCATTGATCTTGCGTTGGCCTGGCCGGTATCTGCTGGGTCGTGGCTGGAGAACGCACATGGCAGGGAAAAGGCGCTTCGGCAATCCCGTTCCGGTGAGCGATCTCGCCACCGACATCCTCGACCCGGTGCTGCGCAAGCGGGCAGGCATCTCGATCGGTCTCGTCCAGTCGTGGGAAGAGATTGCCGGACCGCGCTTGGCCATCCACTCGCGTCCCGAAAAGATCCAGTGGCCGCGCCGCCTGCACGAGGATGATCCGTTCGAGCCGGCCGTACTGGTCATCGCCTGCGAAGGCATGGCCGCGCTTCATCTGCAGCACGAGACCGGCGAGATCATCAACCGGGTGAACGCCTTCCTGGGTTTCAGGGCGATAGGCCGCATCAGGATCGTGCAGAAGCCGATAAGCTCGGGAAGAGCCCGGCCCAAACCCACCCTCAGGGCGTTGAGCGCGGCCGAAAAGGCGAAATTGTCCGATACTGTCGGGCTTATAGAGGATGACGGGCTGCGCGCCTCGCTGGAACGGCTGGGGGCGACCATTCTGGGCGCAAGGAAAGCCTAGACGGCTGCAATGACCCCAGGGACTATCCCGAGGCCGTCTGGCCAAGGGCGAAGTGGAACGGTTACAGTTGCCCCGGTCGGCCCAAACGGAGACGATCCCCTTGGTTCTGATTGGAAACGGTCATAGGTTTGTCGTTAATCTCGCGCATTCGTGATCGCCCTCGTCAGGTTTCACGATTGGATTGGGGACAGGGATGCCTTAATTCGCGCCAACTCTCGCCTTTTCGTGCCTTTGCATTGCAAAATCCAACCCTTATCAGGTGATTCGTATGAGCCGTCCCCCGTTTGGCCAAAGCTTCTCTCGCAGAAACGTCCTGACATCGCTGGCCGCCATCCCGGCGGTGGCCCTGCTCGCCGCCTGCAGTGATTCCGGCGAAGAGGCGAAGGCCGCGGATGTCAAACCCGCGAATCCGGCAACGCCCGCAAAGCCGGCCACGCCCGCCGCGGTCCAGGTACCGGAAGCGCAGGGCACCGTCGACATGACCGAACTGATGAAGCCGGGCGCGCTGCCCGACAAGCAGCTCGGCAAGGATGACGCCAAGGTCACCATCGTCGAATACGCCTCGATGACCTGCCCGCACTGCGCGCATTTCGCCGAGACCACCTTTCCGGATTTGAAGACCAAGTACATCGATACCGGCAAGGCGCGCTACATCCTGCGCGAATTCCCATTCGATCCGAGCGCCGAAGCCGGTTTCATGCTGGCGCGTTGCGCCAAGGATAACTATTTCCCGATGGTCGACGTGCTGTTCAGGCAACAGGCGAACTGGGTCGGCGTGTCGAACACCAAGGAAGCGCTGCTGCAAATTTCCAAGCTTGCCGGTTTTACACAGGAGTCCTTCGAGGCCTGCTTGACGGACCAGAAACTTCTGGACGATGTGAGATCGGTCCAGAAGCGTGGCGCCAATGAATTCAAGGTCGACTCGACGCCGACCTTCTTCATCAACGGTAAGACCTACAAAGGGGCGATGTCGATTGAGGAAATGTCGGCCATCATCGACCCTCTGCTCTGACATCGGCTCGGTGCTGAAGCGGCAGCGCTCCGGCGCTGCTTGCCTCTCTATCCGTTCGCGCGCTCTGCGCCCTATCGCAAAACCTCGGTACACTCTTGCCGAACCGGTGTATGAGGCGCGCGAATGAAGTTTTCGCGCCTCCGCCTCCTTGGTTTCAAGTCCTTCGTCGAACCCGGCGAGTTCGTCATCGAACGCGGCCTGACCGGCATTGTCGGGCCGAACGGCTGCGGCAAGTCGAACCTTGTCGAGGCGCTGCGCTGGGTGATGGGCGAAAGCTCCTACAAGAACATGCGCGCGTCCGGCATGGACGACGTCATCTTTTCCGGCTCGGGCACCCGTCCCGCCCGCAACACCGCCGAAGTCACGCTTTTCCTGGACAACAGCGACCGCTCGGCTCCATCCGCCTTCAACGATGCCGACGAACTGCAGGTGTCGCGCCGCATCGAGCGCGAGGCCGGCTCGCTCTACCGCATCAACGGCAAGGAAGCGCGCGCCAAGGACGTGCAGCTTCTGTTCGCCGACCAGTCGACCGGCGCGCGCTCGCCCTCGATGGTCGGGCAAGGCCGTATCGGCGAACTGATCCAGGCCAAGCCGCAGGCCCGTCGCGCCCTGCTCGAAGAAGCGGCCGGCATTTCCGGCCTGCACACCCGTCGCCACGAGGCGGAATTGCGGCTTAAGGCGGCCGAGCAGAACCTCGAACGCCTGGACGATGTCGTGGGCGAGCTGGAAAGCCAGATCGAAAGCCTCAAGCGCCAGGCGCGCCAGGCTTCCCGCTTCAAGAACCTGTCGGCCGACATCCGCAAGGCCGAAGCAACGCTCTTGCACCTGCGCTGGACGCTGGCCAAGACACAGGAAGGCGAGGCGCGTTCGGCGCTGGCCACGGCCACGGCGCTCGTCGGCGACCGCGCCGCCACGCAGATGAACGCGGCCAAGGAGCAAGGCATCTCCGCCCATCGCCTGCCTGACCTGCGCGACGCGGAAGCCGCGGCTGCCGCGGCTTTCCAGCGCCTGTCGATCGCCAGGTCGCAGATCGAGGAAGAAGCTGGCCGTATCCGCAACCGGCAGGCCGAACTCGAACGTCGGCTGCAGCAGCTCGACGGCGACATTGCCCGCGAAGAGCGGATGGTGCGCGACAATGCCGACGTTCTCGAGCGCCTGCGTGCGGAAGAGGCCACGCTGAACTCCGAAAACGCCGGTGCCGCCGAGCGTGAGGCCACCACCCGCGCTGTATTCGAACAGGCCGCCTCGACGCTTGCGCAAAGCGAAGCCAAACTTGCCGCGCTGACCGCCGAGCGCGCCGAGGCCGCCGCCTCGCGCCACCAGATCGAACGGACTTTGCGCGAAACCGCGGAGCGTCGCGACCGCTTCGCCCGCCAACTCGCCGACGTCGACCGCGAATTGTCGGACATCCTCTCCAAGGTCGCCGGCTTGCCGGATCCGGCCGAGAAGCAGGTACTGGTCGAGCAGGCGATGGCATTGCTGGAGGAGTCCGAGGCAGCGGTGGAGCAGGCTGAACAGTCGGTCATCGACGGCCGTGGCGCTGAAAGCGCTGCCCGCCCGCCGCTTCAGGACGCCAAGGCGGAGCTGGCGCGGATCGAAACCGAAGCGCGCACGCTGGCCAAGATCCTGAACGCGGCCAGCGGCGATCTCTTCCCTTCGGTGCTGGAGCAGATCAGCGTCGAGCGCGGCTTCGAGACGGCACTGGGGGCCGCCCTTGGCGAAGACCTCGACGTGCCGCTCGACCGCAGTGCACCGGCGCATTGGGGCGAAAGCGAAATCCAGCCCGGTGATGCCGCGCTTCCGGAAGGGATCAAGAGCCTTGCCAGCGTGGTTCGCGCGCCGGCGCAACTAGCCCGACGTCTTGCGCAGATCGGTATCGTCGAGGCCGCTGACGGCCGCCGGTTGCAGGGGTTTCTGGCTCCAGGCCAGCGCCTGGTTAGCCGCCAGGGTGCGCTGTGGCGCTGGGACGGCCTGACCGCCAGCGCCGATGCGCCGACCGCCGCGGCACAAAGGCTGGCACAGAAGAACCGGCTTGCCGAACTCGATGCCGAAGCGGTGCAGGCCACGCTTGTGCTGCGCCAGGCCGAGGAAGCGCTAGCGCAGGCCGAGCAGGCGCTCCGCCAGGCAAGCGAAGCCGAACGCAACACGCGCCAGGCGGGACGTGAGGCCCAGCACCGGCTGGACGCCGCCCGCAATGCGCTGGCCGAGGCGGAAAAGGCCGGCGGTGAACTATCGAGCCGGCGTGCCGCGCTGGACGAGGCGCGCGCCCGCATCGTCGACAGCCATGAGGAGACGTCAGCGGCTTTCGTCGAGGCCGAGATGCTGCTGCAGGACGCGCCCGACCTCGGCGGCCTGCAATTGCAGCTCGAACAGTCCTCGGCCAATGTCGCCCGCGACCGCGCCACGCTCGCCGATGCGCGTGCCGTCCATGAAGGGTTGCGGCGCGAGGCCGAGGCGCGTTCGCGCCGGCTCGATGCGATCGGCGCGGAGCGCAGCAACTGGCTGGAGCGCGCCGAAAACGCTTCGACGCAGATCGCGTCGCTTGCCGAACGCAAGGCAGAGGCCGAAGCCGAGCGCGAACGGCTGGCCGATGCGCCCGACGAGATCGACGCCAAGCGGCGTGCGCTGCTGTCGCAGCTCACCGAGGCCGAAACCTTGCGCAAGGCGGCAGCCGACCGGTTGCAGGAGGCGGAGAACAGGCAGGCCGAACTGGACAAGGCGGCCACATCCGCCATCCAGTCGCTGGCCGAAGCGCGCGAAACCCGCGCCCGTGCCGAGGAACGGCTGACGGCGGCCGACGAACGCCGGCTGGAGGTCGAGGCGCGCATCCAGGAAACGTTGAACACGCCGCCGCATCTGGTCATTCGCCACACCGGCCTGGAAGCCGACGATCCGATGCCCGAAATGCCCGAGATCGAACGCCAGTTGGATCGGCTGAAGGTCGAGCGCGAGCGGCTCGGCGCCGTCAATCTGCGCGCCGAGGAAGAGCAGAGGGAGCTTTCCGAGCGCCTGGAGGCGATCGTTTCCGAGCGAGAGGACATTATCGAAGCGATCCGCAAACTCAGGCAAGCGATCCAGAGCCTCAATCGTGAAGGCCGCGAACGACTGCTGGCCGCCTTCGATGTCGTCAACAGCCACTTTCAGCGACTGTTCTCGCATCTGTTCGGTGGCGGCACGGCGGAATTGCAGCTGATCGAATCCGAGGATCCGCTGGAGGCGGGCCTGGAAATTCTTGCCCGACCGCCCGGCAAGAAGCCGCAGACCATGACGCTGCTGTCGGGCGGCGAGCAGGCGCTGACGGCGATGTCGCTGATCTTCGCCGTCTTCCTGACCAACCCGGCACCGATCTGCGTGCTCGACGAAGTCGATGCGCCGCTCGACGATCACAATGTCGAGCGCTTCTGCAATCTCATGGACGAGATGGCCAAGACCACCGAGACGCGTTTCGTCATCATCACCCACAATCCCATCACCATGGCCCGCATGGACCGGCTGTTCGGCGTGACCATGGCCGAGCAGGGCGTCAGCCAGCTTGTCTCTGTCGATTTGCAGGCGGCAGAGGCGATGCGCGAGGCGAGTTGACGCGTCCGACCGCCACCGCGAGGTGGAGCGTCCGGCAGCCATCGGCGGACCGCTTAGGTTTTCTGATCGTGTCCGTGGGACCGGTGTTTGGCCGAGGCCCAGAGGAAATAGAGCGGGCCCATTTTCAGCACAGGCACACGACGATCCCGCTCGCGATCGCGCAGTTCGCGGTAGACCTTCACCTTCAGCGGCAACTTGCTGATTTGGCTATCTCAATGCACGCGTCGCGAAATCCAGTTCGCGCAGATTGCCGCCAGAAGTCCGCAAGCCATGCCGACGCAATCGGCGATCCAGTCGAACACGTCGAGATCACGCTCTATCAGCGACGTGCCCTGGAGGATTTCGATCGCGGCTCCAACCAGGGCGAGGAAGATGATCAGCCTCCTCTTGCGGCCCGGCCAGCCCAGACTTCCCAGAAACGCCAGGATCGCGAAGGCGCTCGCATGGTTGGCCTTGTCGTAGTGGAAGCCGATATCGATGCCGAATTCGTCGAGGCGAGATATCGGCAGCAACGCGAGCACCAAGACCGCAATGAGCGTGGCGATAAAGGCAATCCGCTCGGCGGCTGAGTAAAACTTCATTCTGTTCCGTCGATACACCAGCCATCGAGGTCGGGTCCGGAGATCTTGGTCAGGTGGCATGCCGGTGTAAGCGGCAGGCTGGCGTCCATGGCCACGATTGCATAAGCCGGCTTCGAAAAGCAACGAGCCCGTCTCGCGATCACGAGGGGATCCCAAGGCGTGCCCGCCCATTTGCCGGCACGCCTTCCGCCTATTGGCGATAGAATGGTGACGGCTCTCAGATTGAAGCGCGTTGAATACGCGACAGTCCAAAACCGCTTTTGCCCGACAAGCTCTCTTCGGCAGGCCGGAACATGTCCTCGAAGTCCAGGTCCTGCTCGAAAACCACGCCCCCGACGGACACGGCCAGGATCTCCTCGGCTCCCTGAGGGGCGAAATAGACCTGCGAGACAGTGGCACGGATACGCTCGCCAACCGTCCTGGCTTCGGCCTCGCTCGTTCCGGGAAGGAACACACCGAACATGGAGGCACCTATGCGGCCGACGACGTCTTGCGAGCGCACGCAAGACCGGATGGTTGAAGCGATCAGGCGCAAGGCCTCGTCGCCCCAGTTCAGGCCGAAGCGCAAGTTGATGGCGTTCAGGTGTTCAGGATGAATGACCAGGAACGCGCCCGATCGCTCGCCTTGTGGGGAAGACCTGATCGCCCGTCTCTCGATCAGCGACGTGAAGACCCTCCCGTTCAGGCAACCGGTCAGCGTATCGAAGGTCGCGGCCCGGTTGAGTTCCCGCCGATAGCGACGGATCTCGGCCAGTTTCAGGCCTATGAACACAAACAGCGGCAGGCAGATCACCACAGGCAAAAGTGTTGCCGTGATCATGCCGCGCCCGAAAGGCGTCAGCGCCTCGCTGAACAACAGCAGATAGTTCAGGACGAGGGACACGCACAGGCTGCCGACGGTTCCAAGAAATGCCAGCCAGGCAATGGTCTTCCATTCATGATGGACCGGGACATCGGCTGCTGCATTGCTCATCGTCGATCTCCGTTCGATCGCCAAGCATAAGACCGGCAAGTTACGATTTCGGTTTCGAAGAACAATACAATTTGACACGTTGGTTAGATCGCCAAGCTTCTGAACGGAGGATGCTGCCCTTTGTGGCGAATCCGGTGCTGTCGCCTATGGCGGGCCGAAGATTCCCATCTCCGCCGCCCTGGCTGTTGCTTCGGCCTTGCCATAGATGCCGCTCGGCAAGGCCAGCGCCCAGCCATTCGATACCAGCCAGGCACCGACATCCTGTTTGCCCAGCCTGCATGTCACCGCGACAGGGAAGCGGTCGACCACCGGAGGCACGAAGCAGTTCAGCGCTCGCCCGCGCATCCAGTTGTTGAAAGCCGCGTAGGCCCGCTGTCCGCATGGCCACGCGCTCTCGTGAAACAGGCAGACCCTGTCGGTCTGGACGCCCTGGGTTCCACTGATGAACAGTTTCCGCCCCATGGAGTCGAAACCAGCCGACGACGTGGCCACTGGATCGTAAAGCAATGTTTCCCGCCAATCCCTGGGCATCCATGACTTGGGGCGTGATGCGACGCCGAGGTCGCCAAGCGGCAAACGAGGTTCCACCCGCTCCATCTCCGATCCCTCGATCTGCGGCGGTGCGATGAGATCCTCGGCAATCTTGCGGGCTGAGTTGACGATCGATCGAGCCGGATGTCGCGCGACGTCATCGCCGACGTCAGGGGCTGGGTCGGTGAGGCTTCGTTCGACGGGGAACAGGGTCGCTGCCTTGACCAGCAGCAGGATGCCGATGACAAGCTCGAGACCCGCGAGCGCGATCATCATGCGAACGCGCCCCCGATGTCCCATCGGGCCGCCCGCGTCCAATTCGCTAGAAGCTGGACGTCGATTTGGCAACCAGTTTGAGCGCACCTTTTTCAATCCGGTAAAACGGCATTGAGCGTTCGCTGGATCCATCCGCGCGGAACCTGAACAAGCCGGTCGATCCGCGAAAGCCATTCGGGTTCTCGAAAACCTGCCTGTTGAAGCCATTGGGTCCGGCAGCGCTCGCGATCCCCGCGGTAAGGGCGACCATATCATAGGCATAAGCGACATTGACGTCGGCCTGGTAATTGAAGCTTGCCTTGAAACGATCCGAAATGGGGCCTGTTTCATGTTGGTCGAGCGTCGCGATATAGGCGCCTTCGAAAAGCGGACTGGTCGGGTGCTCCAGCCAGCGGTTCGTGCCAACCACGGAGGTTGATTTTCCAGGGATGCCTTTTGCCTTGAGGGCGATCAGGATTGGCGATGGATTGCTGTCGCCGCTGGCGACGATCACGGCGTCGGGGGCGTCAACCAGCGAGCCCATGTCCGCGACCGCCTTTGCCGCGCTGTCGGCGCTCGTGTAGGGGATGGTGATCGCAAGTGCGGCGCCGTACACGCTGAGGCTGTTGGCGACGTGTTTTTCGGCAATATCGGCACCCGCGCCCGCTGGCACCAGCAGGACGAATTTCTTGCCGCCCTTGGCCGCGATTGCGCCGGCGCCCGCCGCGGCGCTGTCCGCCTCGCCAAGGCATACCGCATAGACGCCCGGGCCGCCGGCAAAATTGTCCGCGAGAGCCAGAACCACCGGCCGGTTCGAGCCCGACAGTTTCGCGACATGCTGCGCCGCCGGCAGTTCGGTCGGACCGATGACCACTTTCGCTCCCGAAGTTATGGCCTTTACCGCCAGTTGCTGGGAGTAAGCCGCGTCTCCCCTTGTGTCCTCGACGGTAAGCGTCAGCAGGGGATTACCGAGGTCCGTCATGGCGAGCTTGGCGGCGTCGAGCATCTTTCTGCCGTTTTCGCCCGCGGATCCGGAGGCGGACAGCGGTAGCAGCATGGCGACTTTCGTGGGTCCCGTGCCGAGGGACTGCGTCGCCTGGCTTGCGTTTGCGACAGCAACAACAGCAGCCGGCTGGTTGGCGACCTGGATGGCGGCGGGGTCGAGCGCGTCCGACACCGAGCTTTTCGATTGGCAGCCGAGCAGCGATAGCGCCATCGCGCAAGCGACCGCCCATGTCCGCGGGCCGTGGACCGGCCGGTCAGATTCCATTTTCTGCCAGCGCTTTCGCTCTTGCGGTCAGTTCATGTACTCGACCATGCGGTCGTGAAAACACTCGCATTTATTGAGCGTGTCTTCGTCCTTGTAATTCGTCTTCAGGTAGCCGTAAGCCATGCCGCAGGCGACCTTGGCTTCCGATGCCCAGACGAAGACCGGCCGGGATGAATGGATCCATTCCGGGCTGTTGGCGACGGCGACCGACTCGTCCATCAGCTTGACGACCTGTTTCGTGAGGTCGACCGTGTTGTCGGTCAGCACGAGGTTGGAGGTTCCAACGGTGCGGCAATAGTCGGCCACAGGTCCCTCGATGATGTCGGCGGCAAAGCCGGTCGATCCCGCCAACAGCAGCGCCGTGGCCGAAATCAGCAACCTTGAACGAATTCTCATGTAAGCCCCTCTCCAAATTGCCATTTCATGTCCCGCTAATGCATAGCATGGGAGCACGAGTGCGCAGAAGCGTTAAATCGTGACATGCTGCTGCGTGTGTGTTGCGTCGTCATAGAGGATGTTGATGGTGCCGGCCGCGGGCGCGTTCTGCAGTACAGCCACATCCACGAAGTTTGCCGCGTTGCCTGAGCCGCTGGTGTCGACGCTTACCGTGCTGGTCGCGCTGTTGTAATGCACGTAGTCGGCGATATTGCCCGCGGCGGCTTTGTCGAACAGAGCGGTCAGATCGATCTTATCGCCCTCGGCGCCATGGTAGTCGGCGATCAGATCCTTGATGTTCAGATTGTCGATCTTGAACGTGTCGGCTCCCGAAGTGCCGGTGAAGGCTATCGACTGCTGCGCCGGGGCAACCAGCGAAGTATCAAGTTCCACCTCGACATAGTTGCCGCTCGTGCCGTCGGCCATCTGGAAAGTGCCGTTGCCGGTCACGGTCTGCCCGTCGATTTCGCCGACAGCCGGCTGCGCTGCCGTGCTGATGGAGACAATACCGTTGTCGGCGAGGTGCGACAATTCCCCGGCGTCGCTGGTGCCGTTGGCATTGGCGTCCTTCCAGATCAGCAGGCTGCTGAACGCCGCGTCGTTGTGATCGATGACGCCGTCATGATTGCTGTCGAGCGATGCCAAAGCGGCCGCGCCGCTGGCGAAGTGGCCGCCGTTGAAGTTCGGCGTGAACAGTTCCGTGCCATCATCGATCTTGCCGTCGTGATTGAGGTCGACTGCCAACATGCCATCATTCGATGTGTTCCAGGCGAGTTGTTCCTTGGTGCCGTCGCCGTTCATATCGAACTGAACACCGTGGCTGACGTCGGAAAAGGCGAACCCATTGTGGTTCAGGTCGAGAATGATGGGATCGACCGATCCTCCGATGAGGGTGTTCAGGTCCGCAACCGTGACGTTCTGCAGGTCGACCAGCGTTCCGCCGCCGGCATCGGCAGTTGGCTGAGTGTAGACGAAGGTGTGGTTTATCCCCGAGATCGTCGCCGCGAAAGCGAGCGTTGCTCCGGCGTTGCCGATGTCTGTGCCCATAAGATACTGAACAGCCGCAGCGACGCCTGACGTTGTGGTGATAATTAACGGCGAGGCGCCGGCATCGGTTCCGAAGAAATTGGCGATGCCATTCGTGACCGAATGAGACTCCACCGTGTCTCCACCGATCGTCAAGACCGAGTCACCTGCGCCGTCAACGAGACCGGCTGTAGCAGCCAGCAGCACACCCGGCAGGGTCAACTTGTCGGTTCCGGCGATGAAGTCGGTGATGATGTCGTAGCCGGAGATCGTACCGGCGTTGCCCGATCCACCTATTACGGGCGTCGAGTCGCCAGCCCCGATCAAGAACGTGTCGTTGCCGATGCCGCCAGTCATCGTGTCCGCGCCGGCGCCGCCGACGAGAGTGTCGTTGCCGTCGCCACCGTTTAGGATGTCGTTACCTGAGCCGCCGATCAGCAAATCGTTGCCGCCCGCACCGTTCAGGGTGTCGTTACCGTCCAGGCCGGCCAGAACGTTCGCGGAGCCATTCCCGGTAAGCGAATCCCCGAAATTGGAGCCGATGATGTTGTCTACTCCCGCACCGGCGGTCTCATTTATTAACGAGCCGGAACTCGAATGATCCGTGGTCGCGCTACCTGACGAAAGCAGATCGACGACCAGAGGACTGGTGGAAGTATCGCCATCCGCGTCCGTCAATGCGAGGTTGAAGTTGAGTTCGACTGAGGGAACATTCGTGACGGTGCTGACGAATGCAAATGCACCAATATCGAATGCCTCGCCGTCGAGGCTGGGGTTCACGCCGTTGATGGAACGGGCATTCTCGATTTCAATCCTGTCATAGCCGGTTCCCGATGCCGTCACGAGAACGGTGTCGTTGAGGTCGAGACCAGTGACTAGGTATCCGCCATGCCCGTCCGTCGTCAGCGAAGCAAGACTCACACTCACGCCGTTCACCTTGATATCGGTGATCGTATTGAGCTGCGCATCGTTCGCCAGCGCGGCGGAGTCGTTGACGGTATTGGGGTCATCGCCAGCATTGTAGATGCGCACCCAGGTTTCGATGGAATCGGCCGGGGGACTACCGTTGACCTGAACAATGGCGAACTGGAAACTGTTCACGTTGTAATGTGTCGTGTAACCATATGAATTGTTGTTGCCGGATGAGGCAGTCGCACTATTGACGAAGTCAATACGCAAATTGTCTCCGTCGTTCATCGAGTTGTTGGCGACGCCGATGCCGGTCGTGCTTGCCGAGACCGATGATCCCGATGCTGCGTTGCTTGTACCATTCGCTTGGCGTTCGTAGCCGGAGAACAGCACGTCCTGGGTGGTGCCAGCCACGTCCAACACCTTGAATTGCTGGGTGTTCGAGCCAAGCGCCGAAAAATTGTCGATGTGCGTCTGTTGCGTGGCACCAATCGCGGCGAACACTTGAACCTGGTAGTGGTCGGCACTGGTGGCCAGGCTTCCGTCCGGTTGCAGCGTTATCTGGAAGATCTCGGTTCCGGTGCCCAGACCACCTGTCCACCCTTGCAGTTGCAGCGGGGTGGCGGGGTTGAGGTCGTGATCGACAAGGAACAGCTGGATAGGCTGACCTCCTGATGTCAGATTGACCGAAGCCCCATTTATGATGCCGGTGGCCAACTGGCCGTTCGTGATGTTGGAAAAGCTGATCGAGCCAAGCTGGTCGGCGCCAACATTGTTGTCAATATTGGCATCCGCATCCAGGTCGAATGTGGCGGTGCTGCCAGCGACGTTGACGAGAACTGCCCTCTCTGGAGATAGCATCGTCGGGACGTCATCGACGATATCGACCAGGATGGTGCCGGTGGTGGTGTTGCCGTGGGCGTCGGTGACCGTATAGGTGAAGCTGTCCTTGTCCTGCTCTGTGGTGATGCCGTTGTTGGTGGTCGCGCCGTCATAGGTATGGGTCAGCGTGTAGGTGTAGGTGCCGTTGGCATTGAGCACCAGGTTGCCGTAGCCGCCGGTAGCCGGCGAGGTCAGCGTATAGGTATAGGGACCGGTGCCGCCGGCGGGCGTGATGGCGCCGTCGAAGATCTGGCTGCCGTCCAGCGGCGAGCTGCCCGTGGCAAGTCCCTTCTCGTGAACCAGCGCATCGGTGTCGGAGGCCGTCACCGTGACGTTGTTGACGGTGATGTCGAGGGTCACCGTCGAGGTGTCGCCGTCGCCGTCGGTAATGGTGTAGACGAAGTGATCGACCGCGTTGGTGGTCACCGCATTGGGATTGGCCGTGTAGGTGTAGGTGCCGTTGGCGTTCAGGACCAGCGTGCCGTACTGGCCCGCGATCCCGGTTCCGCCGAGATTGCCGCTGACCGGGTTCGCGACGTTCGAGCCGGTGGCCACGCCCGTCACCGCGCCGCCGGGTGCTGCGCCGTCGGCGCCCAGCACGTCCGCCGTGCCGTCGCTCAGCACATTGCCCGAGGCCTGCGCGCCTTCCGTGACGCTGTTGGTGTCGGCATGGGCCGTCGGGACGTCATCGACGATATCGACCAGGATGGTGCCGGTGGTGGTGTTGCCGTGGGCGTCGGTGACCGTATAGG
>NZ_JAIUHE010000029.1:0-67327 GCF_020164995.1 Mesorhizobium sp. CO1-1-11
TGGCTGAAAACTATCTTGCCGCTCTCAAACTCGTCGCAGTCCGCCTCTGGTTACGCGATAATGAGTCTACGGCCTAGCAGGGCCGCTACTCTGCTTCGATATTGTTCGTCCGTGGAGGCCAATGTATGGCACAAGGCCACGGTATTCATTGCCGTGAGATCGCCATCAGATACAACAGGAGTGGTTGAGCAACCGGCCAGAAACAGCGCGGTGCTCGCAAGAGCTTGCAGTCTTTTCATTTGATTTTCCCCCACGTAAAATAATGGGGAAACTACGTCCCAGGAGTCCAGAGCTTGTTTTCTTCTGCTCAAGCATTGAATGCATAACCATTCGATGCGCAACCAAATATCAACATCCGCGTCGGGGGCGCATGTCACGCCGAGCGGGCTCAATACCACAGGCGAAGCAGCCATCACCAATGCGAACTGGAAGCTTATTGTACGGGCGTGGGCTTAAAGTGGTAGCCGACAAAATCATCAATAGGTCCCGTTAAGGCGTCGGCCTCTTGTCGAATTTTCTCATCATCCCAGTTCCACCAAGCAATGGCCAGCATCTTGGCAATGATCTCATTGGGGAAGCGGTATCGGATGATCTCGGCGGGCGTTCCCCCAACGATGGCATAGGGCGGGACATTCTTGACCACAGTCGCATGCGCAGCGACGACGGCACCGTCGCCGATAGTCACTCCTGGTAGAATGAGTGCTCTTCTGCCGACCCAGACATCGTTGCCGATCTTGATGCCGCCCTTGCCGCCATGTCCTCCAGGGTTAGGCTTTCCAAGCATTTTTTCATGGATGTAGCAGGTCGTCGCGCAATCTGTTGGATGATTGCCGCTGCACACGAAGACCGTTTCATCGGCAATTGAACAGAATGACCCAATGCGGAAGGGGGCGTCTGGTTCGCACCCAAAAATCTTTCTGCCGTCCTCGATCCCGCCAGTCCAACGCCCGACTTCAGCATGCTTCGGCAATGGATGGCGTCTCTTCCGCAGCCAGATAGTCAATCTTGACATCAGTGGTGTTCTTTCCCCCTGAAAACCCACCTCATCGTTTTACCTGTCCTCACAGAATGGTCTCAGATCATGACAAAATATTTCGTTGACGCAAATGCGCGTACACAGGCGCCTTCGACGGTGCGGAGCCGCCGCCTGATGCCGTTGACGTTTCTTCAGCGCAGACGACGCACGCCAGACATGGGACGGTACATCATGGAGTGCCGTGCCGGCAGTGCACCAAACAGTACCGAAATCCACTGTCCAGGCCCGCATCATCGACGCCGGAAAGATGGGTGACGCATAAGCGGCACTGACGGCGAACCCGGTCTATTTCGCCCGCTGGTTGGCGCCGGACCACCCATCCGTCTATTGCGACGATCCCGACGCGTTGGCCTCGTCCAGGCCCTGGGCCTCGACCCGTCCGTCATTCTCGCGCCCTAAGCAATCCCACACTCCACCGAGGGAAACACTATGGAGCCCAATTTCAGGGGCGCTGCCAAGCGCCTTGACGAATTTAATTTGCCCAAGCTCGGCGCAACCATCGGAGTAGGAGAGGACGAAATTCATGCTTTCCTAGACGTTGAAACACGCGGTCAAGGGTTCGATAGCCAGGGGCGGCCCATCATCCTTTTCGAGCCGCACGTCTTCTATCGCAATCTGGCACCGGGCGCGCGTTTCTTGGCGGTAAAGCAGGGGCTGGCGTATCCCAAATGGGGTGACAAGCCATATCCGGCCGACAGCATACCCCAACTCGAATTCGAACACGTGCTGGGTTGGAATGATTGGCACGAAACCCAAGACGTCTATGCGTGAGCGCGGCGCCTACCAACATTCCATATCTTGGGCCGAGCAAGGCTGTAGAAAGAAGGCCGAGCAGAGCCGGAACCACAAACACGACCACATTTACATAGTTCATTTCCGCGCCCGTCTGCTCGCGTGCGGACGCTACCCGTGACCTTTCATTCTAGCAAGGGCGCCGCAAACACCGAAGACAATGCCCGGTCGCCGAAAGGTGGCGGGCTTTTTTGCTTTTCGCTGGAACAGCCTAATCGAATGCAAGTTTGGGCCGACGCAGCGCACTCCAACGTTCCTTCGCGCTGCTGGCCAAGGGCAAACTTGGTCGGCCCGCGCTTTTCTGCCGAGGGGCGCGGGCTTCTGGTTGACAACACTCGCTTGCGCAAGGCAATTTCGCCGCCGAGGGTAAAGCGAGGGGAACACCCACATGAAGAAGACCTATTATAAGCCTGTTCTCACCAAGCGTGAACGTCTCTCGGCAGTCACGGCGATCGGCCCCGGCCCTTCCGTGCCGGTACTAAAAGAATAGATCAGCTTGCCCCGAACAGGGCATGCTTGCTGTTGACAGACAGCACGGACGCAAGGCACTTTCCCTCCCGAGGGTAAAGCGAGGAGCACCACTGTGAAGAAGACATACGAAAAGCCAGAACTGAAAAAGCGCGAGCGCCTGGGCAGCATCGCAGCCCAGGTGGTCATCGTATCCGGCCTGAGCAAGACGTGATCTGCGCGATGAAAACTTACGAGAAGCCCGTTCTGACCAAGCGCGAACGACTTTCGTTTGTAACGGCTGGCCCCGGTCCATCGGTACCGCCGCCACCGCCACCGGTCCCCTGAGATCAGCCGAATGTGTTCAAGACCCGCTGGCTCACGCCGGCGGGTTTTTCTCATTCCGCTTTGGAAATTCGATCACCTTCGCCTCAGGATCCGGCTCCAGCGGTTCATGACCAGGCCGTTCATGCCAGAAGACTTGCCGCAGATCGCGTTGATCGACCCGCTGACCGCAGTGCGGGCAGTTGTAGTAGTGAAGATGCTCTTCAATGTGCTGCCCTCCATGCAGTTTGCCGGGAACCGGAGGGCCAAGGTCAGATAGCTTTGTCATGCGGGTGGCAACATCCGGCCGTGCTAAATGTTCCGGAACTATTTTAGCTAAAGCTGATTGAATCGTGGTTGCGGAACAATCGCGGGGAGATCGGGTGCCGCAGTATCGGGTTGAGGTCATGGCGGATCGGCTATGTCATCGAGCATAGTCACAGCACAGTTGCCTTTCAAAGCGGCGGAGGCACAGGTTGGGATGCCTGTCACGTTCCGGCGCCAGGAAGAAAACTGGCTACGTGTCACGGAGTTGAAGGGCGAGAAGCGGACCTTCGCTTACATTGTTCGGATGAGGGCCACATGAGCACACGCGGCACCAATTTCCTCGACCGGTGAATGGCAGAGCATCTGCCGAATGCGATCACGGGCGATCCGATCGCGCGATGCGAGCGGCCGAGCGCGACGGCATCGACCCGGCGGAGATCGCCGACGAAGTCGGCAGCGCCTTCGAAGTCATTCTGGAGGCGATGCAGCACCGCGATGCCAGCTTGGCCGATTGACGGTAGGGCTTGCCAACTATTCAAAGAAGGGGAATATAATCCTCCCTGTTGCGGCGAACCCCCTAAAACGGAGTTTGCCAATGGCTAGGTCCAAACCATCAAAACAGCTTTCCCAGGCTGAAATCGAGCGCTTTCTCATGGCGGCGGAAGCGCTGCACAAAAGCATCATAAAGCCGTTTATATCGCCACACTGCGACCATTACCGCGCGACGCGCACCCTGCATGATGCGCTGTTGAAGTCCGTGCGGGAAGTGACGGGGAAGGAAGTCGAGTTCATCCAGTGGAATACCACCGGGCCTGTGCGGCCTGCGCCTTCCTCAAGCGATTGATGTGGACGGCCCAGTTGCCGGGGGTGTGCTTGGCCTGGGGCCGGCAACCGAGGAGATCACCCCTAAGCCGATGAAGCGCTAACGGGCTCGGCGCAGTCGGCGACACAGCCTGTGATAGATTGGCGAGCTATGAAGGTCTCGGGCTGCGTGCGTCAATAGCAGGACGACAAAAAGAACCACCACTGCGGATGCGAACCCGGTAACGAGAGCCATCCGCGCAAACGTCGCTGACGTCGGGATGTTCCTTACGAATCAGTAAGTCGTTGATCCGTGCAAAGGCGGCTAACCATCGGGGCCGGCTGCGAACGGCACATTTGCAGCCCGGTGGGCCTCCACCACCGAAACTAAAGGCCCGCTGCCCGCTCACCAGTAGGCAGAGGGTTTTACTAGCCACTGTATGTCCCGCCGCCACCTCGCTTTAAGCCTCACACCAGCGCCGCGCGCGACCATCTGGCCTTTGTCAAGCAATTGATGTGGGCGGCCCGGCTGCCGGGGGTATACTTAGGGCTTTGGGGGCCGCCAGCCGGGCCATGCCGGCGATCCCCCACCGGCAGAAAGGGATCATGGCTTAGTATTAGCATGAGTGCAAATACGAGCGGATCAACCCGCTACGGCGTGACCTATAGCGATTCCTAGGCCGATTGCGAAGCGAACCGATCGGCCGACGCGTCTTTGCCGTCATGGCGGAGGCTGTCAGCAATCGGGAGGGTGGCGCGATCGAATAGCCGTCCCGAAGTAGACTCTTGCTTTTCGGATACTTATCTCTGGTGCATGTGCGGACGCGTTTTCGTAAAGACCACAATCCCCGACATGGTTCGTCGGTTCGAATTCGCCCACCCTGGCGAGGTCGAACGGCTGGGCAACAGCTTCCCGCTGTGGAACGGTGCGCCAAGCCTGACCTATCCGATCATCATTCGTGAAGAGCTCTCGACCAGCATGGCCGGCTTCGTCTCGGCGCGCTGGGGACTGGTCCCCGGTTGGGCTCGGGATGGTGGCGGGCGGCCGCCACCTGTCAACGCCCGCTGCGAGACCGTCGCCAGCAATGGCTTGTTCCGCAAGGCTTACAATGCGCGCCGCTGCCTGGTGCCGGTCGACGGCTATTTCGAATGGCAGAAGCTGGACGCGTCGGGGAAGAAAAAGCAGCCCTACGCCATCGCGATGAAGTCTGATGAGCCCTTCGCCATGGCGGGCAT
Organism: Mesorhizobium sp. CO1-1-11; assembly: GCF_020164995.1. NCBI lineage: Bacteria > Pseudomonadati > Pseudomonadota > Alphaproteobacteria > Hyphomicrobiales > Phyllobacteriaceae > Mesorhizobium > Mesorhizobium sp. CO1-1-11. The sequence continues at coordinate 4,904 of NZ_JAIUHE010000029.1, forward strand.
CTGGGAAGAGTATGCCGACAAGGTCACCGGCGAACTTGTGCGGACCTTTGCCATTGCCACCTGCGAACCGAATTCGCTTATGGCGACCATCCACGACCGCATGCCGGTGATCCTGGCGCCGGCCGACTACATGCGCTGGCTTGGGCCGGAGCAAGACCCTCGCGACCTGATGAAGCCTTTTCCGTCCGATCTGATGAAGATGTGGCCGATCGACAGTAGGGTGGGTTCGCCGCGCAACAACACCCCCGATATCATCGACGAGATCGGTCGCGGGCCTACTGATCTGTTCGACGTCTAGGTTCCGGACTTTGTAGGCCGCTGCCACGACACATAGGGCATCTGATCGTAGACCCTTTGCACCCGGCTCGGTGCACTCCGCGCGGGCAACACGTGCCGTTTGAGCCCAGCCACTTCGCGCATTGAAAAACCTTGCCGGCGCCGAGACATCGCCGACACCCGAACTTCCTGAATCCTGCCAAGCACCACCTGCCCACCGACCTGAGACGGCAAGAACGTCAGGGGCATAAATTAGTTTCACCGGAGCTCATCCACGTCCGAGATTTTGCCGTTCGCGAGGTGCGTCTCGATCTTGCTGAGCGCCTTCCGAATGACTTCGACCGCCTGCAGATTGAGTGCGAAGTCGAAATTACCTTCCGCCGTCTCGAAAATCAGGACGCCGATCTTCGTTGCGTCGTCCCGCAGCATGCCGATGCCAATTCCGGTGGGCATATACGGTGGTCTATCTGCCATGGTTTCCTCTTTCAGAGATAGCGTTCGCCGTCGCCTCGGTGCTCGAAACAGAACCAATGCGGCTGATGGCGATGCCGAGCAAAGCCGAACCCTCCGTGCTTCGCGCAACCCGTGTGCTCGCACAGGTGCCCTAGCACTCTGGCGCGCTCGCGCGGCACGGGCGTTATGCCGTCGGGAAGCCTGATTGGTTCGTCGCTCATCTGCGCAAAGATTCCATAATGCCGCTTGACGGGCAAGGAATTTGTTCCTTTTCTGTTCTCATGGCGCACGACCCGATCGACACGCTGGGGAAGGCGACGCGGCACAATATGCTTGTGAAAGTGGAATGCAGCTGCGGCAATGTCCGTTACTGCAGATCGGCCGATCTCATGATGGTCTATGGCGGCGGCGTTGATCCTTTGAAGCTGAAATTCGACTGCAACCGGTGAATCGATCAAGATCACGCTCCACAAGCTCGCTGCCATCGGAGTAGCTGCCCAGATCGAATGGGCGAAGGGTGTCTCGAAACCGCCTTCCCAATTTTTGTAAATTGTGAACGTCAATACGTAGCGGGCTGCATCTTGCCCGAAGGCGCCAGCTCAAAAGACGAAATGCGTGCGCCTAAGCCCGGTTTTTACCGGTTGGCTCGTCAAACCTTCCCCACCTGCTGGAATGTCCAGTATCGATTGGAACCTCCCGAGCTGCTCCGGGAAATCCCGCGCAAGGTGTCTGACCACCCGTGCATTTTCCATCAGACGGTCGAGATAGAGCCTTGCCGCCATCAACTCCAGCGCCCAGGTGCCACGAAGGCTTGCGCAGTACAGAAATTCTTCGTTCAGCAAATCAAACTCAGTTTCCATGGCGGCCAGCTGATCGGCTGTCACCCCGACAAACTTCTTTCTCGGCACGGAGGGATCCGCCAACTGCGACGCCGGAGTGAGCGTTGAGAGGAGTTGCGCATAGTGGAAGCCCATCCTCTTCAGGGCGATCATGAGCCTTGCCGCATTGAACTGCCTTTCCGGAACCATCTTGCGCAAGGACGCGAAGACCTGCGGAGGCACATTCCAATCCTGCAAAAGATCGAGAGCCTCGGGAGAAACTCCATTGACCAACGGCCTTGGCGCTGAACTGTCCGCGAGCAGGTTCAAAGTAGGCCCTTCGGTTAGGGCCTTCGGCACAGAGGCCAGGCTTTCGGCCAATAGCAGGCGACGGAACGATTCCTGCTTAATCGGATGTTGAAACACCTCTGTGATCGTCTCCAACAGATGCCGAGAGATACTCGCTTCGGCGATCATGTCCCGCGTTCTTTGGCATTCAGCCTGATAGGTTTTGCACAGCCATGGACCGGTGAACCATCTGTTGGGCTCGTGCATCTTTTCCAAAAGCGCTGCGTGTCTTGTGCGGTTATTTTGCAAAATGAGGTCGGCGGCTTCCAAGCCTAAAACTACGCGGCGCACCTTCATGCGGCGTTCCCTACGAATGCTCGCTCAGCCAGCGCAACGAGCGGATCTAGTGATCGGAAAAGAAACGCATCCAGCTTCATTCCATTGTTGACATGGAAATCTCCTTTGAACCCCACGATTTCATGCATCGGAGCGATCAGGTAATCGCGAATGATCAGATTGCCCGGCTGCATGCGGATCAAGACGAAAATATCCGCCATGGCCTCTCGCACCGCCCTCGAAGACCAGCGGGGATATGCACAATGCGAAACGCGACACCTGGCGATTGCGAGCGCTACGGTCACCTCGCCATTGATGCGGATGAGCTCCGTTTCAGGAGCCTGGGAAGCGCGGCCGCCTGCCTTGTCGACCGCGACGAGCAGGTCTTCCATAACGCGATGGCGGATAGCCGTGAGGCGCCTGTCAATCTCGATGAAATGAGACTTTCTGGGCGGCAGGCAACCGATCAGCTTGTATGCACCGAGCAGGCCCCCGAAATGCGCGCTGTAGCGATAGGCCGAAGGGCATCCGGGCGCTGCGTTAATGATGTCGGATGACAGTTTCCCATGCCGTTTGTAGAGTTTTCGTAGGGCTGACAGCATCTCGTCATCGCTCATGTGAAGGTAGAGCGCTTTTAACATCTGCTGTGCTTTGTCGAATAGTTGGCGACTGATGATAGGTTCAAAGGCGTTGTCCGCCCTGACCCATTGATCCGGAGGATTGTACACAGCCTTGGTTTTGAGCTTGGTGCAGCGTCTATTCCAAACGTTGTTGCCGATATATTTCTCATTGGTCAGGACACGGCGCACGCCATAGGCCTTCCAAGGCCTGCCGAAGTCGTTCAGGATCCCCCGGGCATTCAGGTATTTCGCGATTTGAGGTTCGTTCTTGCGTGACCTGACGAAAAGGCGAAAGATCAATCGAACAGTAGCTATCTCTTTCGGTGGCCCCGGTACGATGATCACCCGGTCTGTCTGGAAGTTCTTGTGTTCGTAGCGGGCGAGGATGAGTTTGGGCTGTCCGAACTGGTCAACCATCAGACGCCTTAGTCCGAGCCCCTGCATGCCGCCTACGTGGAAGCCCATGCGGGCCATCCTCACCTGGCCCAAAAAGACCCTCTGTGACAACATCCGGCTGTACTCTGCAGCCATGCTGCGCTTTATGGCCTTGAGTACATCGGATCCGACGGTGCCATCATTCGCGAATTGCTCGGCGCAAAACTCGATCCGTACACCCGCCATCTGACATCGATATTCGTAGGAAGCGCTTTCATCGACGCTTTGGAACCGGCCCCATCTGCTCACGTCGTAGACGACGACCGTCTCGTAGTCGGCGAGTCCGTGTTCAATGTCGAATAGCAGCTTCTTGAGGCCGGGCCGGCCTTGTATGTGCAACCCGCTACGGCCGGGATCTTCATAGGTGGCGACGATGTCGTACGCCATGACCTCGGCATAACTGCGGATTGCATCCTTCTGATTCTCAAGGGAATAAGTCTGGTGCTCGGTGGACATTCGTACATATTGAGCCGCGCGAACCCTTCTCCTCTCCTTAGGAGGTTCGCGGGCCGCAGCAACCTTGTCCATCGGCTTGCACCATTGGGACGATTGTCAATCCTAGCGCTCAGCGCATAGCAATTCCAGTCCAGTTTAATCGAATCGTCCGTCCGGCTGGCTTCGCGCTTTGAAAACCATGGCTTTCAACTCAGGGGAAACCCTGACTCACTTCGTGAGAGCCCGTCCCCCGTTCCGCCGCAACTACACTTGACCGCCGTATCGGGGAAGTAGCCAGACAGCGTGCGCTGATAGCGTTCCAGAACGAAACTGACAGCGGAATACGTGCCTCAAACGCGACTAGCCCTTGGACGGACAGGCGGTTGTCCGCGGACAACTGAAGTGTGGCAGACAAGGCCCGACGCGGGTTAGGGAGGCGGACGCGTTTGCTTGGTCATGCAAGATCTCAACAGGGAGGGGCGAAGAACGCGTGCTGGTCGGCCTGACTCGACGTCTCATCGCTGACGGGTAGACGGAGGACGAGTCCACTGATTTCGCCTGCAAGCAGCTACTGCCATCTGATTATCTGGGAACTGGCTTCGGTTTCAGAAGTTCGCCCTTGAGGCGAGATTGACTTCATCGTTGCCGGAGCGCTGACAACGATGCCCGTTCGAACCCTTGTGGTGGAAGGCAGGACGGTGCGTCTTGAAACCATTCCGGAAATTATCGCCAAGAAGGTCTATTACCGCGGATCGCAAGCCAACCCGCGCGACATCTTCGATATCGCCGCTGCAGGCCGGTCGCAATTGGTCGAGAACCTCAACGCCCCACGCGCGCTTCCCGAACAGGTCGTTCGCACCAAAGAGCGAATGGAAAAGCCCAACCCGGAATTCGTTAGTCGCGCCATTGCGCAACTGATGATAATGCCCGGCTACGAAGCGTCGGCCGCCGACAGTCTGGTCGCAGCGATTGCTTTGCTCGACGACGTGTTGTCATCACCTCAAGCACTTGACCGCCTCACGGCAGCGAACAATCGAGAGCGGTCTTTCAGATCCCGGATGCCTTGGTGCAGTTAATCCGAACGATCGCGACGCCGCTGGTACTTGCGGGTCATCTCGGCGCTGGCGTGGCTAGCTGCGTTTGCACATGGCGTTCATCAATCTCCGCCGAGGACGCGAGGCCTGCGCGCAGCCGATGGCCAGAAAACGCTTTTGGCCGCGCTCGGAAAGATCCCGCGCGCACCGGCGGCAAGGCCGCGCGTTTGACCGGCCGCCCCACCTGCTGAGCGTTCAGCTGCTCGGCGCCATTGTTTTGCCATGACCGGTGACGCGCCGGAAGAGGGGGCCATGCGCAATACGGGCCAGCTTCAGCCAAGCCTACAGGGCGACAACAGGGCAGGCGGCGTCGGACGAGCCACGACCAATTTCGACCTCGCGCCAGCCGGTCTTGCCTCGCAACGTAACCAGCACGCCCTTGCACGGGCAAACGTCGATCTAGCCGCGCCCATCCTCGCGCAACATCAAGGCCGACGATTCCGGAGCGGCGCAGCCACCAGCGGAGCCCAAACACAGCATGGCGCGGTCGCGCAGAGCGCGCAGCGTGCTGCCGTCGAGCGTTTCCAGAGCGAGAAGATCCTCGCGCAGGATGGCTTGCCTTGACGGGCGGGGAGGCGTGTTTGTTACGGATGCCGACGAGCACGGTGGCGCTGCCCCGTCGTTCCGGTCGAGCAGTTGACCGCGTTGTGTATAGTCCAGGTCAGCGACGACACAGCCGGGGTTGATGGTCGGCACCGACTTTTTGTCCCTGGCCGATCCCGAGGCTTGGCCGTGATGTCGAGGCCGACGATCTGTGGGTCTGGCGGCAGCGGATCAAACGACTGACGCCGACAGCAGGCACGAAACTCCTTCCAGTCGGCGGCTTCGGCGCGACGTCGAACTTGCTGCCTCGACCGCGCACGTCGGCTTGATCCGCGCGCGCTAGGCGTTGCAACAGCTTGAATTGGTTCAGTCCTTGAAAGTTGTCGAGAACTGCCATATCTTTTGCACAGGAAATATGACTCTCGATATGGTATGGTGAATATCGTGGCCCATGCACTCAAGATACCCGAGCAGAACGGACCTCTCATCTTGTCCTATATGGACCGGAACGGTAAGATTGCGATCGAGCAGGTCGCGGACGGTTTTGGCATGTCCAAAGGCCAGTTAGCCCAGACCGCCGGTCTTGCGCGCGAGACCCTTTATCGATCAGAGCGTAGCGCCACGGTAAAGACCCAGGGGCGTCTACGGGAAATGCTCGAGATCATCAGCCGCGTGACGGATTGGGCGGGCGGCAAGGAGCAGGCGATGGCTTGGTACCGGGCTCAGCCGCTTCCAGCGTTTGGGGGACGCACCGCTGAGGCGCTGGTGAAGGACGGCAAGGCAGCAGCGGTCCGTGATTATCTCGATCACATGGCCGTTGGCGGGTTTGCGTGAGGTTCGTCAGAACCTGCTACCGCGCACACGATCCACGTTGGGCATTCAAGCCGACTTCCGGCGAAGGAGCGGCGAGCCGAGGCGCCCGATTCAATCCCAAAGGCGTGCCGGCACTCTATCTGGCACTGACCATCATGACTGCGATCAAGGAAGCCAACCAGGGCTTCGCACAGCGTATCGATCCGTGCGTGCTTTGCTCCTATGAGATCGATTGTGACGACATTGCCGATCTGACAACGCAAGAGGGGAGGGAAGAGTTTTCTGTGACGCTCGAAGAGATGGCCTGCGCCTGGGCAACGGCTCTCAGCGACGGAGAGCGCCCGGCGTCCTGGTCCATTTACGACCGGTTGCGCCCTCGAAATATTGCCGGCATTGTGGTCCCAAGTTTCGCGCCGGGCGCAGAGATTGAGGATCGCAACCTCGTCCTTTGGAACTGGGGTCCGGATCTGCCGCACAAGGTAACCGTATTCGACCCGAGCGGCCGGCTGCCGAAGGACCAGCTGTCCTGGCGATAACGCAGTCTAGGCATCCGAAGGGCAGGGGCGGAGCTTTTCGCCGCCTACAGCCCTGATGCCGTGGTGAGATTGACACGGAAACGATCGCGTTTGCGCTGATAGCGGCGCGTCATTTCAGCCGAGGCATGGCCGAGTTGTTTTTGCACATAGCGCTCGTCGACTTCAGCCGAGGAGGCAAGCCCTGCACGTAAGGAATGGCCCGAGAATTTTGTCCGCGCGATCACCTTCGGACAGGTCGCCGCGGACACCAGCGGCCAGAGCGGTGCGCTTGACCAGTCGCGCCACTTCCTGGTCGTTGAGCCGCTCGGCGCCGACCGTCTTGCCTTGGCCGGTGACGCGCCGGAAGAGGGACCATGGGCGATCCGCGCGAGCTTCAGCCAGGTCTGCAGGGCGACAACCGGGCAAGTGGCATCGGACGAGCCGCGGCCGATTTCGACCTCGCGCCAGCCGGTCTTTCCGCGCAAGGTCACCAAAATCCCTTTGTCGGGAAAGAACTCGATCCAGCCGGAAGAATCCTCGGTCTGATCGCGGCCGACGTCGAGCCAGACGATTTCGGAGCGGCGCAGAAGCCGGGGTGTCTATTGAGCAGCGACTGGAATGCGTTAGCATTAGCTCAGGAATAAAATGGGGACGCACGTGCTACCTTCACCTGGCCTGGAAAGGCTGAACGCATTTTCCGATGGCGTGTTCGCCGTACTGATCACAGTTCTAGTTTTGGACCTGCGCCCGCCGGAAGCGCCGACTCTCAAAGCCCTTCTGGCATCATGGGAAACCTGGCTTAGCTACGGTGTAAGCTATCTCTTCATTGCGATTGTCTGGGCGAACCACCATCATCTCTTGCGCTACGCGAAAGAGAGCACGGCATCCTTAATGTGGTACAATTTCGCGCACCTGTTCTCAGTCTCGCTGCTCCCCCTGGCCACGGCATGGATGGCCGTAAGCGAGTTGGCACCGCAGCCGGTCGCCTTCTATGCGACCGTATTCTTCCTGGTTAACCTGACATATCTATTGTTGATCCGCGAACTCATTGATCCGTTGCCAGAGGACGAGGTGTCACCACAAGTGCGGCGGCTCATGCGCCTACGTGCGATGATTACGCTCAGCCTTTTTGGGCTCGCCGCTATCTTGGCATTGAGCTACCCGATCGTCGGACTGGGGATCTGTAGTTGTTGCCTGGCAGTCTATCTGAAGCCCCAGGCGCGCGGGTCATAGGAACGGACTGAATGCGGCGCGGTCACGCGAGGACCTTTTGTACGGCGTGGGGCGATGCCCATCAAGTTCCAACTCGAAAAGCCCGCCACCTTGCGGCATGGAGAGGTTCTGGAGGGTGCTGGATCAACAGTAAAGGCTCAACTTGCCGGCGCCTGTTTCGATGCGATCACGCTGGCGGCGTCCGCGACCGGGGCCGCGCGATAGCTCTCGGGCGCTGCGTCGGCCTCCATCACTCCTTTACAATCTTGCCGGAACCCGCTTGCAACTTTGCAGCGGCCAAAAGAATGCTATCCGGTACCCGATCGGGAGGATCGGCCTTTTCCATGGCCTGCGGCTAATTGCCGAAAGATTGAAAGACCTAAATCTCCTTCATCACCCTCGCTGCCCGCACGAGCGATGACCAGTCAGCGCCCATGGCTGCGACAAGGTCACGAGCATCTTCGTCCGATATTCCGGTGTGGTCTACTAGCTTCCGTGCCAGCAATTCGAATGCTAATTCTATAATTGTCATAGGTCGCATCCTTCCGAGAGTAGCCAGCACGCTAGCATGCGAAAAGCGCTTCCGCATTTGCACATGTTAGATAGCCATCATGGATGTCTCACGTACCGCAGAATGTCTGTAGGACGCGTTCATCCGGGCGTGGCGGGTCAGCATAGCCTTCCATTTCCGGCTGCTCATCGAAGGGATGGCTCACGACCCTCAGAATCTCATCGAAGGGTGTGAAGTCGCCGCCCAGCGCCGCCTGTATCATCGCCTCAATGCGATGGTTGCGAGGGATGAATTTGGGATTGACGGCATGCATGGCCGCCCGGCGCGTGGCTGTATCGGCTGTTTCACTGGCGATCCGCTCGCGCCACCGCACCGACCAGGCGTCGAATGCGGCTGGATCCCTAAACAGCTGCCGCGCCGTGCCCTGACCTTCCGAGGCGTCGAGATCGTCGCCTAGGCGTCGAAAGCTGAGCGTAAAGTCGGCTTCGCCGCGAGCCAGCACATCGAGGAAATCAGCCGCGAGCTGCAGGTCCGTCTCCGCCTCGGTCAGCAATCCGAGTTTTCTGCGGAACCCGCGCTGCAACATGGCCTCATAGGAGGGCTGAAACGACCTCAGCACCTCTTCGGCTTCTGCGACGGCTTCATTCTCATCCGTGCTCATGAGCGGCAGCAGCGTCTCGGCAAGGCGCGCAAGGTTCCATGTGGCGATGCGAGGCTGGTTGGCATAGGCATAGCGGCCGACGCGGTCGATCGAGCTGAACACCGAGCCGGGGTCATAGGCGTCCATGAAGGCGCATGGGCCATAGTCGATGGTCTCGCCCGAGATCGCCATGTTGTCGGTGTTCATGACGCCGTGGATGAAGCCGATCAGCATCCAGCGCGCCACCAGATCCGCTTGTGCTGTGACCACGGCGTCCAGCAAAGCGCGGTACCGCCGTGCTTGCCCTAACAAGTGCGGGAAATGACGCTCAATGGCATAGTCAGCGAGGATCTTGAGCCCCTCGGTGTCGTGGCGCGCGGCGAAATATTGGAAGGTGCCGATCCGGATATGGCTTGCCGCCACTCGTGTCAGCACGGCGCCGGGCAGCCGGACCTCGCGATGGACGGGGTCGCCGGTGAGCACCGCCGCCAAGGTTCGCGTCGTCGGGATGCCTAGCGCCGCCATCGCTTCGCTGACCACATACTCACGTAGGACAGGACCCAGTGCGGCGCGCCCGTCACCGTTGCGCGAGAACCGCGTCGGCCCCGATCCCTTCAGCTGTATGTCGCGGCGGATGCCGTTGACGTCCACCACTTCGCCAAGCAGGAGGGCGCGACCGTCGCCGAGCTGAGGCACGAAATTTCCGAACTGGTGGCCCGCATAGGCCAAGGCGACTGGCTGCAGGCCTTCCGGAAATCTGCTGCCGGCAAGCATCTCCACTCCGTCCGGGCTGGTGAACTGGTCGGCGTCGAGCCCTAGTTCCTCGGCGAGGGGTCGGTTGAAGCGGATCAGCCGAGGTTCGGACACCGGCTGCGGACCTGTTTGCGCGAAGAAGCGCTCGGGCAATTGTGCATAGCTGTTGCGCAGGGCGGGAAGCTGCATCTGGGTGCCTCGGGATTGTTCAGCAGTGGCAGGCAAGGTCACGGCGAGCTGGCTCTCAAGTGAAGGGGCCGGTCGGCCCCGTTCGGGGGGCATTCGTTGATATAGGGACGCAACGTCGCTGGTGCCATCGGATCCTCGGCTCGGCACCGGATAAGAGTTGGAATCAGACCCGGCCCTTAACAACCCGAGGCGAGGCCTGGGACCAGCATGCTGCCCCAACACGGTCGCAGCAACCCGAACATCCCGCCGAGCAGCTGAGAGCCAATGTTTCAAAGTCCAGGCCACCGTCCAATGATCGCATTCTCAACGCATTGTCGTACCGCGCCTCGAGCGGTCCCGGTCGGCGCGATCGGTTGCCGAAGGCACGTGAGATGGTGGTGGTAAACGAACTCGGGCGCATCGGTTTGAGGTACCGGTCTGCGAGATCACGGTTTGAGTTCCAACCTCTTCGAAATGCTCAAAGCACAGGCGCCCGACGATCACGAGATCGCCGAGACGCTGAGGGATCGCGATGTCCAGCCTGCAAAGCCGACGGACCGCAAAGCGCAACGAAAAGGTGCTTCGCCCCGTCCGACCCAACGCCGGGATTGAAGCCGCCTACAGGGGCAAGGTGACCGCGCTGATCGAGGCCATGAGCCAGAGCGTGATCTACTGGCTGAAAGCCTCCTACCGGGCCAATACGCCCCGTATGGCGCGGACGAGACGCCGGCGGATGCGCTGCGCCGATCGATCCGCAAACTCGCTGTGCAGTGGACCAAGCGCTTCGACGTGGCTTCGTTGCAGCTGGGCGACTATTTCGCGCTCTCGGTGGAAAAGCGATCGAGCCAGGCGCTCCGCAAGATCCTTCGCGATGGCGGCATCTCGGTCGAATTCAAGATGACGGCAGCGATGCGCGACGTTGTCGACGCGACGGTCCACGCCAACGTGTCGCTGATCAAGTCGGTCCCGTCGCAGTGTTTCGACCAGGTCGAAGGCGCGCTCATGCGGTCGGTGCAGACCGGCCGCGATCTTGCCGGCCTAGTGGCTGAGCTGGAGCGCTACTCGGGCATTACGAAGCGGCGCGCGGCCTTCATCGCGGTCGACCAGAACAACAAGGCGACGGCGGCCTTCAATACCGCACGCCAGTTGGAACTCGGCATCGACGAAGCCGAATGGCACCACAGCGGCGGCGGGAAAGAACCTCGCCCCACGCACGTTGCGGCTGGCCGTAAAAAGGTCCGCTATTTCGACTGGCTGGTACGACCCAGCGGTCAAACGCTTCATCCGACCAGGTGAGGAGCCGGGTTGCCGCTGTGTCGGGAAGCCAGTCATCAAGGGGTTTTCGTGACCTACAAAAAGGTCTGCCCAAGTTCCGCAAGGTCGTCAGCGATCATTTTAAGGTGTGCGCGAATGTCTTCCATCACCGTGACGACGGCAGAGCGCCGGTCAAGCATCAGCTCGACATCTTCGAAAGCGCCCACAGCATCAAGCGCGTCCAGCGGATGTTCGATCTCGTCCGATAACTGTTCGAGGGTGTCGTAGTGCACCGCTGTCACCGGGTCGAAGAGCGGCCTGGCCTCGGTGATGAGGACAGAGTTCAACTTGCCTCGGATGTCTACTTTCCAATCTCGAGCCCGCTGAACGAGTCTCGCATTGGACGCCATCACCGTTTCCGGTCCAGCGTCAGCGAGAAGCTCATCAACTTCGGCCAAGTACGTCATGTCGAAGAAGTCGCCGGCCAGATAAGCTGCACGGGCGGCACTCGCTCGGTCTGCCCGCAGCGTTAACCGTTGAGTGTCGTTGTGGCGGCGTTCCTGCTCACGGTCCAGATTCATAGCCGCACGCACAGACCACGCCGCAGCAGCAATGGCCAGAACGCCGGTCACGAGTGTTTCCCATTGAATTCGCTGGTTCACCATCGCCGGCGCCAGCAACGCACCGAGACAGAACCCGCCTGTCCCTGCCGCTAGAAAAATTGCCAGACGGTCCAACCGATCGGTTGCCATGCGCCTCACGCCGCGGTCAGCGTCGGGATCGCCTCGATCTCGGCGCTGAGCGCCCTCTCGGCCTGTTCCAGATCATAGTTGCGCTGGAGGTTGAGCCAGAGCACCGGACCGTTGCCAACCAGCTTGCCGAGGCGCAACGCCATGGGGACCGTGACGGGCTGCTTTTCGTCCAGGATGTCGTAGAGCGTGCGCCGGGAAATGCCGAGCAGCTTGGCGATCTCGGTCTTCGACTTGTCGAGCGCCGGGATGACGTCCTCGCGCAGAAGCTCTCCGGGATGCATCGCGGGCAGGCCGCGCTTGATGGGTGCCGTGTTCATCAGTGGTAATCCTCTAGTTCGACCTCGATAACGTCTTCGCCGTCAAAACCGAAGGTGATGCGCCAATTTCCGTTCACTCGAACAGAATAGCGCCCCTTCTGATCGCCCGAAAGGCCGTGGAAGCGATAGCCGGGAAGGTCCATGTCTTCCGGCTTTGAGGCTGCTTCCAAGGCCCGAAGGATGCGGGCGACACGCTTGTCGTCTTGCACGCTGAGACCGCGCGGACTGCCGGTCTCGAAGAAGCGTTGCAGGGCTTTGTTTCGGAAAGACTTGAGCATGTTTGTAAGGTAACGCCTTACACATTCCAAGTCAACAAGTTTGTGAGGCGCGGCCTTACATTACAGGAAATTGATCTGATGTCCACGCTCGGCATTCCGAAGCCTATCGGCGATGAGTTCGTCGGCAAGGACAGTGCCGGCTAAGCCGCCTCGCTGATGTTGGTCGCGCCCGATGGCGATGTCCTGGTGCTGCGCCGCTCGTCGACCGACACCAACTGGCCCGGCCACTGGTGCTGGCCCGGCGGCAAGTCTGAGGAAGGCGAAACGCCGCTCCAGACGGCCACGCGCGAGACGGGAGAGGAAGCGACAGGGCCTGAGATGTTCCTGGAGGCCGGCCCCGCGAAACTGCTGGACGTGCGCCCTACGCCACAGGCTGGCTGCACTACACGTATGCGCAGCCGGTGGTCGAGAAGTTCCAGCCCAGGCTGTCAGCGGAGCACTCCGGATATGCCTGGGCCCTCTGGGCTCGCTGCCTGAGCCGGTGCATCCGGGCCTGCGCGACATGCTGGGCGAGCGTCTTGGCATCGCCGCAGACATGGCTCCCGAGGCGTGGGATCAGCTGCGCTCCAACTTCGTGAAATGGACGAAGGACGAGGGCATCGCAGCCGCCGATTGCCCGCTTTGCGGTGGCACCGGTGAACTCGCCGGTCCTGGGATCGTCTGCGACGAATGCGAGGGTACCGGCGTTGCGCGGCCGAAGCAGGCCAACGACGCACTGGCGATGGATCGCAACAGCGTGCGCGTGTTCGACCAGGACGGTCATCTGCGCGTCGAGATGACGCCGATCTCCAAGGCCAACGTTTGCCCCTATTGCGGCCGCGAGATCCCGGATTTCGAAGCGCTGGGGCTGGATCCCGAGCGGGTCTACCGCCTCTATCGCAATGCGGAGGAGCTGGCCAAGGCCGCCCCGTCCTTCGTCGGCAAGCCGCTCTTGCTCAAGCACATTCCGGTCAGCGCCAAGGAACACCGGCGCGAAGCCGTTGTCGGGGCTCTGGGCGATGCCGTCGAGTTCCATGCGCCGTACCTCATGGCGCCGCTCAGCATCTGGGATGGCGCTGCAATCGCGCTGATCGAATCGGATCGGCAGAAAGAACTATCGAGCAGCTATCGCTACCGGGCCGACATGACGCCCGGCACGCTGGCTGGAGAATCCTACGACGGCGTGATGCGGGACATTTCCGCCAATCACGTCGCCTTGGTTGAGGAAGGCCGCGCCGGGCCTGATGTACTGGTCGGCGACAGCAAACAGGAGATCAACACGATGAAGAAAACAGCTCTGCTGTCGCGCATGGCGTCCGTCGCCCACGGCGCGATCCTAGCCCACGTCATGCCCAAGCTGGCCGCCGATCAGAAGATCGATCTGCGCCCGGTTCTGGCCGACATCACCGCCAAGAACTTCAAGGCCAAACGTCCCGCCATCATCGAGGCGGTCGGCAAGGCGACCAAGGGCAACCTGGCCGCTGACGCCAAGCTCGACGATATCGAGGCGCTCCTGGTCGCGCTCGACGGGGTCGAGGTGAAGGAAGCCAACGACGAAGAGGACGAGGACGATGAAGAGGCCAAGAAGAAAAAGGCCGAAGACGACGCCGTCGAGGAAGAGGACAAAAAGAAGAAAGCCGCCGAAGACGCGGAGAAGGACGATGACGACGATGACAAGGTCGACAAGAAGGCCATGGACACGGCGATCGCCGCTGCGGTTTCGGCTGCTGTCGATCGCGCCAAGCGCGAGGCACGCGAAGAGTCCGCCCAGGTTCGCGCTGCGGAAGAGGCCGTGCGCCCTTACATCGGGAAGCTCGCCATGGCTCACGACAGCGCCGATGCCGTCTATTGCACCGCGCTCACGTCGCTAGGCGTCAATGTCGACGGAGTTCATCCCTCGGCACTGCCGGCCATCCTTAAGGCCCAGCCTCTGCCTGGCGCCGGCCAGGCGCAGCAGCCCGCCCGTGTCGCCATGGACGCTGCAGGCGTCAGCTTGTTCCACGAGATGTTCCCGGCAGCCAAGCCCCACATTGTCAAGTCGCTCTAAGCGAGCGGCCTAAATGCTAGAAACCCCCTTCGAGCCGGCCAACATGCCGGCTGCTTTATGAGGAGAACCGCCCATGTCTGGCTTTCAGACGCAGGTCGCCTACAATCCCGCCCCCGCCGTTGAGGGCGATTTCGCTTCCAGCAACCCCCGCAGCACGATCCTGGCCGCCGCTGGCGCGCCGTCGGCCGCTTTGCCTGGCTGAACTATGCCCAGCTCGACAGCGACAATGCGCCGGCCGTGGTCAACACCTTTGGTACCGGGCCCGTTGCCGGCTGCGTGCACCGCGAGCAGCAGGGCCTGATCGAGGTCTACCTGCAGGAATCGACCATGCCGGTTCCGGCCGGCTTCCCCATCACCGTCTTCAACGAAGGCGACTTCTGGGTGAAGAACTCCGGCGCCACCCCGGCACTGTACAGCCAGAAGGTCTATGCCAACTATGCCGATGGCAGGTCTACGGCCGCTCCGACCGGCACGCCGAATGGCGCAACCACCTCGGCCGGCTCGATCGCCGCCGCAACCAGCGGCTTTGTCGCTTCGATCGTCGGCAACGTGCTAACTGTCTCCGCTCTCAACTCCGGCACGATCTACTCAGGCACCACCATCTCCGGTACCGACGTGGCGAACGGCACCAAGATCGTGCAGCAGCTCACCAGCGCCGAAATCGACGGCTCACTGGGCAAGACCGGCACCTATGCGGTGTCGATCCCTGACCAGAATGTCGACCCGGGCACCGTGATTGCCGGCACCTATGGCGTGTTCACGGCTGGCGGCAACGTCGTTGGCGTCTTCGGCAACGGCGACGCGCTCACTGGCGCCGGCATCACCGCCGTCACCACGCTCACCCAGCAGCTCACCGGCCCTACCGGCGGAGTCGGAACATATGCCGTGGACGTCAACACCGTCGTCAATGCTGCGGCTCACACCGCAGCCACCAACGTCGAGACCAAGTGGACCGTGCGTTCATTTGCCCAACCGGGCGAGCTGATGAAAATCACTTCCTGGCCGCAGGGCTAAACCCTTTCCCATCAACCTCGAACCAATGCGCCGTGAAGCGGCGGTCTGTTGAGGAGAACCACAATGCAATTCCATGACTATAATCAGGCCGCCGCGACGTGGACGCAGCATCGCCCCATGTTCGAGCAGGCCGGCATCTATCTTCCCGAAGCACGAGCCTACATCGTCGAGGCTTTCCGCACCAACCATGTTGCGATGGATGCGCAGCCCTCCCTGGCGACGGCGTCGAATGCCGGCATTCCGGCATTCCTGACCACGCTGGTCGACCCAGAGGTCTACCGCATCCTCTTTGCCCCCACTAAGGCCGCCGAGATCTTCGGCGAAACCCGGAAGGGCACCTGGATCGACCAGACGGCGATGTTCCCCGTCATCGAGCAGACTGGTGAAGTGTCGAGCTACGGCGATTACAACGACAACGGCCGAGCCGGCGCGAACATGAACTGGCCGCAGCGCCAGTCCTATCTCTTCCAGACGATCTCCGAATACGGCGAGCTGGAAATTGAGCGTGCCGGTCTTGGCCGCGTCAATTGGGTCGGCGAGGTCGACGCCGCCGGCGTGACGGTGCTCACCGCTTTCTGAACACCACCTACTTTAAGGGCGTGCAGGGCCTGCAGAACTTCGGCCTTCTCGATGATCCGAACCTCGCCGCGCCGATTACCCCGTCCCCGAAAGCTTATGGGGGCGTGAAGTGGATCAACAATGGCCAGATCGTCGCGACTGCGAACGAAATCTATGCCGACCTCCAGTCGCTCTGGCTCCAGCTCGTCACCCAGACCGCCGGCCTGGTTGACCAGAACACCAAGATGACACTGGCCATGTCGCCGGAATCTCAGCTCGCGATGACCGCGACGAACTCGTTCAACGTCAATGTCGAGGATTTGCTCAAGAAGAATTTTCCGAGCCTTCGCGTCGTTTCAGCGGTGCAATATAGGGGGCAAACCGCTATCAACCCGGGCGGCATCGCCCTTAGACGCCAACCATCTGGGAAATGCCCATGGGCTGTCGAATTATGGCACCCCAGGTGGCCTGCCAACCCGACGGCATGGCTCGGTCGTTGAACTGCGCAAACTCGAGCACGGCTCGATGGCGAGATCGGAGCGCACGGCAAGCGCCAGCCGCCGGCGTACGTGAGCGGCCGCTGGTCATCTTCTTCTTCCACGAAGACAGCGCGCGCACGATCGGGTGAGCGCGGAGCTTTTCGTTGAAGGCGCTGCCGGCAATGAAGTACAGTTCATTGCGGATGGGATCGATGGCCAGCAGACGGGTTATTGCGCAGCCTTGGGGTGAATTGCGCGCCACATTGTTCGTTGCCGCTTTGGGATGAATTCCGCGCCACATTGCTCCCCTATACTCCCGGCCTCGTGAGGTGCGAAAGCCGCCCAGTGCTGAAGCGTATGCACATATCTGGGTGGTATGATGCCCGCGAAGTTGAGGCCGGAAAGGCAATCCAGACCGGAGAATGTCAAAAACCGCATTTCCCTGGCGCGTCCGCCGCTCACGCGATGGTGAAGCGGAGGTTCGAACATACCGGCTGAGCTCGGGTTAGCGACGTGCTTCGTATCGCAAGACGCCCCCCCGCGGACGGTCGCTTAAGAAACCGGTCGCTTAAGAAACGTCGCAGGAACGTTCATGAAAACACAACTACTGCCGAACACTAGTCATCGTGGCCCGCTCGTCGTCATCACAGCGGCGGTACTGGCATTCGCAATCGCGTTCTATTACTTCGCCACCCCGCTGACTGGGGTAACCGGAACCCCCGGAGCCATGCTCGTGCTCGTCGCCAGCCTGGCTCTTGCGCTGGATGGGCTTGTACTGCGATTCAGAAGAGGTGGTGTCGTTTTCACCCTAGCGTGGGTCTTGGGCCTTCTAGGAGCACTCGGCACATTGATTGCGGCCATCTTTCTCCACGCTTGGTGGCTCGTGGCGGCCGTTTCCGTTGTGCTGGCTGGGCTGTTGATCACCCTGGGTTTCCGTCAGACCAACATTCAGGATACGTCCCGATGAGAACTGCCGTCTTCCGCTCGAGCCTGGCATTTGCCGTCTTTCTGTTGCTGGGGCTTGGCATTCATTCCGTCTCTGCCCAGAATGACAATACTTCACCCGCGTCACAACCGGGCGGCATACCGGATGCCGGCAGTCAGCCGAAGGACAGCAGCGGGAGCGCCAGCCCTTCGGCCGGGGAAGCAGGCTCGCCGGAGGAGGCGGCAACAGCCCCGCTCCCTGAGCCCAAGCCAATCCCGCTGATCCCGCCACAGCCGACCTGGAACAGCTTTCACGGCCAGCTCAATGGCCAGAAGTACTCTCCGCTTACACAGATTACCGCAGAGAACGTCGGTTCGCTCCGCAAAGTATGGGAGTTGCATACTGGCGATATGTCAGACGGATCGGGCGCATTGCCACCGTCGGTCTGGTCCGCAACCCCCATTTTCGCCAATGACACCCTTTATATCGGGACCCCCTTCTATGGGGTGCTTGCGCTCGACCCGGGCACAGGGGCGATCAAATGGAAATTCGAGTCCAAATCCACTCTCAAGGCCTTGACGCAGCCGGCCCTGAAAAACCGTGGCGTTGCTTACTGGCAGAGCAAGAATGCCGTGGCGGGAGAGGGCTGTCAGAAGATTGTCTATCTAGGCACCATGGATGCGCACCTCTTTGCGCTCGATGCCGATACCGGACAGCTCTGCAAGAAATTTGGCTCGGGTGGCGTATTGGATGTGAACCAGTGGAACGACATCAACGCCAAGTACCCGTTTTCCCTATTGCAGCCGCCCACCGTTGCCGGCGACCACGTCATCCTCGGCTGGGCTGGAAAGGATTGGGCCTATGCCGAGGCTCCCCCCGGCACGGTTTTCTCGCTGGATCCTCAGACGGGCGCGCGACAGTGGTCGTTCTCGTCGCTGCCGGCGCAGATCGCAAAACGTACTGGGACCGCCAACGTCTGGACCGCAATGTCCGTGGACGAAGGGCTCGGGCTTGTTTACCTTCCGGTCTCCAGCCCATCGCCGAACTACTGGGGCGGCAATCGTGCCGACCCGATACCGCTTGCGACGTCCACCACCGCACTAGATCTTGAAACCGGCAAGGTCGTCTGGTCACGACAGTGGGTCCATCACGACATCTGGGATTACGACATCAACTCGGCGCCTACGCTTATGGACATCACCGTGGCGGGCAAACAAATTCCTGCCCTCATGCAGGCGACGAAGATGGGCTTTCTGTTCGTCGTCGACCGGCGCACCGGAAAAGACGTCTGGCCGATCGATGAACGCCCTGTACCGGGCGGCGACGGCAGCGTCCAAGGGGAAGTCTACGCTCCCACGCAGCCGTTCCCCACCAAACCCGCACCGCTGCTGGACCAGTCCAAAAAGCCACCCATCTGGCGAATAGCTGATGTCGTCGGCCTGGGCGAGTGCTCCCGCTTATGGGACAACCTCTCCTATCGTGGCATGTACAGCCCGCCGACACACAAGGGCGAGGGCGTGCTGGCCTACCCGGATTCGGCGGGCGGAGTGCAATGGGGCGGGGTCGGTTTCGATCCAAGCACCCAAACGGCGGTGGTCAACTTCTCGCATGTCGTCCAATCCATCAAGCTCTATCCGCGCGATGAATACCAACGGCTCGCCGGCGATTCCGGCAATGAGCAGGGCTACTATCCGCAAGAGGGCGCACCCTACGGCATGTCGCTGCACAACGCTCTCAACTGGCTTGGCATGCCGTGCTGGGCACCCCCCTTCGGAGAAATTGCCGCCATCGACATGACCACCGGCGACGTCAAATGGCGTCGGCCGATGGGAGCATCGCAGAAGTGGGGCTTCTATATGCCTGAATCCCTCGGCTCGGTGACGATCGGTGGCCCCGCCGTGACGGCGGGTGGTTTGATATTCATCGGGGGTTCGATGGACGCCAAGGTGCGCGCCTATTCTCTCGCGAACGGACAGGAACTGTGGTCCGACATCGTCCAGGCGCCCGCGGTGGCCAATCCTGCGGTGTACGAGTACCGCGGCCGCGAGTACGTGGTGTTCGTGGCCGGCGGGAACACCATTCTGAAGGACCAGGTCGGCGATCAGGTTGCCGCTTATGCCCTTCCCGGGCCGTGATGTTTAACGCCACCACCGGTGAGGTTGGTCGGCGGTCCAGTACGACGTCAGAGCGCTACTTGTGTGATCGGACCTTATCTGAGGCCGCTATGAATGATCTTCCAATCCTCACACTGGGGATGATCTTGCTCACCGCTTCTTTGGTGGCGACGATATCCAGACGGCTGGAACTTCCCTACAGTGTCGGGCTCGTTGCGGCGGGTATCGCCCTTGGCTTCATGCCCGGTGTTGCCGAACTCCCCCTCAGCCGGGATCTGATTTTCACCGTGTTTTTGCCGCCGCTGATTTTCCAGGCGGCACTTGCGATCGAATGGCGTCATTTTCGACTGGACCTCCCGGTCACGGTTCTGCTCGCTTTTCCTGGGGTCGCGATCGCCGCCGCAGTGGTCGCGGCTGGCATGCATTTGCTGCTCGGATGGACTTGGATCGGATCGGGGCTGTTCGGCGTGCTGATAGCAGCGACGGATCCGGTGTCGGTCATCGCGGCCTTCAAGGAAATGAAGGTTCAGCCCCGCCTCGCTCTTCTTGTTGAATCGGAAAGTCTGCTCAACGACGGCGCAGCCGCAGTTGGCTTCGGCATCTTGGCCGGAATCGCGGCAGGCGCCGAGGCTACGCCCCTTAGCGTTGCTGGATCGCTGTTGTGGACTATCGCGGGTGGGATTGCCTCAGGAACAGGGGTGTCAGCCTTGCTCCTTCTGATCGCCGGTCGGACCGAAGATCATCTTGTTGAAATAACCCTGACGACGATTGCGGCCTATGGTTCGTTTCTGCTTGCGGAGGATCTTGGCATGTCGGGCGTGCTGGCTACTCTCACCGCAGGCTTGATTGTGGGCAACGTAGGGTGGAAAGGCGCGATTTCCGCCAACGCCAGAAGTCACGTTCTGGCGTTCTGGGAGTACGCGGCCTTTCTGGCGAATTCGATCGTGTTCATATTGATCGGTGGCCATGAAGCCCATCAGCCACTTGGGATATTTTCAGGCACCTCGGCGGTCGCCATCATGCTCGTGCTGGTTGGCAGGACATTGGCTATCTATCCTTTCTGTGCCCTCCTTGCTGCGACGTCCCTGAAGGTGGATGCCAGCTACCAGCATGTTTTGGTTTGGGGCGGGCTGCGCGGTGCCCTTGCTCTGGCCCTAGCGCTGGCCCTTCCTGAAAACGTCGCCGAGCGCAGTCAAATAGTCGTTGCCGCGTTCGCAGTCGTTGCCTTTTCCATCTTTGTCCAAGGGTTGACCATTCCGTGGGTTATCAGACGCTTGGGGCTGACCGCCGAAAGCGCGGCTTCGGCTACACGCGACCGCAGCGGCGGGTAAAGAAGCCGGTAGCCTTCTCGGGTTTCGACTGCTCAGGCGCTGTGATGTCAGCAGTGCTGGAAAGACGATGCAACTTGGACAGCACCGGGCGGCGGGCGCATGCCTGTCCACCAGACCGCGATGCACAATTTTGCGAACCCAGCGCACGTCGAGCGAAGAAGGCTGAGCGGGTGCGAGCGCAAGAATGCGAGGCGAACTACGCTCAACATCTCATCCGCACGGTGACGGTCGTGCTCTCGGCCGCGCACCGTGGCAAGCGATTCCGGAAGGTCGCGGATCAAATGGCATTGCCGAACTCCACAGGGAGCGCATCCAACATCAGTCTGAGCCCGAACCCGTGGTCAAACCTGGAGGAACAGGAGGCCCGCCGCGCTCTCAATGCAGTTCAAGTCCGTCTGACGTGGTTTCCTCAGTATGCTGACCGTGCGTTGCGCTCGGAAAAGCGCCAAATTTGTTGCATTCGGCCCAAATGGAACGAGACAGCGGGTAAGACGTTAAAAGTTATTCCCGTGGTGGTTCAAATGACAAAACGCTCCGCTGGTCTGAAGCGCCTGTCAACAAGGGCGCGGGAAGCGACTCGATCAATCGAATGTCTAGCCAGGGCCCGTCCCAGTTCGCATGCTGGTGCTTGCGAAACAATTGCAGGCGGCGCTGGATGACAGAGAGTGGGAACTAGCTTCTCTGCACCCTGAACTCCCGTCGAAGAAAGGATGAGGACGTGCGCGAATTGCGCGGGCTGCACATTCTGATTGTCGAGGACGAATGGTCGATGGCGGGAGAGCTTGCGGAGTTTTTCAGCAATATGGGCGCCATTGTTCTCGGACCTGCGCCGAGCGTCGAGCAGGCGTCTGAACATACCGATCAAGCCGAAGCCGCAATCCTGGACGTCAATCTCAACGGTCGACACGTGTTCCCGATTGCGGACAAGTTGATGCGCCGAGGAATCCCGTTCGTCTTCTTCAGTGGCGACGACGACATCCCTATTCCCGAACATCTTCGCC
The DNA here is from genome assembly GCF_020164995.1 of Mesorhizobium sp. CO1-1-11. Classification (NCBI taxonomy): domain Bacteria; kingdom Pseudomonadati; phylum Pseudomonadota; class Alphaproteobacteria; order Hyphomicrobiales; family Phyllobacteriaceae; genus Mesorhizobium; species Mesorhizobium sp. CO1-1-11. The sequence continues at coordinate 26,863 of NZ_JAIUHE010000029.1, forward strand.
ACGCCAGCAATTTGCGGAAATCATCAGGCAGCAAGGCCGTGCTACACGCACTTTTCCCCGCACAACTGTCTGAACACGCGGACACCTCCGTGCCCCCTCCGCCAGACGACGTCTTCACACTGTTGCCCAAACTGCGCCTCGCAGCGCGTCTGTTGCTGGGAGACGTAAACGCATCTGACCGGCTGGTCGAGCGGACGCTTGAGCAAGCCATCCGAGACGTCGACTGTAGGCAACTCGGTCAGTCCACGGAGAACTGGCTCAACGAGATCATGCGAGAGCTGGCGAACACCCATGGCGCAAATCTCATGCATTGAATCTGTCCTCCGAGCCCAAGCCAGGGGCCGGAGGACGATTCTGGGTGAGGGTGATGATGCCGTTCATGAAGGCGGCGGGGGTCGTTGCATCGGCGCCCTGCGAGAGCACCGCGCCCGTCGCCTGGGTCAGGAAGAGATCGTCCGAAATCGTGCCGGTCGCAAAAGCCGTGCTCGACGGCTCGCCGGCTATGCCGGAGGTGATGACGAAGCCGCCAGCCACGGACTCGAAGGAGACACCGAGCGGCGTCGCGGAACCGGTGACCGTGCCGCTCGCCACCGTCTGCGTCAGGTTGACGAAATAGGTGCCGGCAAGGCCCCGACCGCTGCCGAGCTGCGTGATGCGCGTGCCTGCGCTCACGCCGGCACCGCCAAGGGTCTGGCCAACCGACAGGGTACCGGAAGCGATCGCAGTGACCGTGAGCGTGCCATAGGTCGCCGAGATCGCCTCGCTGGCGACGATCTGTGCGATCGAGACCGCATACTCGCCAATGCCGCCCGGCGTGCCCGACAGCTGATTGGTGATCGCCGTCCCCGCCGCGACACCGGCTCCGGACAGGACAGCACCGGCCACAAGCGTACCCGAGGTGACGCCGGTAACGGTCATGACGTTGCCGGCGATCGACGCGACCACAGCGGCCGTTGTCGGCGCGATCGCACCAGTCACCGACGCGACCGAGGCCAGCGTGGCGTTGAGGTCAGCCTGGAGCACCGCAGCCGCAGCCGAGAAGCTTGTGGCGCCGGAGAGGTGACCGGCCCGCAACTAGCGGCATTCCAAACTTCGTCTGGCCTGCCAGCAGGAGGCCTGTGATGGTGATCATTCCCTTGCAGGCGGTGCCGGTGTTCTGATTTCGTGAAGGGGTTAGCGATGCGGGGTTGCCTCACAATCGAATGCTATAGGGTCTTCTGCATGCTTTGAATTCGCCTAAAAGCCTTTCATTCAGCCGCGTCGAGGGTGAGGCCTTCGGCCTGCAGCCTCCACATGCGGGCAAATAGGCCGCCCTGAGCTCTGAGCTCCGCCGCGTCTCCATCCTCGACAACGCGCCCTCCATTCATCACCAGAATGCGGTCGAAGCTGGAGAGCGTCGAAAGGCGATGCGCGACGGCGATCACGGTGCGATCGCGGAACATCTTGACCAAGGATGCCTGTATCACCAGTTCGGACTCTGTATCCAGGGCAGACGTGGCCTCGTCGAGAACGATCACCGGAGCGGCTTTCAGGAACGCCCGGGCAATGCCGATCCTTTGCCGCTGCCCACCGGAGAGCTTTATCCCCCGTTCACCCACCAGAGTGTCATAGCCCTCGGGCAGCCTTGAAATGAAGGCTTCGCAGTGAGCGGCCCGGGCAGCGGCGTGGACTTCTTCATCGCTAGCCTCAGGGCGGGCGAACCGGATGTTCTCCATGACGGTCCGGTGAAACAGCAGAATCTCCTGCGGCACAACAGCCAACGCTTCGCGAAGGCTATCCTGCGTGACCGACGCGATCGGCTGACCGTCAACAAGGATCTGGCCGCCCTGAACGTCGTAGAGCCGTTGAAGCAGGTGGACGAACGTCGACTTGCCCGCTCCGGAGGGACCGACGATCCCGACCTTTTGACCCGGAGGGATGGACAGGTCAAGATTGTGGATCGCCTCGACATCGGTGCCGTAGGTGAAGGAGACCTGCCGGAACTCGATAGCCCCGCCACGCGGACGAATGGCCGGCGCCTGCGGCCGGTCGACGACAGTTTGCGGCTGGCCGATGATGCGCAGCGTGTCCTCGATGAAGCCGAAATGCTGGACCATGTCAACGAGCGACAACGCCATATCGCGAGACCCGTGAAGGATGCGGAACGTCAAAGCGCTGACCAGGACCACGTCGCCGGGCGTGATTTCCCCCCGGCTCCATTGCCGGACCGCCCAGGCGAGCATGCCGCCGGCCATGACCCAAAGTGCAATGTCGTGGATGAGGCGCGCTTTTTCCGTGTACATCCAGCTGTCGCGCTGGGCATCGGCTTCGGCTCGAAAGCTCGCTGCCAGCCTTGCGTGCTCGCGTGACCGGGCTGAGAACGCCTTGATAGACCACATGTTGGTGATGACATCGATCAGGCTTCCACCGACTTCGTTCGCATAAGATGCATATGTGCGGTGCAGGTGCTTTCCACGTTCCCCGAAGGCAAGCAGGCCGCCCATGATAACGACGACCGCGGACGCCAGGGCCACCGCCATCCGCCAGTCGACGACCGTGAACACGATGACGGTGCCGATGAAGTCGACAGCCGGCGGCGCGACCCGCCAGATGACGATGTTAGTCAGGGCGCCGAAATTGCCCGCGGTCGCGGTAACCCGCTGGCCAAGGGAACCCGCCAGGTTCTCGGCGAAGTACTTCATCGGCTGACCGTTCAGGAAGTCGAACAGATCGAGCCGCATCTGAACGCCGATCGCGAGGGTCGCTTTGCAGCCGAGCCAGCCGCAGAGACGCCAGAGGATGCTCTCCACCGCGATGAGGCTGATGAAAATGGCGAGCGCTGTCTGCGCGGCTGAGCCTTCGCGTGGGCCCGCCATCGCGTCGACGAGCACCTTCATCACGTACTGGATGGCGACAGCGCAGGACGCGGCCGATATCACCAGCACGGCGAGGATGATGAATTGCGGCAGCTGCCTGCGCACATAATGCCTTATGAAGGCAGCGGACCCCTCCAGGAACGGAGGCAGCGGGCTACTTGCCTGTGGCTTCAGATACCGCATAGGTCCCTCCGGCATATGGCCCTGACGTGAGTTCGCGCTGAAGCGCCAGCAGTTTTCGGCTCTGCTCGGCCAATTCATCCTCCATGCGCTTGCAAACTGGACGCCTGCCGTGCTCCCCCATCGGGCCGAGCAGGCCGACATCGCACATCCGTCCATTGTCCCATCCGGGGTAGTCGATGATTGGATAGAGGCAGATTCCTTCTATCTGGACGCCCCGCTGCATGGCCTCGAGGACTTCGGCCACGACATAGTGAACCCACGATGGCCTGGCCGTGCGCTCGGCGCCCGTTTCGGACATCGAGAGGGGTCGATTGTAGCGTTGTGCGACTTCAACGAGCATGTCGGCCAGAGGCTTGTAGGCGTGATGTCCGAACGGGATCGTCGGGCCGTGCAGGAGCCATTGATTGTCGGGATAGAAGTTCAAGCCGACGATATCGAGGTATTCGGGCCGGCCGCCCAGCTCCGGTTCCTGAAGCCCGGCAAGCATGTCGAGCGCTTCGAACTGACAGAGCCTGTAACCCTCCGCCTCGAGCTGATGCTCGACATCGTGAGGATAGCCGACAACATTGATCAGCGGTTCCGCGGTGATGAAGCGGGCCCGGGAATCGATTCGTCGGATCGCGTCTATAGCAGCGATGGCGGCTCTTACCAGGATGCGCTTCAATTGGCCTCCAAGGCCGTTAGCGCATGGGTTGATCCGGCCGGTATCGCCACCCGCCCATGACCAGTACGAAATCTCGTTCACCGGACAGAAGTACGGGACCGAGCCGATCTCGGCGTGGATGACCAGGGCAGCGGCTTCCGCGAAGCGGGCGAAGCGCTTGACGAATTCCGGTGAGAAGATGTCGATATGGTCGGGCCATCCGTAGTGGCAGAGATCCCAAACGACCTGTGTCCCTGTGGCGTCGGCGGCGCGCAGCATCGGCAGAAAGCTCGACCAGTCGTAGTTGCCGGGCTCTTTCTCGATGAGGTGCCAGCGCAGCCCGTCGCGCACGGTGCGGATTCCCCGTCGCTGGAGTTCGCGATAGTCGGTCTCGGACGCTTCGTCATGGCTGGTGGCGCGAAGCAGATCGAGGCGGACGCCATCGGCCCGGCGATGGCTCGAGCACTCGAATCCACCAAGGAAAAAGCTGTTAAACGCTGTCGGTTCTCTCATCTCGGCCTCTAGGACTTCAGTCGCTTTCTCAGCTGCCGAGGGCAGCCGAGGTCTTGTTCCAGCGAACATCACACTCCCGGAGGAAGCGTCCCATGCCGCTTGCCAGGGAGGGCATGAGTTGACCCCGTTCGCTTGCCAGGGCGGCAGGGGCGAGAACCCCGCGGCCATGATCGCCCAGCACCAGGCGCGCATCGAGACCGGCCGACTGGGCGACCTCTCTTGCCCAATCGGACCAACTGACCGCGCCGTCATTGGCGAGGTGCCATATTCCCGTCTCGCCATCGATCAATAGGTCGAGCGCGGCGTGAGCCAGGTCCGGCAGGTAAGTGGGGGAGCACACTGCGTCCGCCGGCAAGCGGAGCGAACGGTCGGCTGCGATTTCATCCAGCAGTTGCGAAAGCACGTCTGCGGTGTTCCAGGGTCCGAAGACGGCGCTCGTGCGGATGACCAGCGCGGCGGGATGATGCTTCATCACCATCGTTTCGGCTGCCGCGTTGAGATTGCGTATGCCCGATGCCGGGGTGATGGGGCTGCTCTCGACCAAACGGTCGGTGAGCGTCTTGCCGACCAGCGCATCCGACGTCACGGTCATCAACGCCACACCGGCGGCGGCACAGACCGACGCCAGCACCGCGCCATCTGCCGGCCCGTTGCCCGTCCCAATCGAGCCGACAGGACCCGCTTCGGCCCGTTGCGGAGTGGCGGCGTGGACGAAGGCCCAAGGCCGATACTTGAGCAGCAGGCGGCGCATGGAATGAGGCTCGGTGATGTCCAACTGATTGGCGGGAAAAGCAATGAATTCCAGCCCCCGGTGGGCAGCGATCCGGCAAAAGGCGTTACCCAGCGCCGCATCCTTGCAGAGGATGAGCACCTTGCGCACGTCTCCGCCCCCGCTGCGTTCGGCGGTGGTTTCGAAAGGTGGGCTGAAGAACCGCGTGTCCCGGCGCCACCAGCCGGGGCTGTCGAGAACCGGATGCTTCAGGCCGGCGCCGCCGGCCATTTCCCCTACCGCACTTCCCAGGGCGGTCATGCGCGGCGATGGACTGCGGACGTCGAAGGCTCCCGCCTCATAGGCTCCATCTTTGCGCAGCAGCAGGCTGTTCCAGTCGACGCATCCGAACAGGGCCCAGACGGTGACGGCGGCAATGTTCTTGCCTTCGCCAGCGAGCCGATTGGCAGCGCTCCAGACTTCGTTCAGCCAGCGAAGCTGTTCGTCGCGGCTGCAGCCATGGTGAACTTCGGTTACGGCGACCGGCCGGTCATAACGCGCACAGACCTCGCGCAGGCGGGGTTCCGGCCCGTCCGATCCAAGCGGAAGATGCATCCGCACGGCCTCAAGGTCGGCATAGTGATGCCGGCCATTGCCGCCGACCGAGGCTCCAGCTGGGAGCTTGGAGCAGCGGTGGTCAAGGAAACGCTCGCTGGTCGGATAGTAGTTGACCCCCACAATATCGGGAGGGCAGGGCTCGTCGACGAAGGCCTGGAGCTCCTGCTCTGGTATCCCATGATCGATTAGGCGGGAGAACCATGGATGGCTGCGCTCGACACGGCCAAACAGCAGGTCGAACGTCAGCCAGCGGCGTTCGTTCTCATAATCCGCCTGGTAACCAAGCAATGGCGTGCTGAACGTCTTGCCGAGATCCTCGGTCTGGACGAGAGCCGCGTGCGGCGTCACCTCGCGGATCGCCCGCATGGCAAGCGCCACACCGCGGCACTGGTTGATCAGCGCTCGTGCGAAATCTGGCAAGTGCCGGCGGTGGGGATACCAATGTCCATACAAAGCGCTGAAACGGGCTGTGGTCAGCGGCTCGTTCACGGGGGTGAAGCGGCGGATCTCGGGGTAGCGTTCGGCGACGCGCCGGGCATGCCGAGCCAGGAGCTCGGGAAAAGCCGGATCGAGCAAATTGGTGTAGCGGGGGCCGCTGCCATGGTGTAGCAGTCCGGCGATGACCTCGATGCCTAGCTCTTTCAGCCGCGGCATCCGTTCGTCATGCCAGGTGAAATCGGCGGTTTCGATATTGTCCGGCGAGATCGATTCCCACAGCAGCGGGTACCGGAGCGTTCGTATGCCAAGCTGCCGGATGCGGTCCAGATCGTCCAGCCTGCCGGCATGTCCCGTCTCCGATAATTCGTCACGCCATCGGTTCCTCAACCGAATGATGCTGCACTCGACGCCTCCCCAGATCTCCGGCGTGGCCTGCATGGTCTCGGTCCGCATCGTCGCCGCCAATCATTAAATCGCTTGCAGAATGCCGCTCATCTTGGACACCGCGGTCTCAAGAGGGGCGCGGTTGTCACTGGGAACCGAGGCTTCGATTCTCCGGTAGGTGGCGAGGGCCTGACCGACGACCTGGTCCATATTGTAGTAGCGGTAGGTAGCCAGCCTGCCGACGAACCAGACGTCTTCCGTGGTACGCGCCAGGGCCTCGTACCTCCGATAGCGATCGGCGTTCTCCGCCGTCGGTACGGGGTAATAGGGGTCGCCGTCCGCCGTCGGGTATTCAAAGGTCAAACTGGTCCAGGGATGCTGCTGGCCCGTTAGGTGCTTGTACTCAGTGACGCGCGTGTAGTCGTGCTCCATCGGGTAGTTCACGACGGCCACCGGCTGGTGCCATTCCTTTTGCAGCGTCTTGTGCTCGAAGCGCAGCGAGCGATAGGGCAGCCGGCCGTAGCAGTAGCCGAAATACTCGTCGACCGGTCCCGTGAAGATCAGCCGCTTGTAGGCGAACTCTTCGCGCATCTGCGAATAGTCGGTCTTGAGCATGACCTGGATGTTCGGGTGATGAAGCATGCGCTCGAACATGCGAGTATAGCCGGCGGCAGGCATGTACTGAAGCTTGTCAGTGAAATAGCGGTCGTCGCGATTGGTCCGGGTCGGCACGCGCGCGGTCACCGATTTGTCCAGTTCCGAGGGGTCGACGCCCCATTGCTTGCGGGTATAACCGCGGAAGAATTTCTCGTAGAGCTCACGCCCGACACGACTCACCACCACGTCTTCGGACGATCTGATTTCCTCGACCGGCTCGGCGCGCGCGGCGAACCACTCCTCGAGCTGCTCCGGCGTCAGATCCAGCCCGTACAGTGTGTTGATCGTTTCGAGATTGATCGGGACCGGCACCAGCTTCTTGTCGACTTCGGCCAGAACCCTGTGCTCATACGGACGCCATTCGGTGAACTGCGAAAGATGATCGAAGACCTGCTCGGAGTTGGTGTGGAAGATGTGTGGTCCATATTTATGGATCAGCAGGCCGGCCTCATCGTAGCAGTCATAGGCATTGCCGCCGACATGCGGACGCCGGTCGACCACGAGGACCCGGTCTCCCCGCTGGGAGGCGAGGCGCTCGGCGAGCACACTCCCGGCAAAGCCGGCGCCGACAACCAGCCAATCAAACATAGCTGCTCTCCGACGAATGTATCGCTTGGGGACCGGACGTGCGCCACTCTCGCGTCTCCGTGATAAGCGAACGCATTTCCTGCCAGGTCGACCTCCAGGACATGCCGGACAGGTGTCGATCCACCTTTCGCAGCCACTCGTCCTTCGGGCGAGCCAGCAGATGTTCGGCACGCTCTATGAATTTCTCCGCAGTATCCGCGATTTCGACCAGGCCCAGCTGTCCGTACGGCCGCACAACATCCCGGACCGAGGTCGAAATCACCGGTACGCCGGCGGCGAGGAATTCCGGGGTCTTGGTCGGGCTGATGAATTGGGTCGATTCGTTCCTGGCGAACGGCATGATGCCGACGTCCCACCCGGACAGATAATGAGGAAGCTGCTTGTAATCCCTGCCGCCCAGCCAGTGAACGTTCGGCCGGCGGGGAAGGTCTGCCGGGTCGATCTTGACCACCGGGCCGATCATCACGAACTGCCAGTCCGGCCGCAAGGCTGCCATGCGATCCACCAGGTCCAGATCCATGCGCTCGTCGATCACGCCGAAGAAACCAAGCCTGGGGCCGGGGATCCTGTCCTGATCGAGAGACGGCGCACCGGCAAGGCGGGCCTTGCCGAAATGAGCCTTGTCGATGCTGCTTGGAAATGGGTGGATGTTGCGATGACGATGCTGCTTGGCCTCATAAAGGCTCTGGCCACCGGTGAAGACGACATCGGCGCGCCTGAGAAGTTCACGCTCCAGCGCCATCATCCGGGGCGGCGCCCCGCGGAAGCTCGAAAGCTCATCCATGTTGTCGTAGACGCAAAGCTCAGCGGAAATGTGCCGGCTGAGAGGCAGGGCCATGGGCGTATAGTACCACAGCAGTGCCGGCGTTGCTTCGAGGCTTTCCACCAAGCCGTCAACCAGCTTGCGTTGCGCACGCGTGATCTGCGGTCCGTTGAGATGTCTGGGAATGTGCGGCACGACCACCGTCACCCCGTCAGTGCTCGTGTAGCTTTTCTGGTACGCAGTGGTTTCTTCCGTAAAAATCGGCTCTTCGAAGAAAAATACATCGTAGCATCGACTTGCCTGGGTTAGAATGTGCTGCGGTCTTTGAAAAACGAAGTTCCATCTAAGGTGAGAGAAGCACAATAAGCTTCTGCGGATTTGTGGCAGCCTGTGATTGTTTTTACGCTGAAGATCGATATCCATCTTGGTCCTTAGAAATATTATGAGAGGCGTTCAGTGTCAGCCAAACCTCGCCGTCGCGCGGATGTTCCGCACGATGGTTTAAATGATGCTGGTAGTGATGTTGAATTATGGTTTGCGGCCGGCATACCGCGCCGGCAGCTCTACCTCTTGAGGTGCCCGAGGTGGTACTCACAGAGCGGCCCCGGCCGAACCTCCCATGCAGCCGTTCGCCCTATAGCCTCGCCTTGTGTTCAGGCGAGGCATCGAGCCGTAAACGTCCAGCGCCCATGAAACATGTTCGCTCAGTCGACCGCCAGGCCATCCTTCTTTGCTGCCGATAAGAGCCGCTTGGAAGAAGTCGTGTGTCCTTGGTCATCATGCGAGCGAATGCCTTCACTCGTGATGTCTGCGATTCCGCAGCGCCAATTCACTCGAGCGGATTTCAAACATTTTTGAACTCGCAGCTGCTTTGACAAATATCTGTGCGGATGTCATCCCGCTCTGAGCCATGCTACCGGACTGATGAGACCGATCGCAATCGCGCAGATAAGCGCTTTCACACGCACCGTACTCAGCCGAGATAACGTTGTTCCCGTTGGATGACCAAAAGCGAGGGGACGGCAGGCCGAAGGGAAAAGGTCGTCGGACGGAACTGTAAATGCGACAGCATCAGCGACCTAATTTGCTGCCGCCAATTTATCTCTCCACGAGGCCCGGAAGACCCGACATGCAGCCGAGCAACTGAGACCCGCTAGCTGCAAGTCCAGACCGGGATTTTCATCTCGCCCGGAACAAGCGCCAAGCCTCGCAGTTCTGTCTTCGCGTGGCAACTCCCGGTGCCTCGCCAGGATGCTAACTTCACAACAGCATTCCCGGCCCGCCTCGGTTCCCTCTCCGAGGCGGGCTTTTGATTGGCCGATGGTCGGAGCGCGTACGGAACGTCAATAAGGCTCCGGCTTTGGCGCGCACAATCACGAACCCTCGACCATTCCGACACATCGAAGCGCTGACGGAGGAGGAACTTAGCGGCGAGGTTGCAGTTCGGCCCGGGGACCTGAAGTCCTGCGGCCTAAGTGAGCAGCAGAAAGACCATGCCCGTACGATCATCCGGCATTAAACTGGCTCCGTCGGACACCTGCCTGAGTTCCGCCGCCGCGTTGCTCCTGTTGTTTTCTATCAGTCTCGCCCAAAGCTGGGCAGCGCTTGCCGGGGACACGGACACCGCGCTCATCAACTGGGCAAGAGCGAAGACCCTTCTTGTCGAGCAACTCGACCGGGAGCCGCGATCGGTAGATGCCCAGTTCAATGAGCCGACCCTGATCAGTCGCGCCGTGACACCGGTCGTTGCGCCATCAGCCGACGAGCGCGCGCGGAATGCGGCGACTAGCGACTTATACGTGCAGATATATGGGCGGCCGTCGCTTAAGAGCTTCCTCTGGACGGGTGTCGAATCCGGCAATCCCTTGACCCGCGACGAAAGCTACCGCTGGGATTCCCTCGACGACCAAGGCCTCTTTGACCACGAGCGGCGGCGTGTCCTAGCTGCCCGTCTGCTTTATCTCGGGATCCTGAACGTCAGGCTTGGCCTCTCGAACCACTTGATTGATCCGGAGCGGGACGAGACCTGGCTGGCGCATGACGGGCTGATCGACGACCTCGACCGCGCCGGCCTGCGGGTCAGCCTCGACCTGCACCATTTCGGCATCGAGGATCGGTTCCGGGTCGCCGGACCGGACGGTCGCACCAAGGGCCGGGCCAGCTACTACCTCAATCAGGACTGGCCAGCCTATTTCGCCGCCTTCTCGCGGGCGGCGATCAATCGCTATGGCCCAAGGATCAAGGCAGTGACCTTGATCAACGAGCCGGAGACGACCATCGGCTTCAACAGCGAGATGTGGAACGGGGCATTTCCGCGTTGGCAAAGCCCGTTGCACACCACCTACTACATCGAGCGTGCCGTGCAGGTCGCCAAGGCCGCCGTGCTGGCGCGCCTTGCCATAGAGGAGGAACTGGCGCCAAGCAAACGGCGCATGCTTTACATCCACCCCGAGGCAGCGGTCTTCAAGCCAGGATGGGATGAGTTCAACCGGCACATACGCTTTTTCGGCAGCGACCTGATTCTTGGAGAGGACTGGCTGCTCGAAGCGGATTTCGAAAAGCTGGAGCTAATGACGCCCGCCGAGCACCTCGCGAAATGGAACGCGACCGCGCCCTCGTCGCGCACATCCCTGGATTGGGCCATCAAGCATTATCTCGACGGCAGCCCGGCGACCGGCCGGCCGCTGCCGGACAGCCTGCAGCGGGTCCTGCATATGCTGAAGGAAGTCCAGGACCTGCATCGAAAACTAAACAGGGAGTTCAAGGTAACGATGAAGAGGGACACCGTTTTCGGGGTCGACTATTACGCTCACAACGAGGACTTCGACACGAAAGGAAAACACCTCAGTGCCGAGCCCCAGAATTATGCCGGCGAGGTCAGTTCAGGCGCGCGCGCGGGCCTCGAGGCGGTGATCACCGACTACTACAATCGCTACCACCTGCCTATGATGGTCACCGAAACCGGAACGCCCTATTTCAACTATGGCGCGCGCTGGCACCAGGAGATGCTGCTAGAATGCGCTGCGGCTGCATCGGCTGGCGTCCCGTTGCTTGCTTACTCCATCTACCCGCTGCTCGATAGCTGGGGGTGGGAAACAGCCCTGTCGGTGTCCAGGCCGCAAACCCTCCTCAACCCCTCCGGCATTTTCACGCTGGCTCTTGAACCACGACCGTTTGCCGGGCGGCTCCTGAGATCGCTGAAGGCTGGTTTTCAACCCTGAGCGCAGCCCGGTGAGCCCCGAACGCACGCGCTATAATCTCATGGTGGCGCGCGGACAATGCCGGGGAGGGCGCCCGCATCTTGGCAACGCCTCTCTCGGGGTTGGCTGTTCCGCGACGGGCGACGATGGTGAACCCGGTTCAACCCGTTCCTCGGCGATCAGCCTGGCGCCGCAACGCCTCGCCGGTATCCACCCGGCGTGCCAGTGCCCTGCCGAGGTGCTCGCCCTCCTGCTTGGCGCCCTGTGAAAGGTCCGGCAATGGCTGGCCGTTCTCGTCGAGGAACAGCGCCACGTCGCCAAGCGCGAAGATGTCGGAACGGCCGATTACCTGCAGGTCGGATGCAACCTTCACCCGGCCGCCGCGGTCGAGCCCGAAACCAAGCCGGGCCGCCAGCGGCGAAGCGGCCACTCCGCGGCCCAGAGCGTCAAGGCCACCGGGATGACCTTGCCGCCTACCGTGATCTTCTGTGCTTCGACCGCCTCGACGCGATTGCCGAGGGGCGACCTCGACGCAGAGCCTTTCCAGGCGCAGAATCCGCCAGCTGCAGACGGTCGCCGGCATCGGCGAGTATGATGCTTGTCTTCTCCGGCCGGATGTTACGGAAGTCGCGCGCCAGGGTGTGCCGGCTGAGTTCTGCGATCGAGCCCGCCAATTCCACGCCGGTCGGGCCGCCTCCGATGATGGCGATCGTCATTAGCCGGGATTGCTCGACTGGATAGGTTATCCGTTCCGCAAGCTCGAACGACAGCAGCAATCGCGACCGGATCGTGCCGGCATCCTCGATGGTCTTCAAGCCCGGACAACCTGAGCCCAGCTGTCCTGGCCGACATAAAACGGCTGCGAACCGGTTACCGGGACCAGTATGTATAGGGAACCGTGGTTCCATCGGCCAGCACAAGCATCCCGCCCTCGGTGCCGATCTCAGCGACATCGCCGAAGAGGACCTGAACCGAGGGATAGCGGCCCAGTATCTTGCGGATTGGCTCGGCGATGTCAGGCGCCGACAGGGCGGCGGTTGCAACCTGACAGAGCAAGGGCTGGAACAGGTGGTGATTGTGGCGGTCGATGATCGTCACCCCCCGATCTCCGCCTTCCGAGCGCCTTGGCAACCTTCAGACCGGCAAAGCCACTGCCGACCACGACGATGCGCGAATTCAAGATTCGCCCATGCCTGCTCTTGGCGAGTTGCATGCTTGATGCTCCTGTCCGGTTCGAAAGTCATAGGCTGTCAGGTATGGCTCGCAGCGATCTGAAGTCAGGGCTCGATCCGGCGGGATCGGTCCAGGCGAGGCATCCGGCAATAATTGGCGTCGTGCTGACGACTAGGGCGCCGCGCACGTAAAGGATCACCAACCCGCGCCACGAGACGCGGTCGACCGCCCAGACGGTGCCGCTGCCGTCGACCCATTTCAGACGGGCGTCGGCGACTTGAATGGCCCGCATCATCGTCGCTGGTTCCATGCCACCCCGAAAGACGATGACCGAATTGGCGGCACCGTTGAAGAGCGGGCCGGCGCCCGCTGCCAATCCTGCAAGCAAGACGATGCTGGTAAGCGCTGCCGACGCGCCGCGTGCCGGTCCGCCGCGGTTGGGCAGCACCACCACCATAAGAAGGGGCACAATGCCGAAGATGACGAGCCACGCCATATCCCAGGCGAGCGGCATGTCGCTGTTCATCTTGATCCGATGCAGCCCCAGCAGCCAATGGAACAAAACGGCATCAAAAATATGCCAGACGCCGAACCCGACCAAGGCAACCCGCAGGATCTCAGTCGTGGTCCCAGGCCGCGCGCCGGCCGCCCTCGCGGCCACAAGCAGCACTGCGCCGGCCACCGCGAGCACATACATGAAAAGGTGAAAGAGGCCGTCGGCCATGATCTGGAAGCGCAGGTTGGAGCCCGCCGGGTCGGCGAGGCCCGAGAGAAGATGATGCCATTGCAGGATCTGATGCAGGACGATGCCGTCGAGAAACCCACCGAGCGCGAAGCCGAGCAGCAGCCACCCTGCTCGGATTCTCCGATCGAACGTCTCGGCAATCGCATCCATGTCAGGACCACTGCCTCCAGGCCGGGGTGGGCCGTCGCGTAGGCGTGGACTGGTCTAGCGTGGGGTCGTGGAGGCCGTGACGCGCCTCGATCGAGAAGGCGGATATCAGCCCACCAACCACCGTCGTCAGAACCATTGCCGCAGCAATTATCGCCAGCATGAATGCTGATCCTCCTCCGCAGGGTGATGCTGCGCTGAGCCAAACCATGGCTTCCGTTGAATGTTCCAGACGCAGGTCTGTGGGGGGAACATTCAACTGCCAGCACGGTTCGGGTGCTGGTTGACGGACGGCCCAAGCGGAGACGGTCATGAGTGAACATATCGCAACAGATCTGGGCAGTCGCGACGACCACAGGCCAAGCGGCATTACCCGGTGGCTGTTCTCGACCAACCACAAGGACATCGGTACACTCTATCTGATCTTCGCTTTCCTCGCGGGCGTCATCGGTATGCTTTTGTCGGTGAGCATGCGAATTGAGCTGCAGCAACCCGGGATCCAGTTTTTCCCCGGACTGGCGTCGATGATCTACGGCTATCAAGGCGACGAGGCCATCGATGCGGGCAAGCAACTCTATAACGTCTTCACGACGGCCCACGCGCTGATCATGATCTTCTACACCGTAATGCCCGCCCTGATCGGCGGCTTCGCCAACTGGATGGTTCCGATCATGATCGGCGCCCCCGATATGGCGTTCCCACGTATGAACAACGTTTCGTTCTGGCTGCTGCCACCGGCATTCATGCTGCTTTTGTTGTCGATCTTCGTGCCCAGCGTGCCGGGCGGCTATGGCTCCGGGACCGGCTGGTTTCTCTACCCGCCACTGTCGACCTCCGGCCATCCCGGTCCCGCGGTCGATCTGGTTATCCTGTCGCTGCACATTGCGGGTGCCTCCTCTATACTGGGGGCTATCAATTTTATTACGACCATCTTCAACATGCGGGCGCCGGGGATGACGCTGCACAAGATGCCCCTGTTTGTGTGGTCGATCCTCATCACCGGCTTTCTGCTGCTGCTAGCTCTGCCGGTGTTGGCCGGCGCCATCACCATGCTCCTGACCGACCGCAACTTCGGAACCACGTTCTTCGCGCCGGACGGCGGAGGCGACCCGCTGCTTTACCAGCATCTCTTCTGGTTCTTCGGCCATCCGGAAGTGTACATCATGATCCTACCCGCCTTCGGCATCGTAAGTCAGGTGATCTCGACTTTCTCGCGAAGGCCGATCTTCGGGTATCTCGGGATGGTATACGCAATCGTGGCGATCGGGGCGATCGGCTTCGTCGTCTGGGCACACCACATGTACACAAGCGGAATAGGCCTCGACACTCAGCGCTACTTCACCTTCGCGACAATGGTGATCGCAGTGCCGACCGGGATAAAAGTGTTCTCCTGGATCGCGACTATGTGGGGCGGTTCAGTCAGCCTGCGGACGCCGATGCTCTGGGCGCTCGGCTTCATATTCCTCTTTACTGTTGGCGGGGTGACGGGCGTTCAACTCGCAAATGCCGGCCTCGACCGTGAATTGCACGACACATATTTTGTCGTCGCGCATTTCCACTACATACTTTCACTCGGAGCGATCTTCGGCATATTCGCGGGCTGGTATTACTGGTTCCCGAAAATGACGGGATATCTGTACAACCCACTTGTAGCTGGAATCCATTTCTGGACGACCTTCGTCGGTGTCAACCTCGTCTTCTTCCCCCATCACTTCCTTGGCCTGGCGGGCATGCCGCGTCGCTATATCGACTATCCCGACGCATTCGCCGGCTGGAACATGATTTCATCGTACGGATCATATTTGTCGGCCGCAAGTGTCGTGGTTTTCCTCTTCGGCATCTTGGAGGCTTTCTCCCGGCGAAGGGCGGCCGGCATGAACCCATGGGGAGCAGGAGCCACCACATTGGAGTGGGAGTTGACCTCTCCACCCCCTTTCCATCAATGGGACAAGCTCCCGAGAATCGAATGATGGCGGCTGCCGCGCGCGACAGGTGACGGGACGGTGCTGAGTTGGAAGGCGCGCCGCGCTGGCCGTGATCTTGAAGGGAGAACCTGCGCCTATCGGAAGCTGATCACGAGCACGGCGAAACAGCTGACGAGGGCTACCGCCCAGCAAAACAACCAGTTGGCGATCAGCAGAACCGATTTCAGCACGGTCGCGTGGCAGTAGTCTTCGATGATCGATTGCATGCCCAGCCGCATGTGGATGCAGTTGACCAAAATGAAGGCGATGAGGGCGGGTGCGACATAGATCGACCCGATGACGCGGACGACGACATCTCGAGGCTCTCCGATCAGCCTGATAACGACCGCGACGATGTAAATGACCAGGATCAACAGTGCAGTTGATGTCAGCCGTTCCAGTATGAACGCTTCGGTTCCATGTTTAGCCGATCCAAGGCCCCGCACTCGAGCCAGCGGAGTTCTGATTGAGCGCCTGTCAGCCATATTGCTTCCCGAAAATCACTTGGTGGGTTGCGCATAACCCAAGCCGTTGCTGTCCAACGCCCGATGGGTGCATAGGTTGCAAGCACGCTCTCAAGTCTAGCGAGGCGGGCTTTTTAGGCTGTTAGCTGATACCCTGAACGCCATTCCTGCGACTGCCAGCTTTCCACAACTCGCTTTCAAGCAGCGAGATGCTGAGGCGGACCCGCATCGGTCTGCTTGACCAGCGCGGCCTTCACCGGTTCGACTCTGCACGGCTGTAGTTCCGTTGCAACGGTGGCGCCAACCACAGGAATTTCAGCGAAACTTGGAATGGGGGAGGGGCATCGCCTGATGCGGACGGGCAAAACGAAACCGGGGTCTAGCCCGGAACAAATCATCGACGATCCGGTTCGGCAGGGTCCGACGATGCTCATTCCAAAGTCGGTCATGTTGGCAGACGAAGGGAAGCTGAAGATGTCGAAATCTCTCGACTGCGCCGTTCCGGACAAAGGCAAGATGGAAACCGGCCCGAAAACATCTCCGCAACAGGATCCTGTGGAAGGCTCGCGCGAGACAATCGATCGCGAACTTGAGCGGACTGACGACGAAAACAATTCCGACGAAGCGGAACGCTTGCGCCGAGATCTGCGAAAAGAGGTGGCGGAAGAGACCGACTTGCCCGAAACCGGCTCGGCCTGAGGATCGCCGGACCTTGCCAAGAGACATTGCGGGCTACCGTGCCCCGATGCTTCCGACGCACAGAACGGCCACTCGACGGTCATGATCACGGCCTAGCCTGTTCTATCAACGTAGGGTCGCCGAGACCAACCCCCTCTGGGACACGACCTGTCGCGGGTCGCATGCCGCCACGGTTTCGGCAACTCTGTCAGGCTGCGCCGGCCTCCCGGCCGCGCTGCGAGCGGGCAAGGTCTCGGGCTACTGCAGCGCCTCGGGGAAAGCCGCTGCGATCGCTGTAGTCGCGTGGCTTGGTTCCGTTGCGTGAGTGGCGCCCGGTCACGCCTTTCGCACCGATGATGTCGAGCAGTGCAAGACCGGCGACCATGGCAAGCGCAAGGCCCACATTGTCGCGCTTTGGGTTGTCATCCCGATACGCCGTCAGCAATGTCGCGATGTCCAGGCCGTCGCCAGCTACCCGACTCCACAACCCAGCCTGCTTGTCCACCGAAAGCGAGAGTATGCCGCTGCTTATTTCTCGCGCCCCATACGCGCGGATCAGCCCTTCCTTGCCGCTCATGCCGAGCGCGCCGGCAATCCGCTCGGCGCCAACCACCTCGACGGCACCCAGCACGATGCTGAACCAGCCGAGCTTGCGGGCAAGGCCGTCGGAGGCGCCGACCACACTCGGCCCAGCCTTCAGCACTTTGGGATCGCCAGGCGATCGGGTGATGTTGGAAACTTTAGCAACCACGGTCATGACGATTTCCTACGGTTTCAGTACAACCTTGATGCAGCTGTCCTGCTTGTCGCGAAACACCTTGTACATTTCGGGTCCCTGCTCGAGCCCGACGGTATGGGTGATGACGAAGGACGGGTCGATCTGGCCATCTTCGATGCGGCGCAACAGATCCTCGGTCCAACGGTTGACATGGGTCTGCCCCATGCGGAACGTGAGCCCCTTGTTCATCGCCGGTCCCATCGGGATCTTGTCGACCAGCCCGCTGTAGACGCCGGGGATCGAGATCACGCCGGCCGGCCGGCAGACATAAATCATCTCACGCAGAACGTGCGGTCGATCATTTTCCATCAGCATCAACTGCTTTGCGCGATCGTAGAGGGTATCGGGTTGGGCCAGCGAGACGTGGCTTTCCATGCCGACGCAATCGATGCACTTCTCAGGACCCATACCGCCGGTGAGTTCCTGCAGCCGTTCAACGACACTTTCCTCGGCAAAATTGATGGCGATGGCACCGCCTGCTGCGGCCATCGACAGCCGTTCCGGCAGGCAATCGATCGCCACCACCTGTTTCGCGCCGAGCAGCAGGGCGCTGCGTATCGCCATCTGCCCAACTGGGCCGCAGCCCCACACCGCAACGGTATCGGTGGGCTCTATTTCGCACTGAGCCGCGGCTTGCCATCCGGTGGGAAAGATGTCGCCGAGGAAGAGGACCTGCTCGTCGGTAAGGCTGTCAGGCACCTTCACGTGCGTGGCGTCGGCGAACGGCACCCGCATGTACTCCGCCTGTCCCCCGGGATAGCCGCCGGTCAGATGAGTGTATCCAAACAGACCCGCGGTGGTGTGCCCGAACACCTTGTCACCGAGATTTTTCTTACGGTTCGTGCGTTCGCAAACCGAAAAGTTCTGTCGCTTGCACTGGTCGCACTCACCGCAGATTATGGTGAACGGCACGACGATCCGGTCGCCTTTCTTCAGAGCGCCGTTGACTCCCTTCCCGACCTCCACGACCTCCCCCATCATCTCGTGGCCCATGATGTCGCCGGGCAGCATGGCAGGCACAAAGTTATGGTAGAGGTGAAGGTCGGAGCCGCAAATCGCACAACTCGTCACCCTGATGATGGCGTCACGCTCATCCACAATTTCCGGATCGGAAACCTGATCGCAGCGTATGTCTTCCTTGCCGTGCCAGACCAATGCCCGCATAGCTTGCTCCTCCGTCCGCAAGATCTGTGGGGTGGGACCTCGCGCCTGTCGTAAGCGGGCCGATGCTTCTTTGGATCGACTGTGTCCGCTGCCTGTCGAACCGCAACGGCGGACCGATGTTCCGGTGCGTGGAGAGAATTTTGGGGCCATTCCAGACCGGGCGCCTTGGAACGATCCGTCGAGGCAAGCAGCGGAGCGCATAGATTGGAGCGAACAGCGTGGTGAGGCCTCTGGAGCGCTTGCAAGCGCACGTTGCGCAATTGCTCAATTGCGCAACGTCTTCATCTGGGGTTCTCTACAGTGAAATCTCGCCGATCATGTCTCATCTGCTGAATGTGACAACTCAGGAGGCTCCTGCTATGGCCGAGGCTGCATTTAAGCGCACATCTAAGCGTTAGTAGAGCTGACATGTGGGAGCACCAATTTTCGGCAATGGGCCCGGAAGCTGACAACTGCAGCGGAGCTACCGGAGAACGGGCTTCGACAGGCGCGCTGAATGTGGGTGAAAACACACATGGTCACAGCCGCACCACCACCAGATTCAATGCGTGCGCGGCAGCCGGAGGGGGCGCCCGTTGCGAGCCCTGACATAACACAAGCCCCGACAACCACGAGCTCATTTCGGTACAGTCCTCAAGGTACCGGGCTGGCGGCGATTGCTTGCCGGAGACCATAATCCCCCACAGAGACAGCATGGGATGGTTGTGGAATCTGCTCTCTCTAAAAGAGGCTTTGGGCCGGCGGCCGCTGGCTGGCGCCCGCGAGACCTCTTCGGGAACGGGTCAGATGCCACAAACGGCAATTGGCGATTGGACCCGTGCGGCGCTCATACGTCACTTCTCGTTCCGGGCCGGGTGCCGCGCCTTCCGGTAAGCCGCGCCTGAAGCAGCACTACGACCAGTAGGAAGAGCCCCCGGATTACGGACTGCCAGTAGGCCGAGAGGGAGATCCAACCCATCCCGTTTTCAAAGTTCAGGATGTTGAAAAGGATGCCGAGCAGGAGCACGCCGGCGAGCGTGGTCAAGACCGATCCGGACCCGCCGGTAAGCAGCGTGCCGCCCACAACCACGGCAGCGATGGCAAACAACTCCCAGCCGACGCCCTCGATCGGCTGGCCGGCCCCGAATTGCGAAGCAAGAACGACGCCGGCGAGCCCGGCCAGGCACCCGCTTGCGACATAGACGAGAAACTTGACGCGATCTGTGCGCAGGCCCATCAGCCGCGACGCATCCTCGCCGCCGCCGATTGCCAGCACCGTCCGTCCCGTGCTGGTGTAGTTCAGGACGACCGATCCGAGCACGTACGCGACCAGGGCGATGATCGCCGGAATCGGGAAGATCCAGAAATTCCCTTGGCCGATGGCGGTGAAACCAGAATCGTAGGAAACCGACACCGTCTGGTTCCCGGCAAGAAGCAGCGCGGAGCCGCTTGCGGCCAGCATGGTGGCAAGCGTGGCGATGAACGGCATCAGGTTCCCGCGCGTAACCAAAAGCGCGTTGATCAGACCGGCCGCCAGCCCGGCGCCCACACCCGCCGCAAGGCCGGCCGCTATGCCGTGCGGGCTAGCCAGGGCCGAAGCGACGCTGCCCAGGGCAGCAACCGAACCCACGGACAGGTCGATGCCGCCCGTCATGATGACAAAGCACATGCCGAGCGCCACGAGCGCGAACATCGAATTGTAGCGCAGCACGCTCACCACATTGAAGAAGCCCAAGAAGCGGTCGTAGCGCAGGAATCCGAAGAGGACGAGCGCTGCAAGCGCGATGACGACACCGTAGGTGCCGATGATGCGGACCAGTCGGGCGCTGTTCATGGACTACACTCTGTGTTGCTGCTGCAGCCAGACGGCGAACGCGATGATGCCTGCCTTGACCACGAGTGCAGCGGCGTCGGGCACGCCATTGGCAAGCAGCGTGTAGCGCACCAGCTGGATGGTCAGCGCGCCGAGCAGCGTGCCGAAAATTGTTGCCTTGCCGCCGCTGAGCAGAGTGCCGCCAACCGCGACGGCCGCGATGGCGTCGAGTTCCATGCCGAGCCCGACCAGATTTGCGTCGCTGGAGGAGTTGATTGCGATGACCACCAGGCCGGCCAGCCCTGCGCACAGGCCGCTGATCGCGTAGACCGCGAGCTTGATCTTCGATACCGCGATGCCCGCGAGTTCCGAGGCCTTTTCATTGCCGCCGACCGCCAAGATGCTTCGTCCAAACACCGTGCGGTGAAGCGCCCACGCCGCCGCCGCGACCAGCACCGCCATTATGATGACCTGCGCAGGGATGCCGAGCGGACGGGCAAGCCCGATCCATTGGAATTGCGGCACGCGGAAGGTCTGCAGATTGCCGTTTGTCATCACCTGGGCGATCCCGCGCCCGGCGATGAACAGCACCAGCGTTGCGACGATAGGCTGGATGCGGAAGCGGGAGACCAGCCAGCCATTGAACAGTCCGAACAGGCCGGCAACGAGGATCGAGATGATCATCGCGACGGCCACCGCCAGATACATGTTCCCGACCGGGAAAATCGTCCCCAGGAAGATCATCGGTGCCAATGCGCCGGAAATCGCCATCAACGACCCAACCGAAAGGTCGATGCCGCCTGTGGCGATTACCAGCGTCATCCCGACCGCGACGATAACTATCGTGCAGACCTGGGTCAGGTTGACGTTGAGCGTCTGCAGCGTCGCGAAATTGCGCGTATAGGCAAGATTGAAGGCGATGAGCACCACCAGCGCGATCACCGTGCCGTAGCGCGCCAGGAAGCCGAACAGATTGAAGCTGCGGGTTCCGGCGTCGTGGGCTGCGGATGGCCTGGTCAGATCGCTCACGCTGCCGTCCCCTCCGCCGAACTCCCATGCGCCATCGCCGCGAGCACGTCCTCCTCGTTCGTTACCTGGCCTTCCAGTTCGGCCACGCTCTCCCCCTCGCGCAGGACGAATATCCGGTCGGCCCCTTCCAACACTTCCTCAAGTTCCGAGGAGATCATCAGCACGCCGAGCCCGTCATCGGCAAGTGTGCGGATGAGGCGCTGGATCTCGCCCTTCGCTCCGACATCGATTCCGCGTGTCGGCTCGTCGAGAATGAGCAGCTTCGGGTTCATCGCCAGCCAGCGGGCGAGCAGCACCTTTTGCTGGTTGCCGCCGGAGAGTTCCCTGACCTTCTGGTTGGGACCAGAGCATTTGATGCCGAGTTCGCGAATGAAACGCTCGACGATCTCCCGCTGCCGGGCTTCGTTGAGGATGCCGTTGCGACTGATCTTTGGCAGCAGTGCCAGCGTTATGTTCTCCGCCACCGTCATCTCCGGCACGATGCCCTCGGCCTTGCGGTCCTCTGTGCAGAAGCCCAATCCGGCCGCGATGGCGTCGGCGGCTCGCGCGGGGCGGTAGGATGCCCCTTCCATCGTCATCTCCCCGGCCTTCAGGCGGTCGGCGCCGAAGACAAGCCGGGCTGTTTCGGTGCGGCCAGCACCGAGCAAGCCGGCAAAGCCGGCGATCTCGCCTCGGCGCACGTCGAAAGTCACATCACGAACCGACTGGCCAGCTGCCAGCCCCTGCGCGGCAAACAGCACGTCGCCGATCCTGGATCGATCGCGCTCGCCGAATGCGGTCGCATGGCCCTCGACCGCCGCGACATCGCGGCCGAGCATGGCCGCGACCAGTTCCAGCCTGCCGATGTCGCTCATAGCGGCGCTGCGCACCGTGCGGCCATCGCGCATGATCGTGACCCGGTCGCAGACCTCGTAGAGCTCGTCGAGCTTGTGGCTGACGAATAGAACCGAAACGCCCTCGACCTTGAGCTGCCGGATGACGCCGAACAGAACCGAGACTTCACGCTCATCGAGCGACGACGTCGGCTCATCCATGATCACGAGGCGGGCGGAAAATCCGATGGCGCGGGCGATCGCTACCATCTGCTGCGTGGCGGTGTTGAAGTCGCTGAGTGGGTGGCGCACGTCGACGCGGATCGAAAACCGGCTGAGCAGGCGCTCGGCTTCCGCATGCATCGCCCTCCAGTCAAGCAGGCCGCGGCGGCGGTTCTCGCGTCCGAGGCAGATGTTCTCGGTCACCGAGCGAAGCGGGACGAGATTGATCTCCTGGTAGATGGTGCTGATGCCGCTGACCTGTGCCTGATGCGGAGAGCCGACCTCGAACGGCTTCTGCTCGAACAGCACCTGGCCCGCATCCCGGCGGTAATAGCCGGTGAGCACCTTGATAAGCGTCGACTTGCCCGCGCCGTTCTGGCCGATGAGGGCGTGGATTTCGCCCGGCCGAACCTGGAGCGACGCGTCTGCGAGGGCAGGGATGCCGGCAAAACGCTTCTGGATATCACGCATGTCCAGGAGCAGCGCGGCTGGGTCCGGATGAGCGGTCATCGGCGAACTCCGAAACCCTACCCGCCGGAGCGGGTAGGGAAGATGGCAGGAGAGTGGATATCAGAATGCAATAGCGAAGTCTTTCTTCGCATTCGTCGCGTCGAAGAAGGCATCCTCGTTCTTGATGAAGGGCGGGATCTTCTTACCCGCGGCATAGTCGGCCATCGTGGCGAAAGCCTTGGGCCCGAACAGCGGGCTGCAGGCGCAGATGGCGCCGATCTTGCTGTCGATGATCGCCTGGACGCCTTCCTTCTCGCCGTCGATCGACAAGATCAGCACATCCTTCCCGGGGGTCTTGCCGGCGGCCTCCAAAGCGGCGATCGCACCCAGCGCCATCTCGTCATTGTGCGCGTAGATGATATCCGCATCGGGATGCGCCTGAAGCAGCGTCTCGGCCACCTGGCGGCCCTTGTCGCGGGCGAAGTCGCCCGACTGGGACGCCAAAATCTTGAATTCCGAGTGCTTGGCGATGAAATCGTCGAAGCCCTTCTTTCGGTCGGTCGCTGCCGACGCGCCAGTCGTGCCTTCGAGTTCGATGATCTTCGATTTTCCGTTGGCGTTCTTGACCAGCCATTCGCCGATACGGGTTGCCTCCTCGATGAAATCGGAACCGATGAAGCAGACATAGTCCTCGCCGGGCTTTGCCATAGTGTGGTCGACGTCCCGATCGATCAGGAAGACCGGGATGCCGGCATCGCGGGCGGCCAGGATGACGGGGACCAGCGGTTTGTCCTCGCGCGGAGGCAAGAAGATAGCGTCGACGCCTTGTGCGATCATCGAGTTTACGTCGGCGGCCTGCTTTGCAGACGACCCTGCGGCATCCGTATAAACCAGTTGATGGCCTAGCTTGGCGGCTTCGTCCTGCATGCTCTTGGTCTCGGCAAGGCGCCACGGATTGTTGCTTTCTGTCTGGGCGAAGCCGACCTTGTACTTGTCCTTCTTGGCCAGCGGCGGCAGCGCCGCAGAGGCGCGTGAGCCGAGCGTAAGCGCGACAGCGCCTGCGGCGGAGCCTACGAGTAGTTTTCGACGGGTAATGATCATGCTCTTTCCTCCTTGATTGTCGCTTTGTGCGACCGTGGACTTTCCTCACGATTTCGGCCTGACGGTCTTTGCATGCTCCCGTCGGCAACCTGGATCAGTTCTATGCCGCCTCCAGGATGAAGTCGGCGCAGCGGTCGCCCAGCATCATCGCCGGCGCGGCAGTGTTGCCGGCATTGATGTTCGGGCAGGCCGACATGTCGGCAACCCGCAGATTGTCTATCCCGCGCACGCGCATCGCTGCGTCCAGTACCGCCATCCGGTCGCTGTCGGCGCCCATTCGACATGTACCGGCCGGATGATAGTTGGTCTTGACGAAGCGCTTGCAATGTTTTGCCAGCGCCTCATCGCTGAGATCATCCTGACTCGGCACGGCGATGGCCTTGACCCGATCGGCGAGGGGCTTGGTCTGGAAAGCCTGCAGGAAATAACGCTGACCAGAGATCATGTCCCGCATGTCGTCTGGATGTTTGAGCAGATTGGGCGAAACGACTGGCATGTCCTTGGGGTCCGCCGAACGCAGCCTCACGAAACCACGCGACTTCGGCTTCACCACAACCGTCGTGACGGTAAGCCCATAGGTGTTCTCGACCAGAGTGAGGATATCGCGGTCCAGATAGACGTGCGGAACGCAGAAGGCCTGGATCGTCGGTTCACCATCCGGATCGGCCGGATTGACGAAGGCGCCGGCCTCGACGCCGGCCGACAGGATCGTGCCGGTGCCGAAGAGTTTAAAATGCAGGCCGTTCCTGATCATTCGCCAGCCTTGGCCTTGCCTGAAATAGCCGTAAGGGCCGTTTGCCGTGGCGATGATCGGGACCTCGGGATGGTCGATCAGATTCTCGCCGACCCCGGGAAGGTCGGCGACGCAGGCAATGCCACACCCGGCAAGCGCGTCGGCTGGACCGATACCGGACAGCATGAGCAGTTTCGGCGAGATGAGGGCGCCGGACGAGACAATTACGTCGGCATCCGCATAGGTGGTATGCTCGGCGCCCGATGCATCGGAGTAGACGACGCCGGTAGCCCGTCCGTTCTCGATCAGCAGCCGGTTGACAGTGCAGTTGAGCTTGAGGGTCAGCTTAGGGTCATTCGTCAGCGGCTCGATGAAAGCGTAGGCGGCGCTGCTGCGCTTTCCGCGCCGGTTCATGAACTGGTAGAAGCCGACGCCGCGCTGCGAAGGCCCGTTGAAATCATGGTTGTACGGCAGTCCCAGCCCCTGGACCGTCTGCACGAACCAACGCGAAACATCATCGATGTGGCCTGGATCCGAGACCAGCAGCGGACCTTCGATGCCGTGCAGTTGGCCGCCCAGCCGATTGTTTCCTTCCATGCCGGTGAAGTGCGGAAGCACCGCCTGCCAATTCCAGCGTACGCCGGCATTGTTGCCTCGCAGCATCTCGTCCCACTCGTCGTAGTCGGCCGAGCGGCCTCGCATATACACCTGCGCGTTGACCGAGGTGCCGCCGCCCAGCACGTTGCCTTGCGAGATTTCATGAACGCGGCCGTCGAGGTGGGCTTGCGGCTCGGTGCGGTGATAGCGCATGAACTTCGAGCCGTTGATCATCTTGAAGATGCCGGGCGGCATGTCGAGCAGGGGGTGATGATGGGAATGGCCGGCCTCCAGCAGCAGGGTTCGCCTTCCTGCTTTGACCAACCTTGCCGCCGCGACGCATCCGGCTGCCCCGCCGCCCACCACGATATGATCGTAGGTCTGCGTCATGCCTCAGGCGCCTCACGGCTTTCGAATGTACCGCGGACATACTCCCACGCCGCCGAAAGATGGTTGAGCAGTGCCCGCTCAGCGCCGTCAGGATCGCGCTCGATAATGGCGATGCAGATTTCCCGATGGCTAAGGAAATTCACTTGGTTGCGCTCGGGCGATCGGGGCATGCGCATCCACTGTGGCGACAGCCAGGCGGTGAATGCCTTGTGCACTACAGGCAGCACTGGGTTACGGGCAGTGTCGTAAAGCACGGCGTGGAAAGCCACGTCGGTTGCGTAGAATTGCTGCGAGTCTGGAATAGCCGCTTCGTTCATCGCCAGCGCGGCCCTGAGCGCTGCGATGTCTTCCTTGCGAGCATGGATAGCCGCGTTGCGAGCTAGAGATCCCTCGAGGAAGACGCGCAAATCATAGAGGTTCTTCACGCCTGCCTGGTCGCTCAGCAGATGGCCGACAATTCCCTCAAGGGCGCCGAGCGCGGCGTCCAGACCGGGCCTGCGTGCAATTGGCCTGAAGCGTGGACGCGCTTCCACCAGCCCGCGGCTGGCCAGGCGCGCAATCGCCTCACGCACAACGCCCCGGCCCACGCCATATTCGATCATCAGTTCGCGCTCTGCCGGCAGGTAGCTGCCGTCGCCAAGCCTTCCCGAGCTGATCTCGGCCTCGATGCCAGCCACCATCGCGTCGGCCGCGCGGGCGGCAGTAATTGCCACGGGCATCTCACGACGGTCTCCCGCATCCAGCAAGCTTTCTTCCTCCCAGCAGCGATGTCATTAAAAAGTAAATCGGACCAAAGCACAAGCGCATGCATGGTTTTGTAAGACCAAACGGGTGGCCATGCTCAATAGTTGGCTTGAAGGTGGCCGGAACGGTTGCCAGCTGGCAAGCTCGGTGCAATTATGGTCTGACGAAAAAGATGATTGGGAAGAAGCATGAACGGCACCGAGATCAAGGAGGTCGAGACCCGGCTGTTCCGGGTCCCGCTGCGTGAGGTGATGACCGATGCCAAGCACGGCGCGCACACGCATTTCGAGCTGGTGACCGTCACGTTGAGGCTTGCCGATGGAAGCGAGGGCACGGGCTACACCTACACCGGCGGCAAGGGCGGCTATGCCATCAAGGCAATGATCGAGCATGACCTCGCGCCGTTCCTGCAGGGACGCGACGCGACCGGAATCGAGACGCTCTATGACGGCATGCTGTGGCACATCCACTATGTCGGGCGCGGCGGCATCGCTTCTTTCGCGATATCAGCGATCGACATTGCGTTGTGGGATATCAAGGGCCGGCGCAGCGGATTGCCGCTGTGGCAAATGGCTGGCCGGGCAGGGAAGACCGCCAAGGCCTATCGGGGCGGCATCGACCTGAACTTCACCCTCGATCAGCTTCTGGCCAGCATCGATTCCTATCTGAAGGCCGGCTTCACAGCGGTAAAAATCAAGGTAGGCAAGGATAATCTCGCCGATGATGTCGCCCGTGTGAAGGCGGTGCGCGAGCGCATCGGGCCCCAGACCACCTTTATGGTCGACGCCAACTATGCGCTGGACGTCCCGCGAGCGATAGAAGCAGCGAGAGCATTCGCGCCCTACGATCTGCTGTGGTTCGAGGAGCCCATCATACCCGACGACTATGAAGGTTACGCCAGCATTGCCAAGGCAACCGGTATGCCGCTGGCCATGGGGGAAAACCTGCATGTCATCGAAGAGTTCGAGCATGCCTTTGCTTGGTCTAAGCTCGGTTACATCCAACCTGACGCCTCCAACTGCGGCGGAGTGACGGGCTGGCTGCGCGTGGCAGCGCTCTCCCGCAAAGCTGGCATTCCGGTCTGCAGTCACGGAATGCAGGAACTTCACGTCAGCCTCGTTGCAGGTCAGACAAATGCCGGCTGGGTAGAGGCGCATAGCTTCGATATTGACCAATACACACTTGAGCCGCTTAGACTTCAGGATGGTTTGGCGATAGCACCCGACGAGCCTGGCGTGGGCGTGGTCTTCGATTGGCAGAAATTGGCGACCTTCACGGATACGACCGCCTGAACCGCGGCACACGGCAAGACTTCGACGGCGTCAGTTTGCCTGGGCACCGTTCGTGCCTCTCATTGTGCATATGTTGCGCCCGGACACGTCGCCGAGCACAGTGCCTTGTCGCTCCGCACGACTACGAGCTCGGTCGGCAGCAGGGAGCTATCTTTGGGTACGATGAGGGCCAGTTCTGAGGAACCAGACAGTGATCCTGCGCGGGTTAGAATCGGAATTGCGACCGGGTCAGGCTTTCAGGCGTCCACTTTCATCACTGAACAGCAACGGCAGCTGTTCGGCGAAATCTGAATTGGGCTGTTATCACAGTTAATTGTCAGCCTCCGGCAACTTGGGTAACTGGTATGCAGCTTTTCAGGAGAGCCGCATGTTTTACCCGGGCCGTTTTCTGGAACCGAACGACATTGAAATGCTTGCCCGAGTTGCTGAGACGATCAGTAACGAGCGCGGTGTCGCGTCCAAGTCGCCACAGCGGGAGCGCTTGGCTGCACACCTACTCAAGCTGTTCATGAACGGCTTAGCTGGGTAGTATGAATTGCTGGACGCCGAGAGAAACAGGGCTCGACCTCAAGGGCACGACTGTTCCGAAGATCTCTGACAGCGCCATTGCGATCAGCGGAGCTGATTTGGCATGAGCCCGCATCCATCGCGGTGACTGCTTGGCAAGGCAGGTCGCATTCACTGCCTTTCCGAGCGCTTTTGGCGCCGCCTCCGCTGCATTCCCACTCGAGTGTCGCCGGTAATTGGCCTGTCCGGTCAGACAACTGCTACTCCAGACCATCGGTGGCGGAATTCAAGGTGCTTCGCAGGGAACTTGGGCGCTCGTCACAGGAGCTGTCATTGCGGTCACCGGTGGCCGCCTGATGTAGTCGGTGCAGCCGTCGCCGGCCCGCCACCAGATGCTGAGTCGGGGGCGGCTCCCAGCGTGGGATCGGCAAAGAACGATCACGTTTGGCCATGGCGACGATGATCATCAAGAAGGCGAGCATGTGATCATACCCATCATGTCGTCACCAAACTTTTTGGTGATGATGATCATCCTGCCGCCGATGTTAATTGCCGGGTTTCACACTGAGGCACAGAGAACTCACGTTTGGAACCTCAGCAGCCTTCCATCTCGCATGGGCGACAGCGGCGCCGCCATTCCAAGCAGGACTCTCCGCCACAAATATGCTGAGCGGATCAGCTCACTATGTCGGTTGGCCAATTGCGCACCATGATCCATATCCTTCCGGAACAAGTTGGATTAGCCGAAGTTCGACCCGCAGGCGCCATACTCATGCTCCCCGCCCGTGGCGCACCGGCCCGCTGCTTTCCCCTCGTGGCAGCGGGCCATTTCATTGCTTGACAAGCTTTGTCGACAAAGCCAGTTTTTTGCGCTGAGGGACAACGCGGGGGAGAGTTACCGTGAAGAAGGCCTATGAAAAGCCAGAACTGAAGAAGCGCGAACGCCTGGGTAGCATCGCTGCCCAGGTAGCCGTATCCGGCTTGAGCAACGTGTGATGTGAGAAGCCAGCGCTGATCAAGCGCGAGCGACTTTCGTCTGTAACTGCCGGGTCGGGCGTGTCGTTGCCACTGCCCGCCTGATATCTGCTGAAAAGCGTTCTCAGCCCGCTGGCTCACACTGACGGGCTTTTTTGCTATGCGCTGAAACAGCCTGATTGGATAGCTCCCCGCTGGTTCCGTGCGCTGCTGGCCAAAGGCAACTTGGTCGGCCGCGCTTTTCTGCCGAGGGCGCGGGCCTCTAGGTCGCAGGACGTGCTTCTAGCTCAGATCGAGCCCGGCAACCGCCGAGCCTGGTCATAGATCGAGCTTGCCAGCGTCGAGTTGAGGCCCTCACTCGGCTGATCTGAAACAACCATGTCTTTGACAAAGGCCTCGAACGCGATGGATTGCCGGCAGGTTCCTGCCTGGGCCTCGTCCAGCAAGCGGAGCGCCTGTCGATAGGAATGCAAGTCCTTGTTCTTCCATGCCGCATCCATTGCCGCTCTGGCTTCGGCCACCGACGAGATGGCCCTCGTCGTTTGGAGGCTCATAAATTTAGTCCGCACAGGCAGGAAAGCGCTCAAGGTCAACCCTCCTTGATGGTGATAAGCCTTGCAAACTTTTCAGGTGGAGATTGGTTGCAGTAGCCGCTCCTTTTGTTGCAGACCGGATGTCGCTCGCCGGCGAGCTGGTGATTGCCCACAGTTGACAAGAGTCGCTTCCGCAAGGCAATTTCGCCGCCGAGGGTAAAGCGAGGAGCACACTGTGAAGAAAACCTATAAAAAGCCAGCGCTGATCAAGCGGGAGAAGCTTGCGTCTATCGCGGCTCAGCTCGTTCCCGTATCCGGCCCGAGCAAGGTGTGAGCTGCGCGATGAAGAAAACCTATGAGAAGCCTGTTCTAACCAAGCGTGAATGTCTGTCCGCTGTTACGGCCGCGACTTCTTCGTCGATCACCGTCACAGGCCCGATCGACTAACGAAACTCTTCTTTCACCACCCGCCCGCTGGCTCCGGCCGGCGGGCTTTTTTGCTTCCGGCCGGAACCGATCCTATCGGCCCAAGTTCATTCCCCGGCGCCCCTCGACGCCCCCCGGACAGAGGCGCCTGAGAGTTGTTCGGACAGCTTTCAAGCAAAGCCCGCCACCGTTCCCTCAGTGGCGGGCTTTAGTGTGTTTAGCCGCGGCGAGGTGGATTTGAGTACCTACGTGAGACAGCGTATGGCTGAAATCAAAGATGATCCCAAGCTTCGCATGCGCCCGCGAGCTAAGGGCCGGCCTTCGATAAGGCGGGTCTCCGCTGCCTCACGGCTATTTGCAACCCTGGGCTTTCGCAAGCGGTTACTGATCCTTGTTCATCTGATGGATGGCGAGAGATCGGTATCGGAGCTGGTCTCTTTGGTTGGTGGGACACAGACCGCCCTTTCACAGCATTTGACCGATATGGCCAAACTCGGAATTGTCAAATCCCGAATCCAAGGCCGATGGCGGTTATATTCCCTCACGTCCGAGCAGGCGAAGATGCTC
Source organism: Mesorhizobium sp. CO1-1-11 (assembly GCF_020164995.1). Classification (NCBI taxonomy): domain Bacteria; kingdom Pseudomonadati; phylum Pseudomonadota; class Alphaproteobacteria; order Hyphomicrobiales; family Phyllobacteriaceae; genus Mesorhizobium; species Mesorhizobium sp. CO1-1-11. The sequence continues at coordinate 57,697 of NZ_JAIUHE010000029.1, forward strand.
GTCGGCTTCCTCAGCAACCTCGCCGACAATGACAAACTCCCGGTGGGAAAAAGATCGGGAAAGAAGTCGTCTTCTTGGCGCCCCGGGTGAGCCCGCAAACCGGAAGAATTAGCGGAACCTAATATCTCCCGGCGACTTGTGTTGAAATGAGCACGCGCGGTATCAACTTTCTCGATCAATGGATCGCCAACAACGTCCCTGAGACCGCCAAACCGGACGTCGTCTCGGTTGACGAACTCACGCACAAGCTCATCGCTGATGCGAAGGCCATAGGCATCAAGCGGGGGGAGATCGACGAGGAGCTCGACAGCCTCTATCGCACCATCCTTGGTGCCATAGCGCGTTCCCAACCCGTTTGACGGAGTAGGAGTTCGTTGAAACCTTCTTGTGCATCAGGGCTCTTTGACGTCTTCCGGCTTCAGCGGCTCGTGACCAGGCACTTGATGCCACATGACCTGTCTCAAATCGCGCATATCGACTCTCTGGCCGCAAACAGCACACATGTAGTGATCCACGCCGTCACTAGCGGGCTCGCCGCCATACAACATACCAGGATTGGGCGGGCCAAGGTTCGACAGCTTCGTCCATTCTGCGGGGTCCGGACGTTCATCGAGCCCTACTAAACTGTATTCGTAGATGGCGGCGTGCTCTTCATCGACAACCCGGAACCAATGGTCCTGCTGTACCCTCGGTGAGACCCTTTGACCCGCCGTCACCTCGGCGGCCCTCATGGGATCGTTCTCCACGACGATGCCCGATGACACCACCGTGTCGCCTTCGATCTCTTCCACCTGATACTTCGTCATCGCCGCCTCTTCCGACGGGTGGCAACGTGGTGCGCTTAGGTTTGTTGCATCGCGCCTGCGATCTGCAGCTTCGGGCTTATTGCGCACGTTCACTTCAGTTTCGTCAACGGACATATGGCCTCAACGTCCTCTAGAGACGATGGTGGGCTTTGGGGCGTAGGCTTCCCGAATCATCTTGGCCGCTTCTTCCGGGGTAATGCCGCACTTGCGGGCATAGTAAGCGGCTTCTGTTTGCACCTCGTCATCGGACTTCAGCGCAATGATAGCCTGCTTTCCTTCGTGCTTCGCCTTCTTGCCCATGTAGCGAATCATACCACATTCATGAGTACTTATTTACTGAGTATCCCAGATAGTTCGTCATGCGGCCTTCAAACACCTGGCCATGCTAATTGTTCCCGAAACCATTTTAGCTCCAATTGCTAAAAGGAGGTGCGCCGAGTAGATGGCTCTGGCGTGCCCGTTCTAATCCGCAACGTCTTGCTCTCGTCGGCGATCTCTCTTCATTGGTACCGAGCCCGTTCGGGTATCGGCCGCGCCGCGCAAACTTGTTAATCGAAGCGTTATTGCTCGGGTGGCGGCTCTTAGGCCATCTGAATCCAAGCTTTCGACGCAGATAGTGAGTACCGGGAACGATTTAAGTTCTTCCCCGACAAGATTAATGTGGTGGATTTGATCAAGACTACTCTGCAGATCAAGATCGAGGAACTTCTGAATGATCCCGAGAGTACGCCGGCGTTCCCTCAACCGCACCTCTAGAATTCGTCTTGGCGCCCGCAATCGGACAAGAAGGCCCGGTTTGGGCAGAAGCTTGAAAGCACGCGACACTCTTTCACGATCCGTGATGTCGCTGAACAAAGCCAGCGAGGATACGAATTGAATCATACCTTGGTCAAAGATTGAGATCTTTTGATTAGACGCCATTGCGGCGCGCCAAGTTTGCAGAAGAGCCTCAAGATGCCAGTTCAGACGAGCTGCCCACATCTCGTTCTTGGGTGGGAGAATCTCAAACACTGCTTCGAGAGAATGCTGTCCAATCCACTTTGAATTAACGCCAGAGACCAGTTTAAAGGCGGCTCTTCTAATCGGGTGTCCACGGTCAGCGATCTGCAAAAGAACGGGCTGGCCAAGGCCAAATGGCTAAGGCCGGGCCTGGTCGGCCGCGTGCGGTTCCTGAAGGGTGAGGAGAAGCTACGTCACGCCAAGATGCTCGATTTCCGGGATAAGCAATAGCCAATGCCCAGCCGGGAACTTAAGATACCGATCGAACTTATCGCCGAATGAGCACACGCGGCGTGGATTTCCTCTATCGCTGGATGAGCGAACATATACCCGAGCACGCTTCCGTCGATCTGGGCCTGATCACCAATCTTGCCGATCAGGCCATGGCCGATGCGATCAAGGCTGGTATCCCGCTGCGCGAGATAGATGAGGAGGTCGACAGCGTCTTCGCCGTCATAGTGGAGGCTGTCGGCAATCAGCAGGGTGGCACGATCGAATAGCCGTCCCGACGTAGACTCTTGCTTTTCGGGTCCCTATCTCTGGTGCATGTGCGGACGCGTTTTCGTAAAGACCACAATCCCCGACATCTTCGTCGGTTTGAATTCGCCCATCCCGGCGAGGTCGAACGGCTCGGCAACAGCTTCCCGCTGTGGAATGGCGGGCCGAGCCTGACTTATCCGATCATCATCCGCGAAGAGCTGTCGACCAGCATGGCCGGCTTTGTTTCGGCGCGCTGGGGCTTGGTCGCCGGTTGGGCTCGGGATGGTGGCGGGCGGCCGCCACCTGTCAACGCCCGCTGCGAGACCATCGCCAGCAATGGCTTGTTCCGCAAGGCTTGCTCATGTGACCCCTCTTCACTAAGGGCGCAACCCTAAAAGGAAGCAGGCTTTCTCGCTGCCTTATCGGCCTATATCTAGAGGCCAACTGCTGCGCCCTACTCTTTCGGTCGCTGAGCCGCTTGCCCAAGGTCCAAGAAAAGCACTAAACGCGCTCCCGTAGCATTTTACTTGCCGAAATCTAATCATAAGATGTGACTCAGGGGCAGATTCGGGGGGCGGCATGTACCTGTGCGGTGAAGGCATTGATGAGATACTGATCGAACTGTATCCGGCCCTTCTTGCGGAGGGAGCTGAGAACGTCGGTACTCGCGGCGCAATGCGAGAAAAGCTGGGGGTGGCGTTGCGAATGACTAACCCCAGAGCTCGGATAAGTCGATCCCAGGACCGTGGCAAGCCTTTCAGTGCCTTGGGCGAATTACTTTGGTATCTCGGAGGGCTCAATACTCTAGAGTTCATCAAGGAATACATCCCGGATTACGCCGAGGACGCGGAAGGTGGCATCCTCGCTGGCGCCTACGGCCCCCGTATTCATGCGATGCGCGGAAGCATAAACCAGCTTGAGAATGTCACCAGGCTTCTGAAAGAGAAATCCACCTCAAAGCGCGCGGTGATCCAACTTTACGATGCTGCGGACATCGAGGTCCATCACAAGGAAATCCCGTGCACGACAGCGTTGCAATTCGTAGCGCGGGACGGCCGCCTTCACATGTCCACCACAATGCGGTCGAACGACGCGTACAAGGGCCTGCCGCATGACGTTTTCTGTTTCACCATGCTCCAAGAGATGATGGCAACTCGCCTTGAACTGGATCCGGGTGACTACATTCACTACGCCACTAGCATGCATGTTTATGAAGGCTCAATCGAAGCGATGAAGCACTACGTGCATGAAGGACATCAGAAGACTGTACAAATGCCCTCGATGCCTTCCGGAGACCCGTTCTCGATTACCGACGGCCTGCTGCGGGCGGAACGGGAGATCCGCGCAGGAAAGAAAATTCGGGCCGGAGACTTTGTGAGAGAACCGTACTGGGCCGATATCGTTCGCCTTCTGCAGGTGTTCTGGGCAACTAAACGGCGGGATGCACCTGGCTTTGAAGGTCTCGATGAGCTGAAAGCCGAATTTCATGACGAGGTTTATCGAACCTATCTCGACCGAAGGCAGAGGACCCGAGCCTTGCGAGATACAAAAAAAAGTGGAGCAGCCTGAAATGTGGCCGTCGAGGCAACGACAACATGCGCAGATCTCTAGCGCTCTTCAGAACTATTCGGCCAACGTGCGTAGTCTTCCGGGTGTCACGGGGCACCTAGCGCGCGACACGCTTGCGATGCAGTTCGTCGCCAGCCTGAGGCGCGAAGACTACTACAGGCGAGTACAGGAAAGGCCCGTTACAGCAAGGAAAGCAGATCCCAATTCGGGCTCGTTCGATGCCGAGCGGGCGGTTGCATATCATATGCAGAACGGCAACGTAGAAGAGGCTGCTTGGCTTGTGTTTCTCATGACGCATTTCGCTCGGCCCGCGTCTTCCGGATGGCTTCGACTTCAGCAGATATATGGCCGGCTGGGGGCGGGAATGTGGGACTGGCAGACTGTTTCGAACAACCCACAGGCAATGATCTCCTGGCTCGACGCGAATTGGATGAACATTGGGGGAAAATTCGGCAACCACCGAAAGTACGAGAGCCTGCGGCCGAATTCCAACAGGAGCTTCGGCGACGTGCTGCTCAGCTACGTCGGTTGGATAGGGCCGGCGGCGCATCAAGCGTTTTTCGCTGCAAAGATCCAGCAAACCGGCAACAATCCCGCAACCATCTTCGATGCTCTTTATAGGAGCATGAGCGTGAAGACCTTTGGACGGCTTGCGAAGTTCGATTACCTTGCTCTGATCGGGCGGTACGGTATCGCTCCAATTGAGCCAGGATCCGCCTACTTCAAGGGCGCCACGGGTCCCGCTTCCGGCGCACGCCTCCTATTCACAGGTTCACACACAGGCGCGGCAACGGAAGTTCAGCTTCAGGGCTGGGCGGATGAGTTGGATGCAAGCCTTCACCTGGGGATGGCCGTGATGGAGGATGCCTTGTGCAACTGGCAAAAGAGCCCGACCGAGTTCGTCCACTTCAAAGGATAGCGATCCTAAACGGTGGCGGGGTTGATCTGGCTCCAGTCCCAGGTACGCTTAAGATAGTTCAACTTGTCGGGGTCCAGCATTCCACGGTGCTGCATCTGTCCGACGGTTAGGCCTGGAGCCACTCCAATCGACACGCTGAAACGCACGATGTCTTCTCGTTTAGGCCTGATGCGTTCGAATTCGGACTCCCGAAGGGGAGGAATGACGCATTCCGCCGCAAACTCGTTGGCCTCGCTTTCCCGATCTGCGTCCCCCGGTAGAGCATCATCGTCAAGGAAGGTGCTCGCTTTATGGAGCACCAGATGTCCAATCTCATGGAAAACCGTGAACCAGAACTGATCATCCCGCTTGTAGCGGAAGCTCAGAAGGAGCATTGCCTTGTCGGGATCGACCATTCGTATCGCGCCGCTGGCGCGGCAGCCCTCGGGAGCCTTGACGACTACAAGCGCAACCCCCGCTTCAGCGCAGAGCGTCCTCAATCTCGGTAGAAAGAGCTGAGGATGGCGGATCATAGAAAGCCTTCGGATGTCCCGCAGCCGATCCATCAGATTCCCGGAATTCCAGGCGCGCGTCTGGATCATGTCGGCCTCAAGTTCGCCGCGCCGGAGCCATAGAAGAGTGGCATCTTCCTTTGAAGCGAATGCCTTGGAGGTACGATAGTCTGTTTCGCCCACCAAGCGCCCATATCGGCCCGTCCACGATTCTACGTCCGGAACGTTGTAGAAGACCAACCTCTTGCGAATCTCGGCCGCGCGGCGCTCTAGGGATAGCTTGCCACGTGCCTTCTGGCCTGGAGCAGGGAGGCACAGCAGCAGATCCTCATGTCCACTTTCCCGGACTTGAACCACAGCACGATCGACCGCCGTATCGAAGTTCTCCTGCCGCTTCAGCCAGAATTTCGCTGTTGCTCCTAAGGCTGCCGACAGTGTCGAAGCGCATGACTCGTCGATTTGCCGCGACCCGTCGATGAGGCTGCGGACAGCATCGAGCCCGTCCTCAAAGCGCGCGGCAAGGTCACGCGCTGAGATGTTGCGTCGTTGCATTATCGCGCGTATCGAGTCGCCAGGTTTCGAAAACCAGTTGGCTGTGGCGTGATCGTCGATCATCGTATTTCCAATATGGCTGTCAGCTTCACGAATTCAACGCTGGCCCAGTCAATCCGTCCAGCGTCCGTCAGTGCGACGTTCTGATCCACGCTCACGAAGGTTGCCGTGTAACTCGAACCGATGGCGACTTCAAAGCTCTCATTGTCATTGATGGTCACGTTTCCCCCAAGGATCTCGTGCCACTCCTGGACATTCTCGAAAGCTTCCGCATCCGCAAGCTCGGTGACCAGGCGGTCTGCATATGTTCTTCCAAACCGTTGTTCCGCCACGTCACGGTTGAGGCAACAATGCTTCAGGTCGGCCGTTCCATACGAAATCTGCATCCGCGAGTCAGCGCCCGCTTGCGTAATACTGGGTGACGAGGCTTGCGCCACGCTGATCGGCCAGCACTACGTTCATTGAGGAAGAGCCGATCCCTGAGGCTTGGCCGCTTGCTTGTCGCGGATTCGATCGATGCGGGACCAGTTCCTGTGCAGTTCCTGTTCGGCGGCCTCATCCATGTCGACGCTGGTGGCGTTGCAAAGGGCGGCGAGCGTGACGAGGACGCCCCCAACTTCTTGGCGCACGTCACCTTTCGGCCTACCGAACACGTATTCCACCAGTTCGAGTGCCTCAGACTTTGTGCAGGAGTTCGCTTGAGCGAGTTCGAGCGCCTCTTCAAGGAAGCGGTGGTTGCGCTCCTGCACATTGAGGTGCGCCGATGTCGGAAAGCACGCGACAACCCATTGCCACACGCGGTGTTGAAACGAGCCTGAAGGCATGTCTACTCCCGAGTTGGCCCTAAGAAGACACTGAGTCTGAGATTGGTTCAAGTTCTAGGGGAAGAACTAAGCTCGCTGAATAATAAAGGTTGTGCATAAAGCCAAGGCTTTGTCTTGCGGTTGGCGTGGTCCTCATCCGGCAGAAATCTCAATCTCGTCACGATGTCTCCAGCCCGGATGCTGAATGACAGCTTATCACCGACTTTAATCGAACGGCGGACAGATCCCCAGTCCCCTTCCGGCCATTTCGCCATGCCCGCTGGCCGCGAATTGAGTCAGAGCTGCTAACGTCGAAACACATGAGCCACTGCCCTAGTGTTCGCTATTTGTGCTTCGAAAGTCGCATAAAAGGCAGACTGGAACCCTTGGTTGGGAATTCGGCGTGTTCGTACGGCGCTCCTCGCCGGGGCAGTCGGTCCCGCGTCCCGCCTTCGGCGGCGCTATGCTGACGCTCCTTCGGCTGCTTCATTCTTGGAGGCAAGCCGGGCCAAGGTGCTCTTTGCGCATGAGGATATCCAACACGGCCAAACAACCGGACGACACTCACACGCGAGGGGAGAGATGGTCTTGGCCATCTCTCCCCCGCGAATGCCGCCTGCGCAGAGCGAGGCCGCCCGCTCGCAAGGCGGCAAATGATCCTCATCACTTGAACTGAACCGAGTCGCCCCGCTCGACGCGCAGCCCAGCTCCGCTCGCCGGCATTCGCCCCCCTCTCTGCCGCGCGCTCACGCGCCCCCGGAAGGCATGCCGAGGGGCATGCCTTCGGCATGTTAAGAGAAAGGACCCAAAACCATGACCATCCATGCAAAGAACGTCGAAACCGGCACCGTTAGCCAAAGCGGCACCGAGGTTTTCATTCCGCTGAACAAGCTGAAAAAGTCGCCGCGCAATGCGCGCAAGACGCCGCATAGCGAGGCGATCATCGAAGCTTATGCGGCAAGCATTGCCGCCAAGGGTGTCCTGCAAAACCTTGTGGTTGAGCCGGAGCTTGGCGGCGAGGGGACTGAAACCGGCTTCTATCTCGTCACCATCGGTGAAGGCCGCAGGCTGGCTCAGCTTTTGCGCGTGAAGCGGAAGCAGATCAAGAAGACCGAACCGATCCGCTGCGTCATCGACACCGTGAACGATGCGCACGAGATCAGCCTGGACGAGAACGTTACTCGCGAGGCGATGCATCCCGCTGACCAGTTCGAGGCATTCCGTCGCCTCAATGAGGAGCGCGGATGGGGAGCGGAAGAAATCGCCGCCCGCTTCGGTGTGACCGCACACGTGGTGCGGCAGCGTCTGCGACTTGGTTCTGTCAGCCCCAGGCTGATGCAGGTCTACCGCGATGGCAATCTGACCCTCGACCAGTTGATGGCCTTCGCCATCACCGAGGATCATGCACGGCAAGAGCAGGTTTTTGACAGCCTCACCTACAATCGCGATCCGTACATGATCCGTCGCCAGCTTACACAGACCCATGTTGCGGCTGCCGACCGCCGCGCCATCCTCATCGGTGAAGAGGCCTATATCGACGCCGGCGGCATGATCATCCGCGACCTGTTCACGGATGATCGCGGCGGCTTCTATGATGACGCGGCCTTGCTCGACCGAATGGTCATCGAAAAGCTGCAAGGGGTCGCGGAAACCGTCAGGCAGGCCGAAGGTTGGAAATGGGCGGATGTCCGTATCGACTATCCGCACGCGCATGGTCTGCGCCGCACCTATCCGCAGCCGGTGGCTTTGTCGGAGGAGCACGAAGCTGCCTATGCGCAGGCGTTGGAAGAGTTTAATCGGCTGACGGAAGAATGGAGCAGCGCCGAGGAACTGCCTGACGATGTCGATAAGCGTTTTGGCAAGCTTGAGGCTGAGATCGAGCGCATCGACGCACTGCGCCACGCCTACGATGCAGATGTCGTTGCTCGCGGCGGAGTGTTTGTCGTGCTTTCCCATGACGGGACGGCGCGCATCGAACGCGGCTTCATCCGGGGCGAAGACGATCAGCCGGAAACGGAAGTGCAGGAAGAGAGCGATGGCTACACCATCAATGGCGATGGTGAGATCATCGAGGACGGTGTCGGTCCGGACGGTGATAGCGACGACGAAGCGGAGGATTCCGGCAAGCCTCTTTCCGATATTCTCGTGCGCGACCTGACCGCGCACCGGACACTCGGCCTTCGCCTTGCGCTTGGCGAGCAACCGGACATCGCGCTGATCGCCGTCACGCACGCACTTGCCGCGCAGGCTTTCTATCAGGGTGCCGAAGCTCACTGCTTGGAAATTCGCCCCACCAGCACTTACTTGGCCGGCCACGCGGATGGCATCGAGGACACGGCGGCGGCCAACGCGCTGGCGGATCGTCATGCGGGATGGGCGGCGGATATGCCGGTCGATGTGGCCGACCTATGGGGCTACATCGCCGCGCTCGACCATGCCAGCGTCATGGCGCTGTTTGCGCATTGCGCCTCGCTCACGGTCAACGCCGTGAAGCAACCTTGGGAGCGCAAGCCACGCGCTCATGAGACGGCCGACATGCTGGCAACGGCGGTCGCGCTCGACATGACGGCACATTGGAGGCCGACCGTGAGCTCCTATCTCGGGCGTATCACCAAGGCACATATTCTTTCCGCCGTATGCGAGGCAGTGAGCGACGAGGCGGCCGAGAGGCTTGCTGCCTTGAAGAAGCAGCCGATGGCCGAAGCCGCCGAGCAGTTGTTGGCCGAAACAAGCTGGCTCCCGGCACTCATGCGCACAACGGAGCCCGCTGCGCTTGGAGAGGCGCATGACGTGACCGGTGAGGCAGCGGCGGCAGCAGACGAACCGTCCGGGGCGGACTTTGAGCCTCCTCAGGGCGAGACGGACTTGGCCGCAACGGATAGCGGGAGCGTGGCCGAGGAAGGCGAACCGCTCCACATTGCAGCCGAGTGATAGGCGCAGGCCGGAGCTGCTCGGCGGCTCCGGTTTAGTTGCTTTGACAGGTACTAGAAATTTCCGGGCGCGCTTCCGCTA